>NZ_JAXOJJ010000009.1:0-163761 GCF_036663615.1 Sphingomonas rhamnosi
TCCCGGGGAGCCAGATCCTGCAGTCGGAAGCGAAGCTTGGTGTGCTAGCCGGTTCGTTCGTCTCGGGTCTTCTGGGCTACGCACTGTTGCGCAGCGTCGGTGCCGCGCGGCCGAAGGCCGATCCGGCGGTCTAGAACGGGAAGACGATGCGGATCGCGGCCACCGCAACGGCGCAGGTGATGATATTGAGCGGCAGGCCGACGCGGACGAAATCCATATAGCGGTAGCCTGCCATCTGATAGACGATGACGTTGGTCTGATAGCCGAACGGTGTCGCGAAGGCCGCGCTCGCCGCCATCATCACCGCGACCAGAAACGGACGCGGGCTGACCGACAGGCTGTCCGCCAGCGCCACCGCGATCGGCGTCACCAACACGGCGACGGTAGCATTCGACAGCAGCTCGGTCAGCACCATGGTGACGATGTAGAGCACGACCAGGGCGATCAGGGGGTCGAGACCATGGACGCTGGCGATCAGCATCTCGGAGATGCCGGCGGCAAGGCCGCTTTCCTCCATCGCCGTACCGATCACGACCATGCCGGCGACCAGCACCAGGATCTCGGGCTTCAGGCCGCGATACGCCTCGTCCGCGCTGATGACCCGCAACAGGATGAGAAGTACCGCGCCAGCGAAGGCAGTGGCGGCAATCGGCGCGACCCCTGCCGTGGCGAGCGCGATGGCGCCGCCGAAGACGGCCAGGGCCGCGATCGCCTTGCGCGGCTGAAGCGGGCGGTGCTCGGCGAACACCCCCGCATCGCCGACCGACGCACTGGCGATGCGGGTCGTGTCGACCGAAGCGGGTCCGCCGTCCGGCACCTCGTTTGCGTGGCGCCCCCCGAGCAGGCGGTTGCTGAAGAGGAAAAGGTAGAGCCCGCCGACGATCGCCATGGGCAGGCCGACCGGCGTAACCTCGAAGATGCCGAAGCGTGGCTGTCCAGCGACGCTCGCCATGTCGTCGACCAGCAGGTTGGTCGAGGTGCCGATCAGCGTGCAGCAGCCGGTCAGGATCGTGACGTAGGAAAGCGGGATAAGGTAGCGCTTCGGGCTCTGGCCAAGCGCCACCGCCACGTCGCGCACCACAGGGGCACCGAGAACAACGATCGGTGTCGAGTTCAGAAAGCAGGACACACTGCCGATCATCGACAGGAGCAGCCAGATGCCCGCGGTGCCGAGCCGGCGGCACATGGCAACGGCGCGCTCTATCGCGCGGTCAAGCAGACCCGACAGCTCGAGCGCGTAGGCGATGACGAAGAGCGAGGCGAGCGCGACGATCGCCGGGCTTGCAAAGGCGCCCTGCATCGCGACCGGGCGGACGACGCCCGCCATCAGCAGCACCGCGGCGCCGGTGAGCGCGACGACGTCGGCGCGTACCTTGTCCCAGACGAGTGCTGCGACGACCGCAACGAGGACGGCGAGCGTCAGGACTTGGTCGAACGGCATGGCAGCGAATGCGTCGGACGGGACGCGCGCGGTGTCAACGTCCCGTCCTGCGCATTCGGTGTGGAGCGGCGTGCGATTATCGCTATCGTGCCGCCATGCGCGAACCCAGCCCCCGATCCAGCCGTCTCGCTTTGGGTGGTGGCTTGGCTGCAGCGATTGCGGTGGGAACGGCAGGGTTCGTGCTCGGCCGGGAGAGCGTGCCATTGTCGGTACCGGTCGCGACCGTAGCACCCAAAACCATCACGCCTGCTCCGTCGCCGCAACCGACCGAAGCGGCAGCGATGGTGCTCGGCCGCGCCGACCTTCTGGCGTTGGCGAATACCGCCGCCGACGCGTTTGCATCCGGCAAGGCGGCGCCCGGTGACGTCGGTTCGGCGGCGGGGCGTCAGTTCGACCTCGTGCTGCCATTCGGTTGCGCCGGTCCAAACGATCCCGCCGCGACCGCGATGGGGTGGGAATATGACGCCGGCACCGGCACGCTGCGCGTGTCGGCGACACCGGTCACATGGAGCGGTGCGGACTGGCACGTCCGTCAGGGCGACGAAGCGGCAACCGCGACCGGCTTCTGGATCAATCGCCCGTGGTCGACCAACGAGCGCTGCCCTGTGCGTGTCGGTGAGGCCGCGCCCACCGGCACTGAGCCGGTAACGCTGCCGGGTCAGACGTTGGCGATCGCGACGTTTGGCGGCGACGGTGCGCTCGGCAATGGGAGACGCGCATTCGAGACGGTGCAGCGTGTGCCCAAGTTCGACGGATCGCGGGGCTTTCGCCTGCGCATTACCGGCCGGCTCGACCGCGCGGTATCCGGTGGCCCCGTGCGCTGCGTACAACCCGGCGGCGTCGACCAGCGGCCGATCTGCACAATTGCTGCGGTGATAGACGACGTCCGGATCGAGAACTCCGCGACGGGAGCGACGTTAGCGACTTGGACGATGAGCCACACAGGTTGAGGCCGTGGGCGATGCACCTCGATCGACTGCGCTTCGCGGCAACGGTCGACCCGTTATCGCTATGCCGATCCGAGCCCATGTTAAGATTGGCGCGTTTCATGAGGCATGAATGAGGAAATATCGCGAGCCCGGCTCGGCCGTGGCGCAATGCCGTATCTGATAGTAGCGCTTGGCGGGTTGGCTTGCGCGGGAGGGGCCATCGCCCAGACCACTGAAACCTCACCCGCTGTCACGGCGTCCGGAGACGTCACGACCAGCGCAGCACGCGGACAGCCTGGAGCCTGGTCAAGCACGAACGTCATGGCGTTCGACCAGGTGCTTGCCGATCGCGCCAAGCACGGTCTCGACCATATCGACTTCCTGAGGAAACCCGCCGACGGCGCGGCAGCTGATGACGGGGACGCCGCCCGGACCAAGGCGGCGCTCGAGTATGGAGGGGCGCTTGCCCATGGCCGCGTCGATCCGACATCGCTGTACACAGTGTACACCTTACCGCGTCCGAAGGCGGACCTCGCCGCCGGTCTTGTCCGCGCGCTTGCCAGGAACGGTCTCGCCGCGTGGTTCGACGGCATCGCCCCGCAAGACGCCGAATACAGGCAGCTGTCGGACGCCTATCTCGCCTTCAACGCTAAGGCGTCCGCCGCGACGCCGGCGCTGGTCATTCCCGCCGGCGTTATCCGCGTCGGCGACCGCGATGCGCGCGTTTCGGCCATCGTCGAGCAACTCGTGGAAAGCGGGTATCTGCCCGCATCTCCAGACACGTCCGCCCCGGCAGCCGGCTCACCTGCGGCGCCACTCTATACCCAGTCGATCTCCGACGCTTTGAAGGGGCTTCAGACCGATTACGGCATCGCTGCGGACGGGGTGGTCGGTCCCGAGACGTTGAAGGTCCTGAACCTGGGTGCGGGCGACCGCGCGCGTGCGCTGGCGGTCGGACTCGAACGGCGGCGGTGGTTGGACCGCACGCCGGCGACGACGCGTATCGACGTCAACACCGCCGCCGCCCAACTGCGCTATTACCGGGACGGCGCGCTCGTCGATACGCGGAAAGTCATCGTCGGCGAACCGAGCCACGAAACGCCGCCCTTGTCCTCGCCGATCTACCGCCTCGTCGCGAACCCGACCTGGACGATCCCGAAGTCGATACAGAACGGCGAGATGGCGGGTGTCGGCGACGACTATCTCCAGGCGCATGACATGGTGATGCGCGACGGCTGGATCGTCCAGCAACCGGGACCGAACAATGCGTTGGGGCTCGTCAAGTTCGACATGGCCAACGATCAAGCGATCTATTTGCACGACACGTCCGCTCCGGCCCTGTTCGATCGCAGCCAGCGGCATCTGAGCCACGGCTGCGTGCGCGTCGAGGATGCGCCTGGGTTCGCGCAGATGATCGCGGAAGACGAAGGCGTCGCCGAGGCATGGCAGACCGCAACCGCGTCCGGCGACATGATTTTCGTCCCGTTGCCGCGGCGAATTCCCGTGCGGTTGCTTTACCACAATGTCTATGCCGCCGACGACGGCAGAGTCATTTTCAGGACCGATCCCTATGGCTGGAACGATTCGGTCGCGGAGCAGCTCGGGTTCGCAAAGGCGTCGGCAAGACGTGCCGAGGCCAAGGCGATCGATGTCGGTCCCTAGACCTTTGCGGGACCGGGCATCGCGAAACTCTGCGACAGTCCGTGATACAGCTTCTCGCGGCATACCCACTGGCTGGCGGCATCGGCGATGTAGGCGGTGGCGAACATCGGCAGCATCAGCCCGCGGCTGGCTGTCGTTTCCGACAGGATGATCACCGCGGTCAGCGGCGCGCGGACGACGCCGGCGAAATAGGCGACCATGCCGAGGATCACGACCGCACTGGCCGGTTCGCCGGGAATATCTGGCGCAGCAGATTGCCGACCCCTGCCCCGACCGCAAGCGACGGCGCGAATATCCCGCCCGGCAGCCCAGCGATAGCGGTCGCCGCCGTGGCGACGAATTTCGCCGGCCCGAACCAGAGCGGCGCGTCGACTCGGACGATCATAGCGCGCGCCGCCGAATAGCCGGTGCCCCCGTTCCAGCGGTCGTGCGCGGATCGATCGGCCAGGCAAAGCCATGGGAGGTGACGACGCCGGCCGGAAAAACGCGCATCGCGGTCGATCCCGTTCTCAGCCTGTCGTCGCTCGTCATGGTCCGGGACGCGGTGCGGATGGGCGTCGGCATCGCACGTCTCCCGCTGTCGCTCGTCAGCCACGATCTGGCCGCGGGCACGCTGGTAAATTGGGGTGACGTCGAAGGGCCTCAGACAGCGCTTTGGGCGCTTTATCCGACACGCCGCTTGCTGAGTGCGCGCGTGTCAGCCTTCCTCGAATATCTGCGGGAGGCCTTTCCGCAGGGCACGCCCGACGAGCTTGCCGCCTATGTAGGGCGCTAAGGGTCTTATACGGCACCCGGAATCAGGGCCGCCCTGCTGAGGTGGTCAGGCAATGCCGAACTGTGCCTTGATGCCGGAAGAAGGCGTCGTCGCTGGCTAACTGGCGGTGAGCGAGAATCTGCTTGGCGTCATCGCCGGCCGCATAGCGCAACCGGTCGCTGTCGTCGGTCACGGCGCTGTGAACCAGTTCGGCGACCTGCTCCGGCGAAGAGCCGTTCGCCATGAACGGGCCGAACGCGGCGATGACCAACGAGACCAGGGGCTGATACTCTGCGATCGACTCGTCATTGCTGAATTAGAACGACCGTCCGGCGAAGTCGGTCTTCATCGCTCCGGGTTCGATCACCTTCAGCCGAATGCCGAGCACGCCGAGCTCGTAGTGCAACGCCTCGGAGATACCCTCGATGGCGAACTTCGTCCCGTGTTACAGCGCGCCCAGCGGGAAGGCTACCCGGGCAAGCAGCCTGCATATCGGCGCTTTTGTTGATGCTATATCGAGACTCCGTACGAGACGGCGAAGGAGTGGCGCCCTCGACCTTCGCATAGTATCAGTGATGGCATGAATTTCTCGAACGCTATTGCCGATAACGAACGCGAGCGCATGGCTGCGGTTAGACGCTACGATATTCTCGACACGCCACCCGACGGCGCGTTCGACCGCATCACCGCGCTAGCCGCGCGTCGCTTCGGTGTGCCTATCGCGATCATCAGCATAGTCGACCAGGATCGAATCTGGTTCAAGTCACACCATGGCGTGCCGATCAGCGAGATCGGCCGCGATCCTGGACTGTGCGCCTCGGCAATCCTGAGTGACGTGCCACATATCCTCAACGATGCGAGCATCGATCCCCGTTCGCTCGCCAACCCGCTCGTCGCCAGCGAGTTCGGCCTGCGCTTCTATGCGGGCGTGCCGCTGACCAGCAGCGACGGCTACAATCTTGGCACCTTGTGCATTATCGACAAGGAAGCCCGGCCCATAGAGCAAGCGCAGATTGAGGATCTCAAGGATCTCGCCTCGGTGGTGATGGACCAGATGGAGCTTCAACTTTCGGCGCGCCGCGCGGTCGGCCAGGCGGAGCTGATGGCCAAGGAAATCGACCACAGGGTGATGAACAGCCTCCAATTCGTCTCGGGCCTACTGATGATGCAGAGCCGCTCGCCGGATGTCGGTGAGGCCGCGTCGCATTTGCGGATAGCAGCGAACCGCGTTGCGGCGGTGGCGCAGGTTCATCGTCATTTCTATGCAGGCGATGCGGCCGAGGTGTCGTGCATCACTTTCTTACGCCGACTGTGTGGCGATTTGGCCTCGATCCTTGATCGTGAAGTCGAGGTGGATGGCGATGAGGGGAATGTCCCTACGACGCTGATCCAGCCGATTGGGCTACTCGTCAACGAGTTGGTGACCAATGCCGCCAAGCACGGCAAGGGCAAGATCTCCGTGAGCTACCGCCGCGCCGCTGGTGAGCAGATACTCTCGGTCTGCGACCAAGGCGACGGGCTGCCACCCGGGTTCGATCCGGCTGCTACCGGCGGTAGCCTCGGTATGCGTGTAATCACGTCGCTGATCCGGCAACTTGATGGCAAACTTTCAGCAGTGCCGCGTGCGGGAGGGCCTGGAGCCTGCTTCACTGTGGCGTTTCCGGAAAGCCGTGGGTCCGCGTGATGCGCGCGGCAGCGTCATCGCGACTCTGGCGCACCACACCGGGTGGCCACTCGTGAGAAAATATGTCCGGGCAGAATTTACATAAGGCAACTTCGTCAACCCAAATGGGTTTGAACGGTATGCCCCTTTCGAAAGTCCCCTACGCCCTCGTTGTCGACGACGATCCGCTAATCATGATGGACACGACGACCATCCTCGAAGAGGCCGGTTTTCGGTATTACGAGGCCTTTGACGGGGATGAAGCAAAGCTCATGCTATCGGAGAAGTGGGAGAGTATCACGCTCCTGTTTTCCGATGTGGAGATGCCGGGTGAGACGAATGGCTTCGCACTTGCGCGCCATGTTGCCAAACATTGGCCTGCCATCGAGATTGTCATTGCCTCCGGTCACGTCCTGCCGAAAGCCGGGGAGATGCCCGACAAGGCCACGTTCTTGTCCAAGCCGTTCAACAAGCAGACCGTCCACAGACACCTTCGTGAAATGTTGCCGGACGAAAAAAAGCCGGCGCCGCTCCGAAAGGCTGTTTAGCGGCCTGAGCCGCTCTCGTTGCTGGGCTTCCGAGCGGTTTGTACGGCGCTTTCTTAGCCCCCCGCCAGTGTATCGCACGGCCGACGCCTAACCGTTCGCAATTCGATCCTCCACACGCGGCTCCCGCCTGCCAGACCCCTGTGATTAACATAGCATAATTCCCGAATCAGGTAAGTGGTGCAGGCCTAACGCTTCAAAGGAAGGGCGCGAGCGTGGGCGACACAGACCAACAGTATTTTCAGGGGCGAGCGGAAGCGGAATTGGAACTTGCCAAAAGGGCCAACCATCCAGCAGCAGTGAACGCCCACCATGCTTTGGCAGGCCGTTATTATGATCCAACTTATAACGGTGCCGACAATTATCGGAAAACGTCGGAGCTTCAGACAGGCGCTTAGCTTCCTATTACCGAAAATAGCTATGCTGAATATGTCAGATAGAACGAGCAAGGCGCAAGTTCTACCTCTGCTCGCCATCTCCGGGTGAGCTAATTACCCAATTCATAGGCACTTGAATACGACAACTCCAACCGTCGCTTTCAGTTTTTAGAGACGCTGTTCCGTTGATTCCATAAACCACAGCCCCTTGGACATCTCTACTAAACTCTGTCTCAGCATCCGCCGGAGGCTCAGTGCTTCGACCGGGATCATTCCATTCAATTCGGGGCGTGGTTTTCCATTCTTGTCCGAATCTACGCTCGAGAGTACGGAGAGCTGATTATCGCGGCTCACAACGTCGCCCCCTCAATTCCCATGCGCGCCAGCTCGTGTCAGGCGAACCTGCAACAGGCGTGAAGCCGTACGGAGGCAGCTCGGACTTGCTAGGCTATCGAAAACGGGAGCCTTCTCGGAGGGAGGCACCAAGGACAATGGGCTATCCTTAACCACGCCGCTGCCTTAGGACCGTGGCATGCGCGAGGTAGAACCGAAACACCAGGAGGCAGCGCAGCGATTGCACGATCGATGCGTGCTGATCGTTGAGGACGAATATCTCTTGGCGGATGACCTGGCGCGAGGGTTCGACAAGGAAGGCATTAGCATCGTGGGTCCGGTGCCATCGCTCGCTCAGGCACTTGAGCTTGTCGAGCAGAAGCGCATCAATATGGCCGTGCTCGATATCGCGCTCGATGGTGACAAGGTTTACGATGTAGCGGATGCCCTGATCAGGCGAAATGTCGCGGTCCTGTTCGTGACTGGCTACGATCGGAGTGATATTCCGGCTCGCTTCGCCAAGGTGCCGATGTGCCAGAAGCCGGTAGGGGCCGACGAAGTGATTGCGGCGTTAGCGCGCCTCGTCGCCGAGTAGAGTCCGAGCAACAGTGGTTGGATCCACTGGCTTCTCGAAGCGCTCGATGTGCCGCCACTTCGGAGGCAGGCCCGAGGCGTCATAGCCGGTCGCGAAGACGAATGGGATGCTGCGGCTCATGAGGGCTTCGGCAACGGGGAACACGCCTTCGTAACCAAGACTCACATCGAGGATTGCGCCATCCACAGAGGTCTTGTCGAGCAATCCCAGCGCATCATCGACCGAGGCGGCGGGTCCTACGACATGCGCGCCAAACTCCTCCAGCCCCCGTTGCATGGCATCAGCTATGAATACTCGTCCTCGACCAGGAGGATATGTCGGCCTCGCAACAGCGTCTCATTCACCGCCCGAAACTCCTTCGCTTGCTGTCCGGGAGATCGGAACAGCGATGGTGCAGCGTACCCCATCATCCCCAAGTTCGTAAGTCGTCTTCGCTTTCAGCTGGTAGGGCAGAGCACGTTCTATCAGTTCGCGACCATACCCGCCTCCGCGAGCAGGGACGGCAACAAGAGGCATTTCGACACCGCTCTCCTGCCACTCAACATGGAGACGAGGCGGCTCATCCCCCGATTCCGGCTCGACGTGCCAGCGCACAGTGAGGTGCCCATTTGGAGCCATGAACGCCCCATATTTTACGGCGTTCGTCGCAAGTTCGTGAAGGCCGAGCGCGAGAGTCTGGACCGAACCCGAGCGCAGCGGTACCCCGGCAGGGCCATCGAGCGTGACCTTGTTCGCCGCGCCGTCGATCAAACCATGAGCAGCAAGTTCGGTGCGAAGCAGCTCGTCGAACATAACCCTCTCCCCGGCCGCAAGGTGAGAAAGTAACCCTTGGACACGCGAGAGCGCAGAAAGGCGGAGCCGGAAGCGCTTGCCGAAGTCTTCAAGCGATCCGGAGTTGCCGAGGGTGCGATCAGAAAGCGACCGCACTACAGCAATCAGGTTGCGGGTCCGATGCTGTAGCTCTGCTACCAACACGCCTTGGCGATCGACCGCTTCCTTGGCATCGGTAATGTCAGCCCCAAGGCCGGCGACCCAGGCGACCTTCCCGGTCCCGTCAAACAGGGGAAAGTCGGTGTTGTGCATCCAACCCAACGCCCCATCCGAGGCGCGCCTGAACTGAAACTCTTGCTCGACGCGCTCGCCGGCGCGAATGCGCTTGAAGTTGCGCAGAACTCGCTTGCGATCCTGCGGCTCGATCAATCGCGCCCAATTTCGCAAGCTTGGGTCCCCTCCGCGTTCCGGGCCAGCTATCCCGTAGATTGTGTCGAAGGCGGGACTTGCGAACTCCATTCGCATCGTTGCCGCGTTCCTGATCCAGAGAATATTGGTGGACGCATCGCTGAATTGCCGGAACCGCGCCTCGCTTTCCATCACCCGCTGCTGAGCTTCGAGCAGATCGGTGACATCCGTTGAGCTACCTACGAAGTGGTTTTCACCTACCGGCACCCCGCTGTTTCGCAACCAGCGATACTGCCCGTCGGAACGGCGAAAACGGCATTCGAAGACGTAGGCCTCGCGCCTTTCGAAACCCTGCCCGTACGCCGCGAGATAGCCAGCGGCGTCTTCGGAATGCAGGAACTTCGCCCACCCCATGCCGCGAACCTCATCGACGCTGACCCCGAAAAAATCGAGGTAGTTAGCATTGACGAATACCACTCCGGTCGCATCCGTTTCCCATATGAGAACAGGCGCTGCGTCTGCCATCTTGCGGAACCGCGCCTCGCTATTTGCAAGGGCCACCTCGGTCCGCGCGCGTTCGACCGCCGTCCAAGTGCGTTCGGCGACCTCTTTAACAAGGGAGACTTCGCCCGGTGTCCAAACACGAGGGCGGGTCGAAACGGCGCAGATCGCCCAAAGCGGGCCGCTGTCGGCTTCGCGTACACTCGCGCTGATCAAGGCGCCCACGTCGAGGCCAGTCAAATTAGCGCGCTCGCTGTCCGAAAGGCCCTCCCTCTTCGCGATCTCGTCGATAACCAGAGTCGGATCGAACAAGGCCTGAAGGCCTTCGGGAGAATCGGACAAACGTACCTGAGCGGGCAATGGAGGCAGTTGGTCGTCATGCACCTGATGGGGAACGTCGCTTATGCCTTCGGTTGGCCGGTAGATTCCAATGTAGCAGCGATCGAGCCGCATCTGCTCGAAAAGCATCACGAGCGCCCGGTTCGCTATGGAACCAGCGGATCGCTCCGCCCGCAGCGCATCGCTCAAGCGTAGCAGGAATGCCTGCCGTTCATCGCTTTCACGAAGCTCGATTTCGATCCGGCGCTGCTCGGTCACGTCATTGGCGTTGTGTATTAGGGCTTCCACCTCGCCGTCGTCATCGAGCACCGCTGAGTTGACCGGGCTCCACCAGCGCTGTTCGAACGTGCCGTCTGGCCTTGCGACGTCGTACTGAAGGTTGGGGAGCGTGTCTGGCTCCCGTGAAGCGAGTACTCGCTCGAGCGAGGCCCGCAAGGTGCTCACGCCTCCTATGGTCTCGTCGGACGGGTTGTCAGGGTAAGCATCAAAAATTCCGCGCCCGACCACCTCGTCACGCGTTCGCATGGTAGCTGACAAATAGGCGTCGTTGACATCGGCGATAGTGAAATGCGGCGCGTCCGGCTTGAGAACCAGGAACGGTGCGGGGGATGCCTGGAACAACCGGGTGAAGCTCTGATCCGCCTTCACGCGAGCGGTTACGTCCGTCGCGGCCCCGAACCACTCCCTGATTTCCCCAACGTCGTCGAGGAACGGGATAGCGCGTGAAAACGTCCATCCGACCGTGCCGTTCGCACGCAGCACGCGATGCTCCAACTCGAAGACGTCCTTGGCGGCGATCGCGCGGTCGATCGCTACGCGGACCCTGGGGCGCTCGTCGAGCGGAATGTAGGCGTCAACCCAGTCCGCCGTCGCCGCGTGGGTGTCGGCAAGAAAGGTGGACCCGTCAAGTTGGCGCATCTCGCGCCAGTCCGGGCTCATGCGATAGACCGATGATGAGCCAATTGTTGCCAGCGCGCGAAACCGCGCCTCGCTCTCCCGCAACTTCGTTTCCGATTGCATCCGCTCAATCAGGTCTGCCGCCTGCCGGGCAAGAATGTCGAATAGCGCGAAATCAGTTTCCGCAAACATGCGTGGGTCGCGCCATTGCGTCGAGATCATCCCGATCAAGCGGCCCGCGCGCGTGATTAGCGGTGTTGATTGACAAGAGCGGAGGCCCGATCGGCGAAACTCCTCGAGATCTTGCGTTCGCGCCATCATTGGCGAATTTTCCGCGTCCTCGACGATGCTTCGCTGGAGGTCGTGGAGGGCTGTGCCACAAGCCGTGGCGGAAGCCGCATCGACCGACTGCCAGAACGCCGCGGACTCAGCGTGGAAGTTGCGGAATGCAACGAGCTGGAGGTTTGCGTCGGCCGGATTGAAAATCTGAATGCTCGCCGCATCGGATTTCATGAGCGCAACTGCTACGTCGACAACCTGTCCATACATTGCCTGCGGCTCGTATTCACCTATCAGCCGGCCACTTAACTCCTGCAGCATTTTGGCGTCCGATAGCTCTGTCGCAAGCCGTGCATCGGCTTGAGCACGCCCGGCCGATTCCACGTCACGCGACGCTTCCGCCGCCCGCCTTGCTTCGATCGCCTGATGGGCCGCCGATGCGAACCGCGCGAGGCTCTTGATGAGCCGCGCATCTTCGGCCTCAAATTGACCTTCGGGGCTATGCTTGATCGCCCAAACCGTCCCGGCTGGCGTTCCGTCGATGTGAAAAGGCGCTAGCAATCCTTCGTGGATGCCGGGCTCCGCTTGCAGGAGTGCTGGAAACGCGCGCTCCGGATGATTCATGAGCAGAACCGTTTCGCGCGCTATGACCTCGCCGCATGGGCTCGCCTCGCGCGGCATGGTACCATCGCGATATGGCGACCAGGCTCCAGCCGAAGCAACCCAGCGAAAAGTGCCCTGCTCTCCGCCAGGTTCCAACAGGCTGATCCCTGCGGAATCGCAGTGTGTCAACTCGATCGCTACCTCGACCAGACGCTGGAGCACCGTGTCAGGACGGCTGCCCATTGCTTCGGCAAGTGAAGTGAGTGCCTGACTTTCGGATTGGTAGTCGGGTGTGCGGGAGGGGCGGCAATCAAGTTCGCCGGTTATGATGACGCCATCAACGTCGCAGCTTGTGCTCGCATCAAGCATTTGACGAACCCTCTCTGTAGCGATGGATGCGGTATCGCTGGCTATTCACAGCCAAGCACTACGCCGAAAGCTGTTGGCCCGCGAGGGCTGTGCGAGCGATGTTGATCGCTTTGCGACGATCGTCCGCCGAAAAGCGGTGTGGAAAGGCTTCACGGCCGATTTTATCTGCCATCGCCGAGAGTTCTTCCAGATCGGGCGACCGACCTTCACCGATGCACGCCAGCAAGGCGCGAGGGAACAAGCGTTCCATTTTTTCTCCGTGTGTTTTTTCGATTGTGAACCGTTGGCACCCTTCCGATCCCAAACTATGTTAATTCGGAAGGTTCCAGGTCATCAAACATCCGCACTCTTAAACAGCCGTTCGTGAGCACGGATACCGGGCGATTTGAGATAATTACAAACATGGCGCGGGTTCTCGCTACCAACGACAATCGGCCGGCCGCGGCTGCCTCGCTTCCTCGCTTCGCCCAGTGCACTCGCGCTACTCCGTCGGGTTCTCGCTGCCCCGTAGGTCCCTCACCGAGCCTGTTCGACGTGGTATATTGCGCCCGCGCGTGATCGACCTCTCAATCCGGATCGGATTGAGTGTTCGACGGGCCAGTCCAGCCAGCGACGCTCAAGCTCGCTTCAGCCTGATCTAGCCACTCGTCGATCGCGGCGCGCGGCGTGCCGCTGATACCGATGAAAGAACGACGCCCGTCATCGGCATCGGCGACCTTGGAGATCAGAGCGTCGTCGGCGAGCAACTCGACATAGCGATTGGCCGTCGTAGGTGCGACGCCGCTGGCGAGACAGAGGCTTGAGACATCGACGCGGCGCCCCTCGCGATCGGCGATGTAGAGATCGAGGATCATGTCCCAGGTCGGTTCGCCAAAGCGGATACCCTTGAAGGCTTTCGACCGACGCCAACGGCTTCCCAAGATCCACTTGGCAAAGGACAGCCTTCGGCCGGATCACTAGGAGCGAGGTGGAAGTCACTTCCTAGCGTTTACCTCCCAAATTCACGAGCGAAACGCGCGTTTTGCGCCACGCAGTGTTGTGTCCGCACGGGCTCCAAAGGAAGTTACCGAACGATGACCTATGCCTATCACCCCGGCGCAGGCTTCCGCCGCTTTGACACTGCGGCGGCCTCTGCCGACCAGCTCTCCCAGGCACTTCGCGGCCTGCCCGAGGGCAGCGGCCCGGGTCAGGCGCTCGCCGCCTTTAAGCGCGCCGCCGCCTATCTCGCTATTCCCCCGAGCGTGGTGCAGCTTGTCGATGTCCTGTTTGCTTGGACGAGACCCGAAGATTGGCGGTCGGCTTCGACGCCGATCGTATGGCCGCGCAACGACAAGCTTGCGCGCAAGCTGGGGCTGAAGGTGCAGAATCTGCTCGACCGCGCGATCGCTCTTCGCCTCATCAGCCATAAGGACAGTCCGGGGTCGGTTCCTATGGCGGCGTGACTCACAACCCACGGCCTCCGGCAGACCCCAGGGCGGTTCAGGTCATTGCTGAGCTGACGCCGTGAGTGCCGTATGCTCCGATAAACCCGCCATTCAGTCGTGACCGGAAGCGGTCAGCTGGAGACCCGCGCGACGAAGTCAGCCGTTAGACTCTGTAGCGAATTCAAATCACCGTCCACATCGCGCGAGCTCTCGGCGATGCTGCGAATCTCGCGTTCGACCGTGTCGGTGCGTTCGCCAATGTGTTTCATCGTGATCATCATGAAATTGGCAGATGAGGCTGTCTCCTCGACCGTGGCCAATATCTTCGAAGTCGCATGGCCTTGCGCTCCCATCGCCTGCCGGATGCGATGTGCCTGCCCCTCGATCTCGCCGATCGCGTCGCGAATAAACCTGTTCGCCTCAACCGTTTGAGAGCTCGCCGCCTGGATGGACGAGACTTGTGTTGCGATTTCCTCGGTCGCTCTTGCAGTTTGGCTAGCGAGGCTCTTCACTTCCTGCGCCACGACCGCAAATCCTCGTCCTGCGTCACCGGCCCTGGCTGCTTCAATGGTTGCATTTAGGGCCAAAAGGTTCGTCTGTCCTGCGATCGCCCGGATCAGGCTGACCACTGAATCGATTTTCTGCGCGTGTTGCGACAGGCCCTCAGACGAGGCGAGGGCCTGAACCGACGAGTCGGCGGCCTTGATCGCGATTTCCGCTGCTCCTGCAATTTCGATTTGCGTAGCAGAAATGGCGGAAGATAGATCGATTGCCGTGCGAGCGGCTTCTCCCATGGCCACAGCCGATTGGCTTGCTGAGCTTGCAATCTCGCCGGCTTCGCTACGCATCTTGGCTGCTGTTGCGCCCGCCGCATCCGACCGGCTCCGCAGCCGAGCGGAGTCGTCCAGTGCCGTCTTAAGCTGATGCGCGACTTCGTCCCGAAACAGTTCACCCTGTGCGCCGCGCTCCTCGGCTGCTCGCTCGCGGTCCAACAAGCGCACCTGGGTAAGCAGCAACTCCAACTCCACCATCCCGAGTTGCCGGACTGTTCTGCAATGGTGATTAAGCCGTTCGCGATCATCCTCATACAACGTCTCCAAGGCTTCAATGATAAGCTCGGTGTGTCGCGACAATCCGATCGCCACCATGTGTGACGGCACTTTCGTGCGAAATACAGTCTCGCCAAGAGTTCCTACGCGCCTGATCCACGCATCATCGAACGGAGCACTGAGCTTGAAGCGCATTTCGTCCATTGCGGACTCGATCATCTCGACTCTTTGCGAGGCGGACAGACCTTCATTGTGCGTAAGCGCGACGACGGTTTCCCAGTGGCGCCGTGTGGCGCCCAGGACCGCGTGGCCCGCATCTTCCCAAAGGGACGTAAGGTCGCTGCCGAATGCGCCATCTCGGCTGTACGTTTTGACCCGCGCCGAGACCGCCTCATCATTCAGCAAGGTCCCGCCTTCCCTACCCTGTCCAGTATCGCCGCGGTTCATCAGACTGCCACCCTCGCTTCGAGACCACTCTGCCTGACCCATGGTAAACAAGTTGTGCAAATGTAAGAAGATGGCTTTGTCGGGATCGCCTCATCGACGGCGAGTTGGCATGATCCGACCGGGTGCGCAGCTGTAGTTTGGGGGAGAACGATCTTCTCTGCTGCGAAGAGTAGCGGCTACCGTAATGGGAAACGGTCACAATACGGTACGTTTGCCGATTATGGCCGGGGCGGAGCAAGCAATGCTCATATGGGTCAACGATGCCCACGCGCTGAGGCACAGCAATAAGAGGATCGACCATGGATAAGTTTGGGCGGATCATGAATATGGAGGATGTGCGTGACCTGCTGCCCGTTTCCTGGACCGTTTTGAGCTGGAAAATTCCAGTTTAGGATTGAGGGCCAGGTGACGGAGGCAACGATGAAGAGATCGAAGTTCAGCGAGGCGCAGATCGCGTTTATTTTGAAGCAGGCCGAGGACGGCACGACGATCGGCGAGGTGTGTCGCAAAGCCGGGATCAGCGACGCGACATTCTATGCGTGGCGTAAGAAGTACGCCGGGCTGATGCCATCAGAGATGCGGCGTCTGCGGCAGCTCGAGGATGAGAACGCGAAGCTCAAGCGGCTGGTGGCCGACCTAAGTCTAGACAAGGCAATGTTGCAGGATGTCGTCTCGCGAAAGCTCTGAGGCCTGATCGGCGGCGCCAGCTCGTCGATGACATTCGGAGCATCTGGTCCGTCAGTATTCGGCGGGCGTGCAGTGTGCTTCGGGCGGAGCGATCGACCTACCACTATCGTGGCTGCCGCGCGGATCAGGCCGATCTGAAGAAGCGGATACAGGAGATCGCCGAGACGCGTGTGCGCTATGGCTATCGCCGAATCCATGTGCTGCTCCGGCGGGAGGGCTGGGACGTGAACGCGAAGCGTGTTTATCGGCTTACAAGGAGTTGGGACTGCAGCTGCGGCACAAGCCACCCAAGCGCCGGGTGAAGGCGAAGCTGAGAGAAGGCCGCTGCGCGGCGTCTTGTTCGAATGAAGTGTGGGCGATGGACTTCGTCCATGACCAGTTGGCGACGGGATCGAAGCTGCGCATCCTGACGGTGATCGACACGTTCAGCCGGTTCTCGCCGGCGGTGGTGCCGCGGTTCAGCTTCCGGGCGCCCGACGTGATCGAAGTCCTGGACCGCGTGTGCGGCGAACTCGGTTATCCGGCCTCGATCCGGGTGGACCAGGGAAGCGAGTTCGTCTCCCGGGACCTCGACCTGTGGGCGTACATGAGGGGCGTCACGCTGGACTTCTCTCGGCCCGGCACGCCGACCGACAACGCCTTCATCGAGAGCTTCAACGGCAAGTTCCGGGCAGAATGCCTGAACCAGCACTGGTTCATGAGCCTCGACGACGCGGTCGGAAAATGCGAGACTTGGCGTAGAGACTATAACGAGGTGCGGCCACATAGCGCGATCGGCAACAAGCCGCCGATAACGCTTGTGAACCGGTCAGCGGCACATGGCCCGCCCTGGCCGGCAGGAACTGGATGACGCCCAGTCGGGTGGTCCAAGAACGGGTAGCAGGTCATCCATCTGACGAGCTAACTTACCAATGGCAGGAATTCTGGGGAGCAGGTCACTGCTAGCGCAGCTTGGTTTGGGGCAGTTCATACGCTGGCAGGGTCTGGAACCCAGGTCGCGCGAATAAATACCCCTGCATAAACCGTACGCCGATCGAACACAGCGCCTCGTACTCGCCGAGCGTCTCGATGCCCTCTGCAACAACTGCGATGCCCATCCGTTCGAACATCCTGACCAGCCCCTCGACGATCATCTGTCGCGGCATGCTGGTATCGAGATCGCGGATCAACGCCATGTCGAGCTTCACGATGTCAGTCTGAAAGCGCGACAGCAGGGCGATCCCGGCGTGCCCAGCACCAAAGTCGTCCATGGCAGTCGAAAACCCCATGCGCCGGTACGTATCGACAATGTTGGCGACGTGGCCGCTGTCGATCATCTCCTCGTTCTCAGTGAACTCGAAGATCAGCCGCTCAGTGGGAAAACCGACCGCAGCCGCAGTCTTCAGCGTCAGCTTAATGCAGGCGACGGGCGAATAGACAGCGTTCGGCAGGAAGTTGATCGACAGGAAGGCGCCGGTCTTCACAATCCCGGCTTTAACAGCTTGCGTGATCGCGGCAACGCGACACTGTTGATCGAAAGCGTAGCGGTTCTCTGGCGTGACGGCGGCGAGCACCTCGCCAGCACCTTCGTCGTTCGGGCCGCGCGCGAGGGCCTCATAGGCCCAGGCTCGTCCGGTCTTCAAGTCGACGATCGGCTGGAACGCCATCGCCAGATCAAATTGCGTTCCTGCCTGTCGGCAGCCCTCGCATCCACTCACCGTCGCATATCTATTACAGTAGCCTAAGTGTACAAAGACTAAGGAAGTGTGCCTTGCGCGTACGTTCAGCCTTTCAGGCAGACGCTTCCCGAGCGCCTAGCTCTAGATTGGAGCGGCACTTGATGCCTGTGACGCAAAATACCTCATACGAAACGTTCGACAATCAGGATATTGACGACAAGCTTGCCCGCTTACGCGAGCGCCACGTCACACGTAATGGCGATGAGCCACATGCCTGAGTGCAAGTTCAATCAGCGGAATCCCCCGAGGGGTTGATGTGGGATAGGACGATGAAGTCGGCCCTGCCCTCCCGCTTGGCGCGTATTACTATCCCAGCAAAGGAGCGGATCATGATTGACAGCGAACCGAACTCCGACGAGGGCGCGAGCCCCGCCGAGGACATCAAAAAGCAGAACCCTACCGGAACGACGACCGGCGACCAGACCGGTGAAACTGGCGGCGACCATAAGGTTGGGGATCTCGCAAAGGCAGGCCGCGATGACATGGATACCGATGAGGACGCTGAATAACTGGCTGACCAAAGTCCAACCGCCGCGAAGGAGCAATCCATGACCGACCATGAACCGTCCGATCCAAGCCCGGACGATTTCCAGGAAACAGCTGAAACGAGCCTCGATGCGCGTATCGCAGATGAAAGTGCTGCCTACGAAAAGGCGATCGACACCGACACTGCCGATGACGAAGTGGCAGAGGGAAAATGGAGGTCGACCGACGACGGTGGCGGTACGAGCGAAACCGACTGAGTAGCGATTGATTTACGGTTGACTGCCTTGACTGTTTTGGGGGAATGAGACTGCTGCGCGGTCCCATTTCTTCGTGTTCGGCTACGAGTTTGGTGAAGACCAATTCGGGAACGGCTTTCGGAAAAAGTTGCGTTGGCAGGTCCGTTCGACCGGGCAGCGGCGGGATTGTTCCGCTAGCCGCTCGCGAAGGGTGCTCATCGGTATTCTGGGCTACCGAAGAGCGCTCTCCCCCTCGATATCACCCGCCGATACAGGTGGCAGCGCTATAGCGCCATGTGTTGCGACCGCCGCGCTTGGCCTCGTACAACGCGATATCCGCCGATTTATACAGAATTTCTTCCTGATCGCCGTCATCTGGAAATACAGCGACTCCGACACTGGTACTTGCTATCATTCCCTTACCGTTAAATCGAACTTCTTCGGCGAAACTGTCTGCAATGCGGATGCATATCCGCTTAATTTCGTCAGCGTTGTCGGCGCCTTGGAGGATGACGGCGAACTCGTCGCCGCCCAGCCTTGCCACCTGGTCGTCGGCGCGGACCGCGCGACGCAGTCGTGCGCTGATTTCCACCAGCAGCGCGTCGCCGGCGTCGTGGCCCAGCGTATCATTGATGTCTTTAAACCGGTCGAGATCGATCAGGAGTAGGGTAAAGCGCGTGCCGTGCCGACCTGACAGGGTAATCAGCCGACGCAGATGTTCGGTGAACATGCGCCGGTTGGCAAGCGACGTAAGAGCATCAAAGTAGGCAAAGTACTCAAGCTCGTCCTGTGCCGTCCTTAGCGTCTGTGCCGTCTTTCGGTTGGCGTTCACACTGGATATAACGTAGCCGATAGCAAGCAACGCTGCAAAAACGATTGTGAAGAACTGAACACTGGGGAGCGTTTCTTCGAGCCAAGGTAATGTAAGCAGCATTGCGGACGGAATGCCGCCGACGATAAGCAACAACGGAACCGAACGATAGGTGAACGCCTGTGCGTGGATTAGTTGTGCTGTAAGGATTAAAACTGACACAGCTTCGAACCCGGGCACATGATTTATCCAATATAGCAACGGCATCCCGCTCCAAGCTAACGACACCGACGCTGCCGTCAGCAGATAGATGAGACGCATGCGCACCGGGCGGGCCGGATTACGTCCGAGCACCAGCCGAGCGCGATAGGACGCGATCTCGCTTGATAGGCCAACGATCATCCAAAGGGCGGCCCATCGCTCGTCGATGTTGGCGGCAAGAAGGACCGCTGCCAGCAGAACCACGACGATACGGACAGGTGCGATCTTCTGACCCTCACGCGCGGCCGTATCGATCGTTGCGTCGATGTGCTCGGCAATCAGTCGCCGGATACGTGAAAGCACGTGCCGCTGTAAACTACCTGTGCGCATGAATGTACATATAAGCGCAAGAGGGTTTAATAAGATGCACTGATCGGGGGCTATGGTACATCTGGAGGTCCAGTTGGACATGCGCACTGACACTGATCGACGCCAAGCTTACGGCGTCCCACGAACGACAGTTGGTTTGGGAACTTGCCACTCAGGTGGCCACCGATGGGTGTGGAGCCTTGCTAGCCTTCGTGATGAGGGAGGCCAAGCCGGCGCGATCTAGCGGCCGGCTTATCAGATAGCCTTGGATCGTGTCGCAGCCGGCTGCGACTGAGAAATCGTACTGCTCGCACGTCTCGACACCTTCGACAGTCGTGGACATGCCAAGACATTTGGCCATTGTTATAATTGCACGGACGATCGCTGCGCTCTCTGCATCATAGGGTAACTGCCGCACGAACGACTGGTCTATCTTGATCTTGTCGAATGGGAATTTGCGCAAGTAGCTCAGCGACGAGTAGCCGGTCCCAAAATCGTCCATGGAGACGTGAACGCCTAGAGATCTGAGCTCATTCAGCGTTTCGAGCGTCCCACATTCGTCTGATAGCAAAACGCCTTCGGTAATCTCCAGCTCAAGGCGGGACGGAGCCAGGTTGGCAGAATGGAGAGCTGCGACGATTGAGGTGACGAGCGACCGTTCGCCGAACTGAGCAGGCGACAGGTTGATCGCGACACTAATGTCTTCTGGCCATGTCGCCGCCTCGGCGCACGCCGTTCTTACAACCCACTCACCAAGTGACACGATGAGGCCCGTTTCCTCGGCGACGCCAATGAAGTCGGCCGGTGGCACCAAGCCGCGATCTGGATGGTTCCAGCGCACGAGAGCCTCGGCGGACGTGATGCGTCCCGTTATGGCGTCCACCAGCGGCTGGTAATGTAGTTCCATCTGCCCTTTAGCAAGCGCGAGCCGCAACCCCGCCTCAAGGGTTCGGCGCTCACGCATTTTCTCGTCGAGGGATACATCGTAGCGACGAAACCGCCCCCTACCATCTGCCTTGGCGGCATAAAGTGCAAGGTCGGCGTTCCGCATCAACTCTGCCGGGTCGTCGCCGTCGTCCGGCGCCATTGCTATACCCACGCTCGCGCCCAGATGAATCGATTGTCCGTCGAGCATGAAATCGCGTGCTTCGATCACCTTGACGACGCGTTCCGCCAGCGCTTCGGCTGCGTCGGGTTCGTCAGTAGCCAGTTGCAGGACGGCAAACTCGTCGCCGCCCAAACGAGCAAATACATCGTCACTTCGTAAGGTAGATCGCAGGCGATCCGCGACCATGCCGAGGACGATATCTCCCGCTGCGTGTCCGAGCGTATCGTTGACGACCTTGAAGCGGTCCAAACCAAGCATCAGCACGGCGCTGGTCTGGTCGCGATTGCGACGCGATGCTGTGTGAATGGCGAGAAGATCGAAAAACCTCGTACGGTTGGTAAGGCCGGTCAAGGGATCGGTGAACGCCAGTAGCCGCATCTTTGCTTCGGTCTTCAGGCGCTCACGCTGATCCCTGACCGCGATGACAGTTTGGACCTTGTGGCCGAGGGCTACCTCACGACGCAGGACGCGGACCGGGACTTCCTGTCCGTCAGCGCCAATGAGGTTCATCTCCCGCTCCTCACGTTCTGGCAGGCTCGAGATATCGAGGCCCGGCAGCAGAGAGCTTACGAAGCCGCCTGATAACGAGCCTGCCGCGTGACCGGATAAAAGCTCAACGCTGTCGTTGGCTGTCACAACGACATCGCCCTGGCAAATCAGCAAACCCTCAAGTGCTACGTCGGCGAGCTCGCGAAGGCGCCGTCGGTCCTGTCGCAGGTTCGCTTTCGCTGCGAGATCAAACCGCCAGCCAAGAACTGCCAACACGAGCAGGGCGAGTGACACGCCAGCGACCACTGGCGTAATAGCCTGTGGAGAGACCGCGTTGCTGGGAAAGCGCTTCGCTGCATCGAAATGGAGCGTCATCGCGGCCATGCCGCAGAAATGGAGCAAGGCAATCGACAGGAACAGCAGCGGTGCTCCGGCTGAGCGTATTTGCCGATTGCGGCTTGCCACGGCCACCATAGCAATGCCTGAAAGAGGCAGGCTGACAGCGATAGACGGCAGGACTAGCCCCAGGTTCCATGCGACGGTGCCTTGAACGAGGTACGCCGCCTGTCCAACATAATGGAGAGCTGTCACTCCCACGCCTACGATCAGCCCTGCCACGAACTGCTGCCAGCGCTGGCGCACTCGAATGGCGATTAAAACGCCGACGCCGATCCCAATGATGGCGCAGGTCAGCGATATGGCGGTCAGCACCGGTTCGAACGCGGCAGGCATGCCCGGCTTGAATGCGAGCAGGACAATGAAGTGGGTAGCCCAAGCGGTGCCGGCGCTCGCTATAATGCTGACCACACCCCACTTGGTTCGGGCGGATCCACTCGCCCGAGCCGCATGATGGCCGATCGCGAAGGAGGCATAGATGCCGATCGCGCAGACGAGGCTGGCAGCTATCATCAGGCGAGGATCATGCATGTCTCGCATGCACTCGATCACAGAGGAGAGCGAAGCGGCCATGCGTAACGTAGTAAGTTGAAGTTGTTAATGAAACTCTCCTGCCAGAGGTGGCTCGGAAAAACTGCACAGCGGGATAAGTGGAGTGTCGGCCCGAAGGCAGCCAGAATGGCTGCGTACAGGAGGCATGATGAGCACGCGCCCGCGCCGGAATCATAGTCCGGCATTCAAGGCAAAGGTGGCGTTAGCCGCGGTGAAGGGGGAAAGGACGCTCGCCGAGTCGGCACAGCAGTTCGACGTCCATTCAAACCTCATCAATGAGTGGCGGGCGAAGCTGCTGGAGAGCGCGGCTGACGCGTTCGGCGCGGAGCAGGCTCCGGCCGAGTCTGCGGTCGATGTGACGGTGTTGCATGTGAAGATCGGCGAGCTGACGCTGGCGAACGATTTTTTCCGGGGCGCTCGGGAAGGCCGGACTGTTGCCAAGCGCAAAGCGATGACCGATCGTTCTCACGATCTGCCGGTCTCACAGCAGCTGGTGAATTGGCTTCCCTGGTCCGTGTTGAAGATTTCGGGTTCCTAGGGTCAGGACTCGTTGATCAGAGCCAGAAGATGACGGTTGCGGCGAGCGCGATAGCGGAGAAGAAGACGGTCGGGCATCGATCGTAGCGCGTGGCGACGCGGCGCCAGTCCTTCAGACGGCCGAACATAATCTCGATACGGCTCCGGCTCTGGTAGCGGCGCTTGTCGTATTTGACGGGGATGATCCGGGATTTTCGGCCAGGTTCAGGGCGTTATGCCCCTTGCCTGAAGAGCGTCCCTGTACCAGTCTGCGTCGTAGCCGCGGTCGCCCAGCAGCCACTGCGCCTTGGGTAGATCGTCGAGCAGCGCGGCCGCGCCGGTGTAGTCGCTGACCTGGCCAGCGGTCATGAAGAAGCTGAGCGGTCTACCTTGTGCATCGGTGACGGCGTGCAGCTTGGTGTTCATACCCCGTTTGGTGCGCCCGATGAGGCGCCCAAGGCCCCCTTTTTGACCCGCAGGCTCGATGCCGTACGGTGCGCTTTCAGGTAAGTCGCGTCGATCATGATCGTCTTGGGCGTAGCGCTCGCGGCGGCCAATCCCTTCATCATGCTGAGGAATACGCCCTTTTCCCCCCACCGCTTCCAGCGGTTGTAGAACGTCTTGTGGGGACCATACTCCCGAGGGGCATCGCACCAGCGCAGCCCGTTGCGGTTGACGAAGACGATACCGCTCAACACCCGCCGGTCATCAACCCGTGGCTTGCCGTGGCTCTTGGAAAATACGGCTCGAGCCGCGCCATCTGCTCGCCGGCAGCCAATACAGGTTGCTCATCCTCGGTCTCCTTGCGGAGCCTGAATCAGATCGCGCCTCTCAAATCAATGGGTCCTGACCCTAGCAAAGACCTGTGGGGCATCCCGCAACTCAAGGGCAAGTCGGCCGTCAGCCGGGCGCGGGACCATGAGCGCCGAGCCGGTGAAGCCATCGGGCACCATTACCTTCTTTCCTTCCTCAACCTCAGCCGAGACGCTGCGGATCAGGTAAAGATCTGACCCGCGAAGCGTGCAGATCGACGGCGTGCCGGAGCAGGTAACCCCGCTGATCGTCGGCAGCCGTACCAAGGTCGCAAGTGGCTGCCAGTCGCCAGCGCTCGTTTGCTGCACTATTCTGTATCGAAGCGGCCCGTAGGCAGACCCTGGCAGCGCCTTCGCCGGATCAAAAACGACGATCGCGACCTGCGGATCCTGCAGATGGACCGGAAGCTCGGTAGTCTTCCCACCCGCTTCCACCTCGATCCTGTCGTCGGCGGTAAAGCGCGTGGCGGCATTTGCCCGCACAGAAAAGACGAGCCGACCGTCAAACGGCACAACGTCGTCGCGGTTGAGGTCAAGTGCCGTCGTGGCCACCCCCGCTCGTTCGATCGATCGGCTGACGATCGCCGCGGACGGGCGCGGCGTTGCTACAGTGACATTCAGCTTCAGTTCGCGACCATCCCTCAGCACGATGCGCACGGGCAGCTTTTGCAGGGGTTGGAGAGCGTTGGCGGCAGCATCACTGATCATGACAAGCCGATCGGACGCGCCGACACGGGTCAGCGCGTCCGGCTTGAACGTCGCGCCGCCAAGATCGAGACTCGCGATCTGATCAAGCCGAGACCCGACGAGCACACCTGCCGCATCTCCGGCGTGGAGGATGAACCCCGAGATGCGGCTTACCTCGGCGAACGCCTTGAGCGCGATGCGCTGCGGCGTGTCTTCGCCATACGAGCGGACGAGCAGCGTCACCGGACCTGGCTTGATGTCGCCAAGCGGCACCTTCAGGGCCAATCGGTCCTGCGCATCCGCCGTCCAGCTGACCGGTCGGGCGCTGCCATCGGCAAAGTTGACCTGGACGTCGGCGACACAAGCCACGGCGCTGCCTGTCAGCGCGATCGGGGCGTCGCGCCCGACGACTAGCGTAGAAAGATCGGCGACCTGCCACGTCTGCTTACCACCCGTTACGAAGCGATAGGTCGGACCGTCAAATGTCTGGAATCCCCACGTGCCATGCAGCGTCCCACTCATCATGGGCGAGGAAGCCGGTGCCAACGCCGCAGACGCGGCGATCGTGAAGCCCCCTAGCGCCGGATCGGCCACAACCGGAATCTCGAGCGATTTTCCCTCAATGGGGTCGAGCCGTACGGCCATGTCACGGGTGTATTCGGTGGCAAAGACGAGCGGAGCGCCGGCCACTGGTAACGTCAGATTGGGCCGGCTCAGACAGAGCGGGGCGTCCCCCGTCGCTTGCAGTCGCGGCGGTGAGGGGTCTGTGACGGGCGGAAGGGCGACAACTAGCACCGACTGCGGCTTGCGGAACGACGGCACCACGTTGAGCAGCAGATCGGTCGTCTCGCCGGCCTGCAGGTTAAGCGCCGGGATGAACTGCAGTTGTGCGGACTGGAACGCCCCCAGGATGCGCGCGAGATCGCGCATTACGCCAATGTATGGGCTATAATAGCCGTACCCGGCCTGCGCGGTGGAGGCGAGCTGCAGAGCGATGTCTGCCGGCTCGCCTGCCAGCGTCTGGGCGATCGAGTTGGTCTGGCCGTCGGCGAGGACAACGGCGTTGCTGCCCTGCCCGAGGCACGCGGCGCGGGCGTCCGGCTGCTGTAGTACGCAGGACGGGTCTACTTTTACCGCGAGGCTTTGTCCCAGACGCGTCGACAGCGCGGCAACCTCTGCAGGGGCGCCGGGGCGAAGATGGTCGAGAAAGGAGGTAAGCCTCGCCCGATCGAGCATCGCCTGGTTCAGTTCCTGCGAAGCGCGGACGAACGCGCCCGGGCGGCCGCGCACCGCCGATGCAACCGCACCGATTGCTCCGCCGGTGTCGGGAACCAGCAGAACCAAGGCCTGCTGCGCTCCTTCCGGGACGACCGCATCGATCGTTGATTTTTTAGGCTTCCAGGTCTGAGCTTCGAACAGCCAATTTTTCGGCGGCGGATTGGTGGCCCCGCGCAGAAACGCCAGCACCAAGCGGTAGCGCGCGCCTTGCTGCGCCGGCAGATCGACCGCCACGCTCACCCGGTCGCCAGCCGAGAGATTGGGAACGCGCGCGAGCGGAAGCGAGGCACCGTCATGCCTCACAGTCACACGCAGTACGGGGCCGACAAGATCGAAAGCGCCGGTTTCCGCGAAAAGCACGGTAGCGGGCAGAGTCGTAGCCGCAAGCGCGAGGACGCAGCACGTGAGCCTGGTCGAGATGGTTTTCAGCACAATGTCGCTGTAAGCGCCCTTGTTGCTGACGGCTATCGCTATTGGACAGCCGCCGAATAGGTTCGTGTGTACGGGGCCCGGGAGATGTCCGCCTATCGTTGGACGCCACGTTCGACACCGAGCGTCAACGGTACAATCTTTCGCGTGTCGTCCGGCCCCGCTGACGTCCTTGAGCCTTTTCCGCGTGAAAGCACGAACGAGCGGCAGCTCGCGTGAGGACGCTAGCGATCTGGACGGGTTTTCCGTGTCAAAGTCAGAGTCATGTGAGCGATCTCGGCCAAATTGTGTCCAGAGCCAGCAAATCCAGGGGGCGTCCCCGCAGCGCTTGCGAATCCTCGTGCTATCACACGGATAACTCCCTCACGGGCGTCCAGCGGGTGGACATCGAGCTTCAAACCCCACAATCTGTCGGCCTGTTTGGATTAACATGGGCATGGCTGAAATCTCGATCAAGCAAGGCGACCTCTTCCCGCTGGACAGTCCCCTTTATGGCGACGTCCAGGGAGAGCGCACGGTTGCGGAGTTTCCGTTCTTCTCGCTATCCAAAAAAGCACAGATGACGCCGATGGTTTTCGAAAGCGGTGACGCCCGCATCGAGATCAATCCCAGCAAAACTGGCGTTGCGACGATCTACGACAAGGAAATTCTGCTCTACATCGCAAGCTTGATGGCAGAGCGTATGGAGTCCGGCGAGGTGGTTGATCGCGTCTGGAGCTTTACCGCCAACGATCTCTTTCGCGTGACCAGCACCAATTCTTCGGCTAGATCCTACACCTCGCTCAAGGCGTCCCTGAATCGGCTCCAGGGCACCCAGATCATCACCAATATCGAAACCGGCGGTGAGGGATCGGACAGCGCGTTCTCGTGGTTGCTGAAGGCTGACATCAAGTACGTAAAGCTCCCGAACGGCGAACGGCGGGTCAAGCGGATCGAAGTCATGGTCTGCGACTGGCTGCACCGTGCGATCCTGACGGATCGCCGGATTGCCGCCTATCACCTCGACTTTTTCAAATTGGGCCCGATCGAACGGCGGCTGTACGAGCTGGCAAAATTCAACTGCGGCGAGGCTGGCGGTTTCGAGGTCGACCTGAACGTTCTTGCCGAGCGGGTCGGTTGTGCGTCCGACAAGCGCGGCCTGGAATATTTCAAGAAGCAATTGAGGGACGTGGCCGAGCAGGACTCACTTCCCGAATATGTCGTCACGCTTGCCGAGGAGAAGATTCCGTCTCCCCGGGGCGGCCGCCCACGTATCAAAACTGTCGTGGCACTGAAGGCCCGCCGCGATGCGCTGGAGAACGCAGCGCTTCCAAACCCTCAATGATCGAACGCAACCAGTTTTCCGTGTGAAAGCACGAACGCGGATGCCGAGGGCGATTCGTCGGGGATTATGTCTCCTTCCCGACGCCAATAACCGTCTTGGCGGCTGCCGCCCTTCTCCACCATTGCCTACCCCGGCCATCCGGCAGGGGTTCTCCGGGTGAAAGCACGAATCTAAGTCGGGTTTTCCCCGTGAAGACACGATTCACGTCGGTTGAGCCCCCCCTGGAGGTTGGCGATGGTGAGTTGCGTGAATCGCAAGTCGCTCCTCGTCGTCCGCAAACGCTGTCACGAAGGATCGGCAAGGGGTTCGGGTTCGCCGCAGGGCGCGAGGACAGGATCTCGGTACGCGTTTGCTCTCCTTCCCGAGAGCATGGCGGTACCGCAGCACCCAGCCCCGCAGGCAGTCGCATCTGCCAGCCGAACGGGGATGAAGACAGCAAAACGGGGACGATCATGACCGGATAAAGAAAACCCGGCTCGAAAGCCGGGCATTCAGTTAGCTCTACTCTGGCACACGCCGGCAAGCGTGCGCGATCGGTCAGAACGATCCGTCAGATAGCCGTTAGCGGCAGCTTTCGCAAGAATGCGCGTTTCGCGCCACGCATTTTCTTTGCCTGTCCATGCCCCAAAACCGGGGAAGAATGATGGCAGCTATGACGGTTGGAGCGGCATCGCTCCAAGCGCTGGGAGCCTTGCGGCTCGGGCGCAAGGCACGCTCGGGATCGGTGCATCGCACGGGCGCGCCTGTTCTCAGGGACAGCGTCGAAGCGGGAACGTTCGAAGATGTGTTCTTCGCTACCCCCGCGAAAGGCGAGACCGATTCCATCCTGCGCGCCGCACGGCGCGCGCTGGATGCGGGTAAGCGACTGAGACGTGATGCGCGGGCCGATGGTCGCCAACTTACAGGTCTTGAGCGACACCTGACCGCACTGACGAGCGGAACTGTCCGGGTTCTCGAAGAGATCCTGACGCTTGCTCGGCTCAACGCTGGCCGGGTCTACCCGACCTACGAGTACCTCGCCGAGGCGACGAGCCTGGGTCGCGCCACCATCGCGCGCGCTCTCCATGTCTTGGATGCTATCGGCTTCGTCGTCCGCCAGCGCAGATTCAAGCGTGTCGAAGCGCAGGGTCCAGGGCCACGATACGAGCAGACGTCGAACGTCTATCGGGCATACCTCCCCTCGTGCATCATGCCATATCTACCACGCTGGATGCGACCGGCTCCCGTCCCCGACGACATCCTTCAGCAGGAAGCCGACCGAGTAGAAGACACGCGGCAAATGTTTTCGCGATTGGACTGCCGCGATCTCGCGCTAGCTGTAATTTCAAACGGACCGTTGGCGAAGATCCTTGCCAAGCTGGGTGCGGCTGTCGACGAACGTGAGCGCGAGTATCAGAATGATCCGCAACCGCTCATAGATTCCTATGAAACCAGGAATGATAGAGTTGGCCTTGACGGCCAACGCGCAAAAGCCTGACGGAGTCGGGATACAACGACACCGAACCCATCCAACATCAACTCAAGATCAACGGACAGGAGTGCCGGCTACGCCGTCACGTGCTCCCGAGAGGAGCATGCGTTTTCTGTGGTTCTCAAATGGCAGGCTTCGTCTTTGTTGATCGGTTGAAATGGGATCGAGGACGACGAGAGCGGTGTCTTTACGTGTCGATCGTCGCCTCGCGGGTTCAATTATCGGCCCGATGCGCCGCTAATTTCCGTCGCGGATATATGTCCGTTCTTTACGCGCAGACTCCCTCCCACACCCAGGGAGCGTCTCCGCCACCGAGAATGTGGATCGCGGACGCGCTGCCGATCGCCTGCTCGCCAAGGCGCGCGACCATCTCACCGCGAACGGCCGCGAGCTGGTCAGCTGCGTGCCCGAGCATCACGACGATTGGAACGACGCCTGGAAAGCGCATCTTTCGTGCGGTATTCATCCCACTTCGGGGTAAAGTGATCTGAAGGGAGCGGATGAAACAGCGGGGCGACCGCTAAATCAAACGGTCTTCAAATTGCAGCGCGGATTGATTCGACCGCAGCGCGAATTTTCTCGGTGCGGTCTTCCGCGATCCAGTTGTCAATACCTACTTCGAGAGCGTGTGCTTGATCCCCAAGCGCAGCTTCGTCAAACATTCCGGCAGACCCGGCGAGCTTGTGCATCATCTCCGCCACCTCGACTAGTTCGGGCTCTAAATATTGCCCGCGTTGAACAAGGTCGTCGAGCGCCGCTAGCGCCTCTTGCTTGCGGACTGCGTAGCGTTCGCGCGCCGTGGCACTCGGACCCGAGCCCGCATACGGAATGGCGGGGAGCGGTCGTGCGGTCGAGGAAGAATGGCCCCAACGGCGCAGCGCCGCCTCCAGGGCAGCGAGCGACACCGGCTTGGCAAGATGATCCTGCATTCCGGCGGATAGACACACAGATACATCATCGGCGTAAGCGTTCGCCGTCAACGCGACGATTGGCAGCTCACTGGCGGTGATCCCCTGGCTACGGAGTTGCCGCGTGGTTTCCGGACCGTCCATTACGGGCATCTGGATATCCATCAAGATGACATGATATGGTCGCCCCACTGTGCGAGCTGCATCAACCATAGCAACAGCCTCGGCACCGTCGGCGGCTATCGCGGAGTTGTATCCCAGCTGCCGCAGCATCGCCACGATCAGCAGCTGGTTTACATCATGGTCCTCCGCAACAAGCACGCGGCGGCGCTCGTCGGAACCCACGGGGCTCACGTCGCGATCAGAAGCCCCGATGCCGTCGACGGTTCCTGGCACCGATCCAACTTCGTAACCGGTGTGTTCGTCGATTTCCCCGGCCACAAGCGGCAACGCCAGCGTAAAGCGCGAGCCGCGCCCCGGAGCACTGTCGGCGGCCAGTGTTCCACCCATCAAGCCCGCAAGCTGCGCGCTGATCGGCAGGCCTAGCCCGGTGCCGCCAAAGCGTCTCGCGGTTCCGGTTTCTGCCTGCACGTACGTTTCGAAGATCGCTCCGATACGAGCCGGATCGACGCCAATACCAGTGTCTTCTACTTCGATGACGAGCGTGACTCCGGCCGCTGTTTCGGCGGGAGCGGCGCGCAGTGTGACTGATCCCTGCAACGTGAACTTGGCGGAATTGCCAAGTAGGTTGAGAATGATCTGCCGAAGCCGGAGGCCATCGCCGAGGATAATCTTTGGTAGAGCATCGGAGATCTCCACGCGTAGCGCCAAACCCTTTTGCTCTATCGCCGGCGTGACCAGGCGGACGCATGCGTTGAGCGCATGGTGCAAGTCGAACGGTTCCGACGCAATGTGCATTTGCCCGGCTTCGACCTTGGAAAGATCCAGAATATCGTTGAGCAGCCGCATCATTGCGCGACCTGAGTCAGCGATCAGTTCAGCTTGGCGGCGCTGCTCCGGACTGAGGTTGCCGGTAAGAAGCAGTTCGGTAAACCCGATTACACCGTTCATGGGCGTGCGAATTTCGTGGCTCATATTGGCAAGGAAAATCGACTTCGCATGAACAGCCGATTCTGCACGCTGTCGTGCCGCCCCCAGATCAAGCTCAAGCTGCTTACGCTCGGTTATGTCGCGCACGGCGGAGATAATTTCGTCCGGCTGTCCATCCTCCCCCCGCACCAAGCCGGCATTCGCCTCCACCCAGCGCCATGTACCGGGGGCGTCAAGCCGTACCGTTCGGTAAGTGAGCAGCAGGCGTTCGCGTTCACCGCTACGGAGCAGCTCAAGCGCATGCCTGACAGTGGACTCGTCCTCGGGATGTATACCGAGCATGAGGCTGCGCCCAATGACCCGCGCCGGATCTAGCCCGAATACCTGTTGAGTCGAAGGAGATGCGTACCGAAAGGTGTCGTCAAGCCCGACCCGGAACACGGCATCGGTCGCATTGTCTGCCAACAATTGAAGCTGCGCCTCGATCAGCTCACGCTTGCGAATATCGTCGGCCAGTTCGTCGTTCGCGGCACCTAGCGCCCGCATACGCAGCATTCGATCGTGCCAGACGAATCCAGCCAGCAGCAAGATCGTCACTATACTTGCTATAAGAGTGTCGCGCGCGAAACGCTCGAGGCGGAGTGACCGCGCAGCACGCTGCTTCCATAATAGCGCTTCTTCATTATCGACGCGGTTGATCGAAGCGATAATCTTCTTGCTCGCATCGCGATTATCGGGGCTGTCGATAAGTCGCCGAGCATCACGGGCACGCCCCTCCAGCACCAGCTTTAGGGTGCGTTCCATTTCGGCAGACCGGCGACTCGTCGCGCGGCGCAGTTCCCTGAGGTTTCGCTGCTGGCGCGGGTTGTCCTTGGTCATCGCCGTAAGCGCTGCGAGCTGCACTTCAGCCTCGCTTTGCGCAGCCCGTGCCGCGCTTAGGTCTCTTGCATTTTCGGTCAGCAGGAACCCTCGCCGGGCAACCTCCGCCCTGAGGCCAAGAATCCGCGCCTGCGCAAGCCGCTCTCGCACCTGCACGGTGTGATTCACCCATTGGTCGGATCGATCCTGCTGCCAACGCAAACCCGTCGCTGCGAGCCCGCAGAACAGCAGCAGTCCGAACGTCAGCATAACGAGATAGGACGAGCGCTCGCGGTTCAAAACGGACATGGATGCTCCCATTAGCACCACCAGCCTACGCCACCGGTGGTTAAGCAAGTTCTTAGGAGCCGTCTGGCGCAGCCTAAGAGTCCGTTTCGAATCTCATGTGGAACGAGCCACGCCTCGGATGAGCATCAAGACTGATGCGGCGTATAGGAAGGCGATGGCGGATCGGATGGTCTGTTCGAAGTCCTTTGCGAGGCGCCGGTTGCGATTGAGCCACGCGAATGTCCGTTCGACGACCCACCGCCGTGAATGCACGGCAAAGCCGGTCTGGTCGGCGAACTTGCGGACAATTTCGATCCCGATCGACGTCGCCATAGCGACACGCGCGCGGGAATAGGCGCTGTGGGCATAGGCAAGCTTCACGAACGGGTGCCGACCACGCGACAGCTTGAGCAGCGGCACGGCACCGTCTCGATTCTGGACGTCGGCCAGATGCACCAGCAATTCGGGCGTTCGGCCGTCAGTGTCGACCATGGCATGGCGCTTCGCCCTCTGATCTTCTTGCCCGCGTCGTAGCCGCGCGGACCGCCGGCCTCGGTGGTCTTCACGCTCTGGCTGTCGATCACAGCCGCCAAGGGCACCGGCTCGCGACCGACCCGGGCACGATCCATCTGGAAAAGGTGGTGGTTCAGGCTTTCGAACACGCCTGCGTCGCGGAGTTCGACGAACCAGCGATAGACGGTGCGCCACGGCGGGAACCTGTCGGGCAGAAAGCGCCACGGACAGCCGCCCTAAGTACATAGAAAATCGCGTCGAGCACGTCGCACAGTGCCACTGACGACGTCGCCCCCGATCGCTAGGCTTGGGCAGGAGCGGCGCTACAATTGCCCACTCCGCATCGGTCAGATCGCTTCCATAGCGCAGGGCTGCGCGGCTATGCAGCGCGCGGGCTGTCGGGTTCCACATGATGTCTTCCAGGTCTGGTCTCGCAGCCGCCCGGAGTCACATCGAAGCTCGATCGTCGACCGTTACACTACCGTTCTGACACGGCCTCTGAGTGGATGCATAGCCGTGGTCAAGATCTTTGGAACCGGGAGCACTGGTAACGTCATACCCGCACTTCTTGCCTGATGGTGACCGTCTTCCGGTTCAGAAATCACCTGTTTGAAAAACGCCACCAGTGCAGTATATACATGGCATATCCCATGGAGCTTGCGGTATGGCCGAGCCAGCACTGAACCGTGACATTCGCGAGGCGAAGCTTTTCCGTAACAACCGAAGCCAAGCCGTCCGCATCCCTGCCGAGTTCGAGTTTTCCGGCAGTCGCGTGCTGATCCACAGGGAAGGCGACCGGCTGATTATCGAGCCGGAACCGCGCCCGAACCTGCTCGACACCCTTAGGTCGCTGTCTCCCCTTGATCCGAGAGACGCCTTTTCCGACGACTTAGATGGGCCGTTGCTGCCGCTCAAAGACGTCGAATTGTGAGCCGCTCGCGCTATATGCTCGACACCAACATCGTGTCGGATCTGGTACGCAGCCCCCAAGGTCATGTTTTCGACCGGATCGCCGCGGTCGGCAGCGATACTATGTGCATCAGCATCATTACGGCCGCCGAATTGCGCTATGGATGCGCGAAGAAGGGATCGCCCCGGCTACTCGCGCAGGTCGAGACCATCCTCGGCAGCATAGAAATCCTCCCCTTCGATGTACCGGTCGACGCTGAATATGCCGGTATCCGCGCCGAACTTGAGGCCGAAGGCAAGCCGATCGGGCCGAATGATCTGTTGATCGCAGCCCACGCCTATGCAGCAGGGGCGACGCTGGTGACGGCCAATGTCGGTGAGTTCGAACGTGTCCGCGGGCTGCACGTGGAGAATTGGCTGGCTTGACGGGCGGCGCGGCCGGCCAGCCTGTATTGAGAGGAGAGGGAGCCTTCGGCTTGTTGATCCGGTGATGAGCACCGGGCGATAAAACCGGAGGCCCTCGATGCGCACTTCAGCCGCAGCTCTCGAACTCGATTTCACCGAACCCTCGATCACGGCCGCCAAGGCGGTCGCCGACACCATCGCCAGAAGCGGATCGCTCCAACGCGACACGCTGCTGTGGGTCATGGAGCAAGCCTATGGCGGATCCTCGGCCGACGGTCGCTGGTCGCTTCGCGACGCTTACGACATGCTCGAACTCGCCGAGGTCATGCACCTGGCGAAGGCCGACCTGCCGTCCACCCCGGGCGATTGCCTTGCCGCGCTGACCGCGCTGGTCGCTGGCCTGCCGACGCATACCGTCCGCAGCGAGGAGCAAATCGAGCTTCAGCAATTCTCGACGCCGGCGCCGATCGCCTACCTCGCTGCGCTCGCTGGCCGGATCGCGACCACGGACCTGGTTCTCGAACCGTCTGCCGGCACCGGACTCCTCGCGGTGTTCGCACACCGAGTCGGCGCGCGCCTCGTCCTCAACGAGATCGATCCGGCCCGCGCCGAGATGCTCGCAGCCGCCTACCCGGGCGTCGCTGTCACGCGCCACGACGGCGAGCTGATCCACGATCTACTCGAACCGAACATCCGGCCAACGGCCGTCCTCATCAATCCTCCGTTCTCACGCAGCATCGGTCGCCACGCCGACCGCCAAGCAGCGTTTCGGCATCTTCGCGCCGCATTGATGCGCCTTGGCACCGGAGGCCGCTGCGCCGCCATCCTCCCCGATCGCGTCGACACGTCTGGTCGCGCCTGGGGAAAGGCGATCGAGGGCTGCACGCTGACGCTGCACCTCGAACTGCCGGCGTACGCCTACGCGAAGCATGGCACCAGCCAGACCGTGAAGCTCATGGTGCTGGAAAAGGGGACCGGCACGCCTGCGGAGCTGATCCGCTGCGCGACGCTCGCCGAGGCGCTCGCGGCGATCGCCGCAAAAGCCGCTCCGGTTGTGTCCCCACCTGTCCCCCGCACGGCCTCGCTGCTCACCCGTCCGAGCGGGCGCAGCTCGCTTCTTGGCGGCTTGGCGAACAAACCGCGCCTGAGCGCACCACCCGCAAAAGCCGCGCGGTCACAGACCGCGACCCCGATCGACTACACCGTGTTTGCCGAGCCACTTCCAACCGGCGAGTCTGTCGGTGTGTACCTGCCCTACCGGCCGAGCCGCATCGCCATCCCCTGCGCATCCGCGCACCCGACCGCTCTGGTGGAATCGATCGCCATGGGTTCGATCACAGCGCCGCGTCCGATCTATGTCCCTACGCTGCCGCAAGCGGTCGTCGACGCGAAGACGCTCTCCGACGCGCAGCTCGAGACGCTGATCTATGCCGGCGACGCCTTCGAGCGCGACATCCCCGGACTGTTCAAACCCGTCGAGGAGGGGCTCTCGATCGCACCATCGGAGGATGGCCGTCCATACCGCACCGGCTTCTTCCTCGGTGACGGCACCGGCGCCGGCAAGGGCCGCCAGGTCGCCGCGATCATCCTCGACCAGTGGCTGCGCGGTCGCCGCAAGCACATCTGGGTCTCCAAGACCGAGACGCTACTCGAAGATGCGCGTCGCGACTGGTCCGCTGTTGGCGGTCTCGCGCTCGACATCCAGCATCTCAACCAGTGGAAACTCGGCACGCCGATCGGCGCGGCCGAAGGCGTGCTGTTCCTCACCTATGCGACGCTGCGCTCCAATCGCGGTGACAAGGGCACACGGCTCCAGCAGATCCTCGAATGGGTCGGCGACGATTATGACGGCATGATCGTGTTCGACGAAGCGCACGAGATGGCTGGTGTCGCAGGCGGCGAAGGCCGCTTCGGCACCAAGGACGGCTCCGATCAGGGGATTGCCGGCGTTCGCCTGCAGAACCACCTTCCCCGCGCTCGCGTCCTCTACGTGTCCGCGACCGGCGCATCGGACGTCAACAATCTGGCCTATGCCACGCGGCTTGGCCTGTGGGGTCCGGGCACGGCGTTCGCCGATCGCCGGACCTTCGTCGACTCCCTGCGCCGGGGCGGGATCGCCGCGCTGGAGCTGATCGCGCGCGACCTGAAAATGCAGGGCCTCTACGTCTCGCGTGCGTTGAGCTTCGCCGGCGTCGAGTACGACATCCTCGAACACAAGCTGACCGTTGACCAGATCGAGGTCTATGACGCCTATGCCGATGCGTGGGCGATCATCCACAGCAACCTTCGCGCGGCGCTGGACGCGACCCGCGTGACGGACAGCTTCTCGAACGACACCTATAATAGCGGCGCCAAGGCCGCTGCGTTGTCGATCTTCGAGTCCACCAAGCAGCGGTTCTTCTGCCAACTCCTGATCGGCATGAAGCTGCCTTCACTCGTGCCCGCGATCCGCGCCGATCTCGCCCGCGGCGAGAGCGTCGTGATCCAGCTCGTCTCGACGTCCGAGGCCATGCTCAACCGGGCACTTGCCGCGCTGACCGTCGAAGAGCGGGCGAACCTCGACATCGAGCTTTCGCCGAGGGAGTTTCTCATGTCGTACCTCACAGCCGCCTTCCCGGTTCGGCAGATGAAGACCTTCGTCGACGAGACCGGCAAAACGCGCTCCGAACCCATGTCAGACGAGGACGGCCGCCCCGTCTTCAGCCAGGAGGCGCTCGAGATGCGCGACAATCTCCTCGAGCAGCTCTGCGCGCTGCCGATTGTCGGATCCGCGCTTGATCACATTATCGGGCATTTCGGTACCGATGCGGTCGCCGAGGTGACGGGGCGCAGCCGGCGCGTCATCATGGACGCCCACGGCCGCCAGCGCGTCGAAAGCCGCTCGCCCCGCACCAATCTCGCCGAGACCGACGCCTTCATGCGCGGGCAGAAGAAGATCCTGATCTTCTCCGACGCTGGCGGCACCGGCCGCAGCTATCACGCGAGCCTGACGTGCGAAAACCAGTCGCGCCGCAACCATTACCTCCTCGAGCCGGGCTGGCGTGCTGACGCCGCCATCCAGGGGCTGGGACGCACGCACCGTACCCACCAGGCCACCGCACCGCTGTTCCGGCCGGTGTCGACCGACTGCCGGGGCGAACGTCGCTTCATCTCGACGATCGCGCGCCGGCTCGACAGCCTGGGCGCGCTCACCCGCGGCCAGCGCCAGACTGGCGGCCAGGGCCTGTTCGACCCCCGCGACAACCTCGAAAGCGATTATGCCAAGGAGTCACTCGAACAGTGGTTCCGCCTGCTCGCCAATGGCAAGCTGCGCTCGACCACGCTGGACGAGTTCCAGAAACTGACCGGCCTCGAGCTGGAGGGCGAAGGTGGCGGGCTCAAGGAGGAGATGCCCCCGATCCAGCGCTGGCTCAACCGCATCCTTGCGCTGCGTATCGCCATGCAGAACGCGATCTTCGACGAATATCTAGGGCTGATCGAGGCGCGGATCGAGGCGGCCAAGGAGGCCGGCACGCTCGATCTTGGCGTCGAGAGCATCAACGCCGAGCGCATCACGATCCTCGATCGCACCGTCATCCGGCGCGACCAGACCAGCGGCGCCGAGACCGAGATCCTTCGATTGGAGACCGAGGAACGCTACAAGCCGCTCGCGCTCGATCGCGCTTTGCGGATCCTCGGCGACGACGCTCGCCCGATCGTCAACCGCAAGTCGGGCAAGGCCGCGATCCGGTGCAGCACCTACTCGCTCACCGACGACGATGGCGAGATCGTGCGCCGCTACGAGCTGGTGCGCCCGACGCGCACCGAACGGATGCGGCAGGATCTTCTCCTAGAGACGATGTGGGAAGATGCGAGCAAGGAGGAGTTTGCCGCGCTGTGGCAGGCCGAGGTCGAGGAGATGTCGGGCAAGACCCGCACCAACACGCTCTACCTCGTCACCGGCCTGCTCCTGCCGGTCTGGGACCGCCTGCCCGACGATCACGTCCAGGTCTGGCGTCTCAATACCGATGACGGGCAATCTTTCCTCGGCCGCATCGTCCCCGCCCCGCTCGTAACCAAGCTCGCGGACGCCTTCGGCATCGCCGCGACCATCACGGTGTCGGGTGCCGAGACCGCCAAGCACGTCATGGGGACGGCTGAGATCACCGCGCTCGGTGCGTACCGGCTGAAGCGCAGCCTGGTCGCAGGACAGCAGCGCCTCGAACTGCTCGACTGGCCGCACACGCGGTTGGCCGAGCTGAAGGCAGCCGGATGCTTCACCGAGATCATCCAGCACAAGACGCGGATGTTCGTCCCCGTGGCGACGGCTGCGACCGTGATCAACCGCATCACCGCCTGACCCGAACAGGGCTCTCTTCCCGGGTCACCAAAGGGAGGGGAGGGAGCCTTCGGCTTTGTGAGCTTGATGAGCAGGCTTGCGCGACCGTCGGACACGGCGCGCCAATTCCAGATGGAGACGACCGATGATCCAGTCCGTGAAGGTCAAGAACCTGACGCTGTCGAAGGACAATGTGCGCAAATCCAACCGTGACGCAGGGATCGACACCCTCGCCGCGAACATCGCAGCCCAGGGGCTGTTGCAGAACCTGATCGTCACCCCGCTCAAGAAGGCGGGTACGTTCACGGTGAAGGCGGGCGGTCGGCGCTTGCGCGCGCTCCAGCTCCTGATCCAGCAGGGCACCCTCCCCGCTGATCACACCGTCCCGGTCCTCGTGCTGAGCGACGACGACAACGCGATCGAGGCAAGCCTCGCGGAGAACTTCCAGCGCGTGCCGATGAATCCGGCCGATGAATGCACCGCGTTCAACTTCCTGATCCAGAAGGGCATGACGGCCGAGGACGTCGCCAAGCGTCAGGGCGTGACCACCCGCTTCGTCGAGCAGCGCGTGCGCCTTGCCGAGCTGGCCCCGCCTGTCTTCGAGGCGCTCGCAGCCGGCGAGATCACGCTCGGCGTTGCGCAGGCTTACGCCGTCACCACCGACGTCGATCGCCAGACGCGCGTGTTCGCCCAGATGAAAACCTCCTACTACGGCGACAACCCCGACAATATCCGCCGCGCCATCCTCAACGGCACCGTCAAGGCGAACGACGCCAAGGCGCGCTTCGTTGGACGCGAAGCCTATGTCGCAGCAGGCGGTCGCATCGAGGGCGACCTGTTCGCCACGGAAGGCGATGAGAACTGGATCGACGTCGATCTGATCGAGACGCTCGCAGCTTCCAAGCTCGAAGCCGCAGCGGCCGAACTGGCGCGAGACCAGGGCCTCGCGTTCGTCACGCCGATCGCGGCGACGCACGTCCCCTACGACCTCGAGCGCCAGCTTCACGAGTACCACGCACCCGCCCGCGCCCTCACCGAGGACGAGACCGCGCGTGTCGAGGTTCTGTCGGCGGAGAACGACGCGCTGATCGAACAGCTCGAGCAGGAACTGCCCGACGGCAGCGCCGAAGCCGAGGCGGCGAACGCGCGCATCGAGGCGATCGGGCGCGAGCTGGAGACGATCGAGGACGCCCGTCACGAGATCGATCCGGCGCTTAAAAGCCAGATCGGGACGTTCGTCTATATCGGGTGCGATGGCGAACCCCGCGTCCACACCCGCCTCTTCAGCGAAAAGCCGGTCGTGGATCCGAACGCCCCGCCCAAGCAGTCGGGCGGCGCGGCCGGGGACGGCGATGCCGGTGACGGCGAGCAGGGTCCGAAGCTCAGCGCCACGCTGATCGACGAACTGGCGACGCAGCGCCGTCAGATCCTCGTCGCCCATATCGCCAGCGACCCGGCGATGGCACTCGACCTGACCATCTTCCTGATGGCGCAGAACGTGGTGTTCGAGCAGGCGCACATCCCGAACCACTCGACCTTGAAGTCGAGCGCCGCGGGCTTCCCGATCTTCGGGTTCCGCGACGAGGGATCGATGGCGTCGCAAACGATCGACGACCAGCGCCAGAAACTCGACACGAGCTGGGCGGGTCTACCGACCATGACCGCGCGGTTCGACGCCTTCCGGGCGCTCGATGACGAGGCGCGTGGCGCGTGGGTCGCATTCTCGATCGCACGTACGCTCGAGCCGACCCTCAACGTCGCCGAGGGCTATCGCAGCAACGGCTTCCACGACCACCTCGGTCGCCTCCTCGACATCCAGGTCGAGAATTGGTGGCGCCCGACGGCCGAGAACTTCTTCGGCCGGGTCAAGAAGACCGTCATGCTCGACGCGCTCGAGGAAATCGGAGGGCCGATCCTGCGCGGCCGCTACAAGGACGCCAAGAAGGGCGACCTTGCCGGCACCTGTGCCTCGCTGTGCAACGGCCAGGGCATCGTCGAGGCCGAGATCCGCGAGAAGGCGACCGCCTGGTTGCCCGACGCGATGCGCTTCGAGGCACAAGAGAAGGCGGCACGCGCCCCGTTGCGCTCGAGCTTCGCCGATGACGAGACCGGCAGCGATCCGGACGAGGACGAGGATACCGACGTCGACACCGGTGACGACGCAGTGATCGGTCACGAGGAAGAGGAGGATTTCAGCCAAGCGGCCTGACGCCGGCTTGCACATTTCGAGGCACCTGGGGGCGGCACTCTTCGCGCAAGTGTTGCCCCTCTTTTTGTAACCCGCAGCCGCCCTTCCAGAGGGGAGGATGCTCACGCGGGTTCGCCTCACCTCAATCAGGAGACCGATCGTGGCACAGACCACCGACAAGCCCTCGCCTGCCGACATCATCACCAACGCCATCATCGACAAGCTCGAATTCGGGGTGCGTCCCTGGGTCAAGCCGTGGCGCCCCGGCCTTGGCGGCCGTCCGCTGCGCGCGACCGGCGACCCCTACAAGGGCATCAACTGCTTCTGGCTATGGCTGTGTGCCGAGGGGGCCGGATACAACTCGCGCACCTGGATGACGTACAAACAGGCGCAGGCCCTTGGCGGCCAGGTCCGCGAGGGCGAGCGGTCGCAGATCGCGATCTTCTACAAATCCTACAGCAAAACCGTCGAATCCGTCGTCACCGGCGACACGACCGACGAGATGCGGCGCGTGCTGCGCTCCTACGCCGTGTTCAACTGCGACCAGATCGACGGGCTGTCACCCGACTTCTACCCGAGCCCTGTCAGCATCGTGCCCCCGGCCGATGCGCTCCCCGAGCGCGCGCAGCGCTTCCTCGATGCGCTGCCAGCAACCGTCCACACACGCGGCGATCGCGCGTTCTACGACCGCACCGCCGACAGCATCACCATGCCGCCCGTCGAGCTATTCTCGACGCGCGCCTACTTCGCGGCGACGCTCGCCCATGAGGCTGGCCACTGGACCGGCCATCCCGACCGGCTCGATCGCACGTTCGGCAAGCGCTTCGGCGACGACGCCTACGCGTTCGAGGAACTTTGCGCCGAGACGACCTCAGCGCTGCTCGGTGCCGATCTTGGTCTGCCGACGTCGCATATGGACGACCATGCCGCCTATATCGGCTCGTGGTTGAAGGTGCTGCGCAAAGACAGCCGCGCGATCATGACCGCCGCGGCGAAGGCCGAAGCCGCAGCCGGCTATCTGCTCCGCGCAACCGGCCTCGACGCCTCGGCCGAACCCGAGGAACAGATCCGTGAAGCAGCATGACCGCTCCGGCCGCCCTCCCCGACCTCGGCGCCTACCGGCGCTTCGTCGTGGCATTCAGTGGCGGCAAGGACAGCCTTGCCGCCCTGCTCCACCTCCTCAGCCTCGGCGTGCCGCCACACGCGATCGAGCTGCATCACCATGATGTCGATGGCCACGGCCCGACCTTCATGGATTGGCCGTGCACGCCCGCCTACGTCCGCGCGATCGCCGAGCATTTCGGCATCGCGCTCTACGTCTCGTGGCGCGAAGGCGGCTTCGCGCGCGAGCTGGCGCGCGCCGACGCGCCGACCGCCCCGATCGCGTTCGAGACCCCAACCGGTATCGGCCATGCCGGGGGCAACGGCCCTGCCGGCACGCGCGGACTCTTTCCCCAGACGTCTCCCGATCTTCGGGTGCGCTGGTGCAGCCCCGCGCTGAAGATCGACGTCCTCGCGGCCGCGATCCGGAATCAGCCGCGTTTCCTCGACGGCCGCACGCTGGTCATCACCGGCGAGCGCGCCGAGGAAAGTCCCTCGCGTGCGCGCTATGCGACGCTCGAGCCGCATCGCACATCGACCCTCGCGCGTGCGGTCGATCATTGGCGCCCGGTCCATGACTGGACCGAGCGCCTGATCTGGGACGCGATCGCGCAAGCGCGGATCTGTCCCCACCCGGCCTACGTCCTGGGTTGGGGCCGCCTGTCCTGCCGAGCCTGCATCTTCGGCTCGCCCGACCAATGGGCGACGCTCCGGCTCGTCTTCCCTGCCGCCTTCCGACGGGTTGCGGCTCGCGAAGCCGCGAGCGGGAAGACGATCCATCGCTCGCTCACCGTCACGCAGCTCGCCGATCGTGGCACGGCGTTCCCGGCTGCGACGCTCCATCCCGACGAATTGGCGCAAGCCGATGATCCGGTCTGGCGTCTCTCGATCCTGGCGGATCGCTGGACGCACCCTGCCGGCGCGTTCGGCGATCATGCAGGCCCGCCATGAACGCCGGCACGCGCCTCGATCTCATGGACCTGCTCGCTCCCACCCGGGAAGACCCGCTGTGGGAAGCCGAGAAATCGGGATGGCGCTGCTTCGTCATGGGCAACGATCGATGCCATTACCGCCGAGGGAGCAAGCTCCGCACGGCTTGGCAGTCCGGCTATGACGCGGCCTCACGATCGGCCGATCCTGTTGGCGGGATGCTGTAACGGCAGCGATCGCCCAAGCGCGATCGTTCAGTCTGTCTGTACGTGAACCAAACCAGCCATTCTGGCGAACCGCACGATTCCCGTTTTTCCATGTCTGGTTCGCAATTTTGGGAAAGTTCAATCGGGAACAGATTTTGGGAAAGCGGCCGTTTCGGCGGTGACGACACATCCGTAATACCTTGACCTTCCCGTCCTACGTTCGTTTGTGGGAATGCTGGAACCGCCGCTTTTGCCCGCAAGCGACGTTGGTTCCGACGCTGAGAGCCAACATTCTGACGCAGGGTTCCGACGCCTGCAAACCTACGGAAAAGTGTGGGGTTCAGTCGGTGTCGAAACCGCCGGTTTGACACCATATTTTGCCGGAAAATCCAGTGATCGCGGACTTAAGCTAACGATAGACTATTTAACAATAGACGGGGCACGCACGTTTTTTGATAAATCAAATCATATGCTTTTTTAGGTGGACGTTTTAGAAGATAGAGAACGTAAATCGCCGAAAGCATCAGCGCCACGCATGACCAAACCCATGACCTCCACGGACATGACCGCGACCCTGCAAGCCGCCCTTGATACTGCGGTCGCTGCCGGTATTAGCTGTGTTATTCCCGCAGGCGGACACCGCCTTTTGAGCACCGGCCTCGGCTATTCCAGCAACGCCAAAATCCTCATGGTTGGTGATCTGTACAACGATCACGGCCCGGCAGTCGGCACGTTATATTGCCTGACCAATCGGTCGCGCGGGCGCATGTCGAACGTAACGGTGACTGGCCTGGGCGGCGCGTTCGTTGGTGCTGCGTCCGATCCTGCGGGGGCCACGCGCAAGGGACTTGGCATCGTCGCCACGGACGGCTTCACGGTCGTGGGCGTCAAGACCGCGGGGCCGCTTACCGGGTTCGGCATGGAGATCAAGAACTCGACCGGCGGCCACATCAACGACCTGCATCTCGCGGCGGGCGTCAACAAGCCGGGTGCCGACGGCCTGCATTTTTTCGGTGCATGTAGCAAGGTCACGGGATCGAACATCCGCGTCCAGAGTGGCGACGACGCGCTGTCCTTCACGTCGGAAAATCAGGAATCGATCGACGCGTTGATGGAGCGGATCACGCTGACAGCCATGACGCTGAACAGCGCCGGCTTTTCGTGCATCAAGTTCTACACCAGCAAGACAACCGGCAAGGCGATCATCCGCAACGTCACGCTGACCGGGATCAAGGGGCGGATCACGCAGGGGCCAACTGGCTGCCCGCTGATGATGCAGAACGACGGCGTGAGCCGGGGATGCGTCATCGACAAGGTGACGATCGCCGATGCGGATCTTGATTTCGGCGCGGCGACCCAGGACGCCCCGACCGCGTATCTGACCGATTGTAGCAACGTCACGCTGCGCAACGTCACCCTGCGCGGCCGCCGCAACGGCCAGTTCCTTCGCGCGGTACGCTGTACCGGATTGCGAGTGACGGGCGAGGTCTGGGACACGATCGCCGGCAATTCGATGACCGACCTCGTGCAGCTCGAACATTGCAGCGATTACGACATCGACCTCGTCGTGCGATCCGCGACCGGAGCCCGGGTTGGATCGCTGCACGTCAAGAACAGCGGGACCGACGCGAAGATCCGCTACATCGGCATGACCGGAGCATAATCCTGTCCTTAGCGGCTCGGAACGTCGAGCACGGCCATGTCGCCAAGTCCGCGTTCAACCAAGCCATTTCATTTCATTTCACATCAAATGAAGCAATGCCACCGCGGGAGCAGGGTAGAAAAGGGCGTCGAAAAAGCGAGGACGATCTGGCAACTGCTGCACTCTTCAGGGATCGTTTGGCCCCGCGACAAACGCGCCATGCCGGGAGCGATCTGGCCTGGGGTGTACAGTTCGCTTCGCTCGCGGCGTCTCTCGGACTCAACTGGTATCTCGCTCAGGCAATACCGAGCGCGTTGTTCTCATGGACATCGCTCGGCCTCTTCGGTTGGCTGTTACTGCTGGTGGGCAGGATAAGCCCTGCCGGCCTGATTTTGCTGTTGCCGCTGGTCATTACGCGGGGGGCAACACTGCTGTCGTTGATGTTCATCGAGGCCGGAGCCTACATGCCGGAGGTCAACCGGCTGGGAGCGGCAGGTGACGCGAGTGCTTCGTTCGTAGCATTCACAGCGGTGTTCTTTCTCGTTTATGCCTATGTCTTCCGCACGTTTGAGCGCCCATTCCTCGCCTTCGTACGCTCACCGTTAATCGACAACCTAGTGGCTCTGCTCGGCTGGCCGGTCGTGCTGATCTGCATGGCTTTGGGAGCTATCGCCTTCAGTCAGGGTGCCCAAAGCGGATTTCCGCTCTTGCAGGGAGTCGACCGCTTCCTCTACCGCCGCGAGTTTGGCAGCCCCCTCGTTCTGATGCTCCTCGATCAGAAATTTCTGGTCGCCGCAATCCTTGGCTCCGTGGCCTTTGCGCCGCGTCATGCGCCGCTGCTCAAGACTGCCGCGATCATGACGCTGGCCGGGCTGACAGGCCTCTATTTCCTGTTCGGCGACAAGTTCTTCACTATCCTGACGCAGTTGTCGTTCTTCGTCATACCTCTGCTTCTTCAGCGGCTGGGCCAGCTCAAACGGACGATCCTGCGGTTGGCACCGCTGGCGGTTGCGATGCTGTGCGGTTCGCTGGGCGCGACACTCTACATCTATTCCGGCTATGGGCGCCTGCCAGTCGATCGCACCATCACGCTGGTGGGCGAGCGGATCGCCGGACAGGGCGAGTTGTGGTTCGTCGCGTCGCGAGATGCGCGGCAGGTGACAAACTGGGATGACACCCTCGTGCAGCGCTACAATGAGGCGCTGAGTGGTGAGGAGCCGTCCGAAACGGCGTCTGCCAAGGGCATCGAAACCTACTACTTCATCCATCGCTACTCCCCCTCGAAGCTGGCTGCGTCCTTCCAGAAAAGCCAGGGATGGGTGCAGCTCACCATGGGCTTCGAGGCCATGATATTGGTGATGTTCGGATATGTCGGCGTAGCGGTTGCGATGGCGCTGGCGGGTGCGCTGGTCGCATTGTTGTCGCTGTACCTTCGCCGCACGTTCGCCTCGGGCTTTCCGGTCAGCCTGTATTTCTCGGTCTGGGCGTATCTGCAGGTCTACATCACCGTGCAGCAGGCTCGGTTTTGGAGCATTGGCGCACCCGGGCAACTCAAGCGCATGTTGCTGTTCGCGACGTTCGAACTGGTGCTGCTCGCGATCAACCGCGGCCAGATTCTCGCGCTGCTGTCCCGCACTCGTGCCGCAGACCTGCATCGGGCACCCGCCCCATAGGGTGTTCGGCACCGAACGGCACCTGCCTCACGAAGCGAGGCCGTTGAACCCCGCAGGGAAGAAGAAGCCGATCGGGCAGTCCGCGGTTGGCGAACACTGCAACGTCATTGCTTGGGCCGGACTCCGCAGGAATGGGATCGGATTGCCCGCGGCATCGATCAAGTCCGCGCCATAAGCACCGCTCCCCGATGCCTGGCCGTCGCGGCGCGTGCCATCGGTCGCCAGCGCCTGCATCGCGCCGAGCGATGCCAGCGCACGCGCTATCATCGGATCAGCCGCCGCTTTTGTCTCAAGCAGGGATCGGATCAGACCACCGTGATAAATTGAATCGGCAAGCACGCCGGCAACAGTCGTGCGTGCGGTTGCACCGAGAATACCTAATAACAGCATCCGGTTGCAGGCGGCGACCTCGTTGCCGACCACGAACGCGCCGAGCAGGAACGCCGGATCACCCGAAAACGGATCGAACGTCGTCGTCTCGCCATTCAGTCGCGCGGCCCGCCCCGCGATGAAAAAAGCGCTATACGGCTCCTGGGTCAGATCGATCGACGGCTGGGCCGCTGCCGCGTTCCCTAGCGCGCTGCGCAGCGCGGCGACGTGTGCGACCTTGTCGCCAGCGATCTCATCTGCATATCGGGCAAGGTCAGGATCATGAAAGGCGATTTTGCGCCCACCGCGGGCGGAGCCCAGTTCACCGATCCCCGCGAGAAGATGCCGCGGCAGTCCATCGCCGGTGACGGCAATACGATGATACTGAGCACCAAGGTAGGCAAGGTTCAGCGCGACGTTCAGCCGCTCCACATCTCCTGCCGCGCCGGGTGCCGCCAGGGGAACGGTCGTCGACTTGCGATCACCAGTCGCAAGGTCAGGGCCGGTCATTACCGCAGACGCGGCAACGACGGCAGCGGAGGATATCGCAAGACCGAGAATTTCGCGCCGCCGGAGCAGGCCACCTCGCCGTGTCGGAGATAGGAAGCTGGCGGTCATGGCGCGAAGTCTCCTGCTGCTTCTTGGGGCGAGGCTGTCACCGCGCCGGTTGGCCGGTCGCCACTCAACCATCGCCGCATCGGCGTCTCGAACAAACGCAGCGATGCGATCGATACTACCGGCAGCACCACGAACCCGGCAGAGATCACCGCCAGATTCATCGCCTGCCCGCCCAGGCCCAGCCGCGGTGCCGCGACGTCCAGCACTGCCCAGGCGACGGGAACGTGCAGCATGTAGATCGAATAGGTAAGCTGTCCGAGCGGAGCGATTGCCCGGACGGTGCGCCCCGCGCGGCGTTGCTGGTCGGCAGCCAGCCCGAACAGCGGTATGAGATAGACGCATGCCACCCGAAAACCCGCGGGCGCTTCGGCGACCCTCAAGGCGACGAACAGCGCCAACGCAACCCACATCAGTGCCGGGGCCGCTGGCACCCGCCCAAGCAGATCGCGCCGACTGGCGAGCAGGCCACCGAACAGAAAGGCCGGGACCGCTCTCAACACGCCAAAATCATAGGATCGTTCGAACCAGGGCGGTCCGCCCCTGGCATTCAGACCTGCCAATGCAAACAGGACGATCAGCCAGACCAGCCAGGCCAACCGACCCCGCGCCAGCAGCATGGTCATGAGGGGGAAGCAGACATACATCGCCATTTCGGCGCTGATCGACCAGCTTGGCGTGTTGAAACTCAGGTCGCGGCAAATGCCGAAGGAATGCACAAGAAGCGCGGTCGGGACCAGGCACGACCAGTCCGCACTTGATCCCGTGCGCCCGAACCGTTCGGCCGCCGCTGCGATCACGCAGAAGAAGGCAAGCGTCAGCAGATGGAGTGGGAGCAGCCTGGCGACCCGCTTGCGCAGGAACCGACCATAGTCGTGCGGTCGCTTGATCCGTCCTCGGTACAGATCGAAAATCACGACGCCCGAGATTACGAAAAACAGGTCCACGAACTGCCCGAAGCCAAACAAAGCTTCCAGCTTAACCGGCGGCGAACGCCACGTGATCCATTCCTGATAGTGGAACGCGACGACCCCCGCTGAAGCGATGAACCGCAGGGCGTCCAAGTGCAGGAACCGGTCCGATTCAGGGCTCAGTCGAAAAAACGCGGCCAGATCGCCTAAAGCGCTACGCGACCCGACCTTCATTGTCCTGCGTGCCGTTTGCCTGCGCCGTTGCCTTCAGACGTGACCTCGGCAAACGGCTGCAAAAATTGTCGGCCGTCATATCGCTCGAATGGCGACTTCGGCGTGCGCGAGCTCGACCAGCGCGTAAGCGCGGCCGTCATCGGGCGCTCGACCCAGCTATACACCGCCAGCGCAATCACGATTCACCGCCTCCATCGGACGCGACATCTGCGCGGTGGTATCTTTGTCCTCATATTCTATTGGACCACATTTGCGTTCGACCGATTGCGTCAAAAGGCGCAGTTTACGTAGACCAGCTAGAGAATGGCCGAACGTCTGCACTGGGATGGCTAGATCATTGAAACGGCGATGGCTTTGGCTAACCCGAAGTCGTTATCAGCGTGCCACTGGGTCAACCAAAGATGTCAAAACCAAATCGTGGTGACACCACGCGGATACGTCGCTCCTTTCCGTTTTAGCGAGCAAGACGGGTTTCGGGAAAGCCGGCGCTTTCCCATTGAACGATCGATTCCGAGAACACCCGCGGCGTCTCTGCGCGTTCCTAATCGGGATCGCCGGACCGGACGACCTGCCGGTTGCGGACGTAGAACTGGCGGTTTAAAAGTTGGAAGCAGCAGGAGGATATTCGAATGATTGGAGCTCTTCGCGTATCGCTCGCAACCGTCCTCATACCTGTGGGTTTGTTGGCGGCTTTTTTCATCTGCTACGCGGCTTTCTATCCGGCGTTTTGGGCAGCAAGCGTCACCCCAGCGGGCAAGGCGTTTCAGATTGGAACCCTGCTTCTCGCGTTGGTGACTGCGTCTTTGATTTGGCGGAAGGAGCTTTTGGAGCGCCACCTATGGGCGGCCGGCCTTCTGCTCCCTGCCGGTTTGATCGTGATCATCACCGTGTTCGCTACGGCTTTTACGGCGCTTAGCGGCTTCTAAAGTCGGATTGCTTCTTAACCCGCGCATTCCCGGAATCCGATCGATTCCGGGAACGCCGATGCCGTCTCGCCCGCCGTTCGTTTGCGGGAGGACCAGGGCGGCGGAAGGTTGACCGCGTCGAGCCATACGGTGGCTCAGGTCTGACCTGTTCACGCACGTTGTTGCCGCTATTGTTCTCGGTCACGGTGGAAGCGCTTCAGGTATAGGGCGGCGCGACTGTTCAGGGAGAACATTCAGTGTCGATAGTGCGTCAGGGGGTCAGCATCGCAGCCATGCTGCTAGCAACCGGTGCCTACGCCGACACGCCGGGTCGCTCGACCATAACCGTGACGGCGAACGCTCGCGAAATGAGCGTACAATATGATCTGCCTCGCGAGGCGCGCTCCATCGCGCTAGCGAGCACTGCCGATGGCGCCGAGCGGACTGGCTGGACGTTCACGCCTGGTTTCGCCGCCGATGGCAGCTCAATCCGCCGCACCGATGGGGCGAGCTTTCGCCGCGCCTTGGTGACCATTTCACCTGACACGAAGATGATCGACCGTGTCTACCCGCAGGCATTACGGGTTGGAGAGGGTTGGCAACTCTACGTTCCTTACCTCCGGACAGCGTCCGGCGAGGCGCGGATCAAGGTCCGTGTGCCGCATGCCTGGATCGTTGCGCCGTCACGATCGCTGACCGGGACCCTTTACGTCGGGCCACGTGATTACCTTCAAGCCGGGATCGTTGCGGCTCCCGCCATACCGGGCGCACTTCGATCGCAGGTTGGGACGGCATTCGAGCGTGCCCGTGCCGTATACACCCGTCGGTTGGCGATAACGCCACCCGGCCCTCCGCTCGTCATCATTGCACTTGATCCGACACTGCGGTGGGGCTGGCGAGGCGACTCCACGCCGGGCGCCCTTTCCCTGCGGTTCGCTCCGGACGCCGTCAGCCGGCCCGTGTCGCAGGATCGCGTCGCGCGGTTCGTCGCCCATGAGCTGTTTCACGACTGGTGGCAGGGCAGGCTTGCCCTGCCCGATGGAGAGAGGGGGGCGTGGATCGAAGAAGGCATGGCAGAATACGCCGGCTTGCTCGCGAGCGGTGACGACGCGACAATCAGCGCGGAGTTGGCGCGGCACCTGAACGGGTGCAGCGACACGCTGGCTCCCGCAGGGCTACTTTCCGCGCCGCCAATTAGCGGGCAGGCGGTGTATGACTGTGGTACGGTGTTCCAATGGGTGCGCGACCTGCAACTTCGCCGTGTCAGCCACGGACGCGAGGACGCATTCACCGGCTGGTCGGATCTGCTTCGCCGCGCCCGCCGCACCCATGCACCGATCCCCTGGGCGGAGGTGATCGCGGTACCGGCAGACGTGGCGGGCACGGACGCTGCCAAGGCCCTTCTTGGTCTGGACGCAGATCGATGGCCTCGCCTCGTAGACGCACTGAACGGACTCGGCGCTCACGTGCTGCCGACCCAGGATGACAGTGAGTTGCGCATCGCGATCTTGAAGCACCTGCTGACGCTGGCGTGCCGCGATCGAATCGGCTTTTTCACTCAGGAGGGAAGCGTGAAGCTCGACACCGGTGACCGATGTGGACCTCTGAACGGCAATCCCGTGGTCGACGCGATTGCTGGGCACAAGCTCTTCACCGATGCCGCAGGTGCGTTCGATGCAGTTGCTGCTCTGTGTGCGTCCGATCGCCGCGTGTCGTTCGAGAACGAAGGCCGGGCCGTCGCCGAACTGTCCTGCGGCAAGGCGCTTCCACCAGCTCCAAAGCGCTGGGCCGTTCGGGCTTGGCGTTCGGTTGAAGGTGAGACCAGTTAGCAGGCGTGCGGGTGACAATCGAGTGCGACAGGAACTACCACGTTCGTCAGAAGCCCTTCGGGCGCGCGTGAGCGCCTTTCCCAAAACTCGATCGTTTGCGGGAATGGTGTTGCTCCGCCTATCCACCGCATCGAGTCCGTTCTAAAGTCCGGTTGGACGTGGGGGCGAGAATGCTGCGACAATTCGGTGAAGAAATATGGACGGCTAATGGGCCGACCGTCTCCGTTGCCGGGTTCGCCTATCCAACACGGATGATCGTTATCCGGCTGTCAAACGGCGCATTATTCGTCTGGTCGCCCACGGCATTATCCAGCGAGCTTCAAGCCGTCATCGATAGCCTTGGGCCGGTACGTCACATCGTCGCGCCTAACACCTTGCATCATATGTTCATCGGCGAATGGCAAACGGCGTACCCGGCAGCAGAATCCTATGCGGTGCCAGCATTGCGCGCCAAACGACCGGACTTGAAATGGGACCGTGACCTTGAGGACGCGCCCCCGCCGGACTGGTCGAATGAAATCGATCAGGTCGTTGTGGGAGGAAACAGGATCACGACGGAAGTCGTATTTTTCCACCGCCAAAGCCAAACGGCAATCTTCACCGACCTTATTCAACACTTCGAGCCCGGTTGGTTCAGAGGATGGCGAGCCATCGTCGCAAAGCTCGATTTTCTTACCGCGATCAGGCCAACCGTTCCCCGGAAGTTCCGAATGACATTTCGCGATCGGGAAGGCGCTCGAAACGCGGTGCAGCGAATTATGGCATGGCCTACATTGGCGGTACTGACTGCACACGGCGCACCAATCACACATGATTGCCGCGATGTGATCGCCCATGCTTTCGATTGGTTGCTTCGCAAATAACGCGCCTTTGCGATCCCGGTCGCTTTCCCATTCAACGATCCTTTTTGAGAAAAATTGGGCGGCGCTCGCAACGGCAGCTATCGCCATCGCCCCGCTGGAAACCGACCTGTCTGCACTCCACAATCTACGGCGCTGCTCTGACCGGACAGAGGAGAGGAAGCCTTCGGCCTTTTGAGCGCGCCCTGGCGCTCAGGAGGTTCGGCTATGTTCTTCGACACCCACTACCGCCACAACGAGGCGCTGTCTCCCGAGACGCTCGGCACCGTGCCCGCAGCGCTCCATGCCCTGAACGCGGGCGTCGACGACTGCCGGCGTGCCGGCAAGTCGATCGACCGCGATGCGTCGATCCTGCTGCTCATCCGCAACCTAGCGTCGATCGCCGAACGTAGTGCGCCTAGCACCAACGAGCTGCGGCTGCGCTGCGCTGAAGATCGCAACAGCATCATCGTCGGATCCGCGCTGCTCGACATCGCCGGCAACAGCGTCGCCGGCGACGCAACGGCGAAACGGACCTTCCATCGGCAGGCACGCCTCGCCCTCGCTTCGCTCGCCGAGACGATCGGCCTTGAGGCGCATGACGTCCGTATCGATACCGACATGGGCGGCATAGCGGACGATGGCACGACCGAGCTGCGCCACGCTGATCTCTCGATCCGGGTGCGGCCGCACAGCTTCCTCCCCGACAGCGAGATCACCTTCAACCGCTGCCGGGGCGGCGAATACGCTGGCCCGGTTCAACGCGCGCCGATCGCCGAGCTGCTGGACGTGAGCACGTTCCAGCGCCGGCTTACCGCGACGGTTGGCGACGTTGGCGCTCCGCGCCTCGCCGCTGCCGCCTGACCTCACGTCATCGGAGACTTATCATGGGTTGGCTCTTCATGCGCGATATGGGCGGCTACGCCACCCCGCGCTCGTATCTCGACAACCAGTTCACCTACCAGCGCGACACGCATCGCCTGACCGTGCTGGCGTCCGCCATGGTCGGATCGACCTATTACGCCGCTTGCGAGCGCCTCGCGGACGACGCCGAACGGATCGTGTTCGGCACCGTCTGCCTTACCAAGACCAGCACCGGCGCGCGTGACGGCTGCACGTTCGGGTACAAGGATATGGATGAAACGGTCGGGCCGAACGAGAGCGAGTGTCCGGCTGCGATCCTCGACGAGCTGACCGCCACGGACAGCGAATATGCCTTGGCCTGGCGCGCGCGGTGCCGCGCCAACCTGCTCGCGAAAAAGCTCGACCGGGCCAAGCCGACCCCGAAGCCCGGGCAGACCATCGTCTTCGATGAGCCCATGCGCTTCAGCGACGGTAGCGACCGCAGCCGCTTCGAGGTGGTCGCCAATCCCAAGGGCAAGACGCCGCTCTTCCGCGACCCGGAAAGCCGCGCGATCTGCCGCATCCCGGCATTTCGCAAGCGCGCCTACCGCATCGTTCATGCCACGATCGTCGTAAGGGACGCGGCCAGTGGCTGACCGCCCGCCCGTCATCGCGGCCTGGGGTGCCGGCGTCGATTCCACCGCCATGATCGTCGAACTGGCGACACGCGGCGAGCCCATCGACATGGTTCTCTTCGCCGATCCCGGCGCCGAGAAGTCGGCGACCTATGCCTTTATCCCCGTGTTCCGGGCATGGATGTCCGAACGCGGCATCGCGTCCGAAATCGTCCGTTACCAGCCCCGCAATTTCAAGCACTGGCCGCCCTATGCGGGCATCGCCGAGAACATGCTGACCAACGCCACCCTGCCCTCCGTGGTATTTGGTGGCGGGTCGTGCAGCCAGAAATGGAAGGCGGCCCCGCAAGATGCCTGGACCGCCCAGTGGGAACCCGCGCGCCGCTGCTGGGACGCAGGCGGGCGCGTGGTAAAGCTGATCGGCTACGACGCTTCGGGACGCGACACGAAGCGTTACCATCACGCCGTCGGGTGCGAGAATCCTCGCTACGCCTACCGCTACCCCTTGCGAGAATGGGAATGGGCGCGGGCCGACTGCGAGGCGCGCATCGCGCGCGCCGGCCTTCCCGTCCCGCCAAAGTCGAGCTGCTACTTTTGCGGCACCATCAAGCCCGACGAGGCGCTGGAGCTTTCACCCGAGGAGCTGCGCATCATCGTGTTGATGGAGGCGCGCGCCAAGCCCCGCCTCCGCAACGTCGATGGCCTGTGGCGCAGGCCGGTGCTTGGCCGTCGCGGCGCGACGCCCCGTCCCGGCAGCATCACCGAGTTCATCCGCGAACGCGGCCTCCTTTCACCCGCCGAAGTCGACCGCCTCATCGAGGACGCGCCGACCGCGCTGCTCGATTTCCAGGCGGCACAGGCTGCGCTTCCGCCCGAGCAACGCGCCCCGATGGGGCGCTGGCTCGACGACTTTCACCGCGCGTCCAACGCGCTGGCCGGAGACAGTCACCATGCCTAACCCGATCATCAAGCAATTCGTCGTCGAGGGATCCACGGCGTTTCCATTTGCCCTGCTTAACATCGATCAATGCTGGCCCGCGCGCGCCGCAGACGCGGCCGCGATCGCGGACCATGCGAGCGATGCCGATACGCGCCGCAAGATCATTCTCGCGACGGCCGCAAGATATGCGCCCAATCGCCAGGGCTGGATCGCTAGTGGCTGGCGCGTGATCGACTGAAACAGCCTCCCGGAGGGGAGGCATTCCTTGGACAGATGGACCTTGGGCTCATGCTTCAGAAAGGATCGTCACCATGCGCAGCGTTGCCGTTTACCTCACCGGGCGGCTCTATGGCGGTCCCGAGGAAGGTGGCTGGTGCTACGATGCCGGCGAACTCTGCACCGACCCGGCACTGACCGCCTTCGGCGTCACCTTTGCCGAGGGTCACGAGGACCGCGCTCGGACGATGGCGCTGGAGGTTCAGGCGCACCTTGATCGCGACTGGAACGTCGGCGATCACGCGCGCGAGATCAGCAGCGTCCTCTCCGCTGGTCGCTTCGAGGCCCGCGTCTACGACGGCTGGCCCCCTCTCGCCTTTCCGGCCGAGCGTCCCCGCTACGAATGACTCGAACCGCTTGGGTCTCCCATTTTGCCAACCTTCAGGAGTCCGGTCCCACGAAGACCTTCACCGTCCCCGTTCGAATATCCTGCCCATTACCGTGCGGGAATCACGGCCGAGGCGGAAGATGTCGTCAGCGCCTGCCGCTCCGCTTGTCGATGTGTCGCATCCGACCAACGGGTGGAAGATCCTCAATACGGAGCATCCCAATAATGTCAGCGCTTGTCGCTCAAGGTGCGGACGTCGTTTCTTGGCGCTTTGTCCGCCGATGGCGGCGCTGCCTCCGTCCTGCCCGTACCGGGCGTGTTCTCTGAGGTGGCGGCGGGCGCGGGCTATGCCGCGACCTGGAGCGAGGATCTCGTCGACCAGATCCGCATCACGGTCGATGCGATCGGCGCCGATGGAGGATTGCGGATCAACCCAGCGGCGATGGTCCGCCTCTGTGCAACGGGGCAGAGCATCCTCGACGACATCGCGCGGTCCGGGTTGAGCCCGACAGTTCCGAAGGCGGCAACAAGCGTGGTCACGTCTGCGCCCAACGCCACCTGACTTGCCGTAGCCTTCCGCCAGAGGGATGCGGCACATGGGTGGCCGCGAGACCCCCGCAACCGCAAAAATCCGGGCCGAGTTGCCGCTTTACGGCTGCCCGCACCACCCCGGTTTTTGCGGTTTCCCTCCGCTACGCTCCGGTGCGGGCGCCTCTTATTCGGCCGCCCAGGAGGTGCGCATCCGGCGGATAGGCCGCCGGCCTCGATCAGATGAAGGGCTTGACCCCATGACCACTTCCCTCGCTGCCGCACTCTCCGCTCTGGAGCTTGGACACCTCGAACCCCGCGCCGAAGACGTTTCGGGCATGTGCCCGCCCTCGACCGACGCACTGGAGCAGACCACCACCGCCATCTGGAGCGACCTGTTCGCAACCCTCCAGAATACGTCGCTCGAACGCGACATCGAGGAGATGGGCTGGGGCCTGGTCAACCTCTTCCACCGGGCCGCGGCCAAGAAGCACGCGACCATCGACCGTCTCACCGACGAGATCAGGCTCCTCCTGGCCGAGCAGGACGGTTCGGAGATCAACACCGCCAACCTCGAGGACAAGATCGACCTTGCCAAGAAGATCGAGGAAGCCGCCACCTGCTACGAACACATGCGCGACACCGCAGCGGCACACTACATCCGCGAGACCGGCCGTTCCTGGATCCCGTCGACCGGCAACCGCATTTCGCTCGGGGTGACGTCGGCAATCGTTGACGGACGTGCCTTCCTTCAGGCTCGCCGCGAGCGGGTCCGCGACGCCAACACGGCACAGGGCACCCCGATCGTGTTTGCCGGGGGACGGCTGACCTTCCGGACCGACGAGGACATGAAGGCGTTTGGCGACAACCTGCTGCGCACCCTGGGTGCGGTTCGGGAGCGAGTCGGCGACATGTATCTCGTCCATGGCGGCGACATGAAGGGGATCGAGCGCATCGCGGCGTCGTGGGCCGAACAGAACGGTATCCAGCAAGTCCGTTTCGGTCTCGATCGCAAGCTGGGTGATCGTGCCGGCTTCCGTCGCAATGAGCAGATGCTTTCGCTGAAGCCCCGCTATGTCATCGCCTTCCAGGGCAACGGCGTGACCGAGCGATTGGTGATCGACGCCAAGAAGGCCGGCATCCGCGTGGTGGATCGTCGCGGTCCGCTCGGCACCCCGCCCGCAGCGCAGAACGCTCAGCGCGACCGACAGGTCGCCTGAGCTAAGGCTTGGCCGCTGGCACGCCAGCGGCCTTTGCCCGTTGCGTTTTGTCGAAGGATTATCGACCTCGCACCCCCGCGAACATCGCGTTCAGGAGAGCCAGCACCTGGTTCCTGTTGATGATGGACAATCCGTTCAATCTGCACTATGTGGGCAATGACAGTTGGAGGCGATGATGAGCGAAGCGGCACTGACGTTGGACGTGGCTGAGGTGCAGGCCGTCCTGCGTGGACGCAACCCGCGCGCGCCGGCCGCCGAGATCAAGACCATGGCCCGGATCGTCTCGATCGCGGTCGACGTCATGTCGGGGCTTCCGGCGGTCAATCTGCGCGGGGAGGCCCGCGAGCACAAGCTGCGCGCGGCGCTGGAGCAGGTCGCTCGCCAGTTCATGCCGGCCGAGACGACGAACGAGCCCGTTGAGCGGACGCGGGGCAGCGGTCTTGGCGAGGTGATCAGCCTGAGCGAAGGGCGTGCCCGTCTCGCCGCCTATGCTGCCCCGAAAGCGATCGAAGACTGGGCGGGACCCGTGGGTGGTGCCAGCGACATCGAGGCGCAGATCGGCGTCAAGCGAACGACGCTCAATACTTGGTACAAGCAAGGCGCTGTCATCGGTCTGCTCCGCGGACAGCGCAAGCTGGCCTATCCGCTCGAGCAGTTCATCGACGGCCGTCCCCTCCAGGGCATCGCCGACGTCCTGGCGGTCGCGCCCGACGCGCGCTCGGCATGGCTTTGGATGCGGCAGCCGCACGGCGCGCTTGACGGAGAAACGCCGCTCGCGGCCCTGCGCGCGGCAAGACAGGACAAGGTCAGCGCGGTTGCCTTGCGGGACTTCGACCGCGAAATCGACTAATCGCGCGGGAATGGCGCTCGACCCGAAGATCCTCACATCGCTGACCCGCCGGGTCGAGCCGGCCGACTATTTACGTGTCACGCCCTGGGCGCGGCGTAGCACGCCGCTCGGCATGGGCTTTGGCGAGACCCGGTTCGCCAGTCCCGGCAAGGCCTTCAGGCTGCTCTACATCGCCGAGGATCTCGCGACCTCTGTCGCCGAGGCGATCATCCGCGACCGTTTCGAGGGAAAGACCGTCCGCGAACTGGCGCAGTCGGACATCGCCGATTGGGGCGTATGTGCGGTTTCGGCGACCCGGCCGCTCCGGCTGCTCACGCTGCGCGGCGACGCCTGCTTCAAGCTCGGAATCTCGACCGACATCGTGGGTGCCAAGCGCCACGATGAAGCGCGTGCCTTCAGCCAGGCGTTGTATGACACGACCGATCTCGACGGGATCATCTACCACTCCCGGCTCCGCAAGAAGAACTGCATCGCGATCTACGACCGTGCAGTGACGCCTGGATTGAGCGCGCAGCCAGTGGTCCAGCTCAAGCGGCTTGCCGCTCTGGTCCCTGCCCTCAAGACCCTCAAGACCGCCCTGATCTGACATATTGCGGGTTTATGGCGAGTTTGCGGCTCAGGTCTTCCTGGCGTCTCCCGGCGTAGCCGAGACCTTCGCTCTATTCCGCTTCACGTCACCGAGCCCGTGTCGGTCTCGGCCCTGTCGGGTGACGATCGACTGACGGGGGCGCTGCGCCCAAATTGCGATTCCGACCCAGAGCGGTCCCGTGGGGCGAGGCCGGAGGCTGCTCCAAGCCGTGTGCCTCTCGGACAGGGCGCACATTACCTCACCGCCATGGTCTCCAGGCCGGCTTTACCGCGCGATGCCAAGGAGGGATGCCCTGCCGGCATCACGACAGCCGCGCTCGAGACCTGTCGTCTTGGCGGGACGCTGCGCAGCACGGACCATCCCATGGTCATCTCGACACGCACGACACACGCGCCGTGACGGCGAAGACGGCACCAAGGTCCACGCCGCAACCATCACCCTTCATGACCGCCACTGGTGCAGGGCGGACGCATCAGCGAGGGAGGGTGTCAGAGCCGCCCCGGGTAGCTGGATCGAGGCACGATGACACTGCCGGACGAGCGACGCGACAAGGGCGTCCTGCTTCCCGGATCCTTGTCCATTGCCCGCCAGTGGGGTCCATCCCCTCTCTTTCCTGAACGACCTAATCCGGCCGTCCACCCCCTCCAACCCGCGATCATAAGGGCCGAGTTGCCGCTTACGCGGCTGCCCGCACCACCCCTTTGATCGGGGTTCCCCTTCGCGTCTTCGCGCTTTCGGTGGAGAGGCCGTCCTGGCCGTCTTTTTTGGTGTTCAGTCGAGGGGACGAACCCCCGGCGAGCACAAAAAGGAACCTCGAAATGCAGAACCTCGTCATCCTCGCCGGCAACGTCGGCGCCACGCCTGAAGTCCGCACCACCCAGGGCGGCACCAAGATCACCAACTTCTCCCTCGCCACCTCGCGTCCCAAGCGCGACCAGGACGGCAAGACCATGAAGGATGGCGAAGGTCGCCGGGTCGAGGACACCGAATGGCACCGCATCACCTGCTTCAACGGCGTCGGCAAGACCGTCGCCCAGTATGTCGAGAAAGGCCAGAAGGTCATGGTCCGGGGCCGCATCCACTACACCCGCTGGACCGACGATCAGAACATCGAGCGCTACGGCGTCGAGATCATCGCCGACGAAGTGACCTTCCTCTCCTACGGCAAGAACCGCCAGCAGCAGCAGGGCGGCACGCAGGACCACGGCGGTCTGGAGGACGATGACGTCCCCTTCTGACCAAGGCAGAACCGGCCCGGAGCTGACGCTCCGGGCCTTTTCCCGTGTTCACCGCTCCGCGTCTCGCGTCCGCTCGCAGGAGGTGAACGGCCTAATTTTGAGTCATGGCCATCATGGCTGATCTTCTCACCGTCCGAGAATCCATCCACCGGCTTGGCCCCATCGTTGCATGCGCAGCAGGCGTCGGGAGCCTGACGACTAGCCCGCGAATTTTCGCCGCAAGGCTTCGACTTCGGCACGATAAACGACGGCCGCTTAAACGTGGCGCCTTTAGCGCTTCACACCACGCGGCCGCGCGTCCTCCGTCAGTCGAGACACCCTGTGGATGTGCCGTAGATCGGACATACCGGTTTCTAGCGGCCAACCCGGTGCTCTGGTTCAGAAGGCTTCAGAACGCGTCCTGCCGGGTGGCGACGCTAGCGTGAAGACCTCGAAGCCACTTCGCCATCGACGGCATAATTGCCTGTTGCCGGAAGGCACCATTTCCCTGTCGTCGATCTGCGCCAATGGATCGATGCCTGACTGCCGGTATTTCAAGGTGCAGGTGCGCGCGAGTGAAACTCCACCGTTAGTCCGGCGTCTCCCGGCATAGCCAGGACCGTCGCTCTATTCCGCTTCGCTCCTCCGAGCCCGTGACCGGTCTCGGCCCATCCGGGTAACGATCGACTGACGGAGCGCAGCACGGAAACTCCTTTCCGAAAAGCGGCAACATCCTGCCATCCTGTTCGGGCCAGCGCGGCTCTGCCGCCCGGCGAACTCTCCCCATCGGCGTCGGCACGCAGTGTGGCGGGCGGAATGGGCAGGCCTCCAATATCCTCGCGTGGAAAGCGTCACCGGCGATCCAGCGCTGAGCGCAGCGCTCCGGGCAGACGAGCTTCACCCTGCTCTTGAGGCGCAATCCTTGGGCCGGCTCAGGGCCTAGTACGATCAACCCGCAAGGGGTCCGGGCGCTGCGCTACGGCTTTCTTGCCGGAGGCAACAAAGTGATCGCGGCCCCTCCCCGTCCTGTCGGGCGCCTGTCGAGCGGGGATGAACCCCGTCGGCTTCACAGGAGCCTCGGACATGTTCAACGATATCTGGATCGCCCGCAAAAACGCTTTGAACCTCGCACGAACGCTGATGGTGGCAACTATGGTCATCGCCGTCGGCACCCAATACGCCGTCATCACCGCCGAAGATCACGACATCTCGCTCACGATCGTCAACGAATACGATCCCTTCGCCTGACCAGGGCGGGGCGACGCCCCCGCCCTTCGGACTTGTGAGGAAGTTTGCACGTGCAAACTTTTGCAGGGAGCAGCGCCATAACGCGGATAATGCGAACCACGCCGATGCGGTCCGCCGAAGCGTATGATGCGGCAACACCCTATGGGTTGAGCGCAGCGGCGGTCCTCGCAGGGGGTAGCATCGCGATCTCGTCGAGCTGGCCGCGGTCGCTCAGCATGATCCGCCACGCCTGACCGTAGGACCATTGCGCCATGTAGAACGCGCGACCGGTACATTCGACGAGCCGACAGTCTTCGCGTCGATCGATCAACGATCCGTCAGGCCCGTACCTTGCGAGGATGTCGGCGAGATCGACCCGCATCAGTGCACTGCACCCTGGGCAGCGCGTCCGCACCCGCGAGTTGGTGCGCGCCAGCAACCCGGTCGAACGCATCCACCACGGCCACAAGGTAATGATCGGTGCCACGGTCTGCATGGTTGCCAGACTAGCCGCGGTCCCGACCGCTCGTCCAGCGCGATACCCTGTTCGTCACTGTCTTGGACGTCCCAGGTCGCTCCGGGGCTTTCGGGCTCTGTCCTCGCCGAGGCGCTCTCCAGCGCAAGCCCGCTGGCGCGGGCTTCTCCACTGCGTGCGACCCGTCGGGTGCGCCGGAACGCTATGCCCCGGCAGTCCGGTCGCCTGTCGAAAGGCCCCGATCGACGGGGTCTGGGACCCAAGGAGACGAACATGGTCGACATCCCCAAGCCTTCGCGCAGCATCGGACCAGCGCGATCCGCCGTCATCGCAGGGCTGAACGACGAACTGCGGCAGAACCCGACCCAACCCGGTGCCAATCGCGTGCTGGTGTCCAGCGGCGTGGCGACCTTGATCGGTGACACCAGCCTGTTCCGGGGCTTTCGCAAGCGCGCAGAGCTGCTGCGGGCGGTCCGGGACTTCGACGCCTTTCCCGTCGGCGATGACCCCTATGGCGAACGTGACTTCGGTGCACTCACCTTTGCCGACCAACGCGTGTTCTGGAAGATCGACTATTATGACGCGAACCTGGTGTTCGGCTCAGAGGATCCGACCGACCCGGCACTGACCACGCGGGTCCTCACCATCTATCTCGCCTCCGAACATTGAGACGACCAGGATCCCGGCTCCGTCGGAGCCGGGGTTTCCCGCTGTTCGCGGGAAACAAGACGTTCTGTCATCGACGCTTTTCGAGCATGACGGCCGGGCGGGACCGGCGTCAAGGATCGGCGGTTCCCCCAATTTTCTTCGAAAATCGGCTCCCCCACCGCCCGCTGGCGCGGCCGCGTACGCGGTCCTTGACCCCTGCCCCACCCGACCGTCCCGACGCCTCCGGTTCAATCCAACAGGAGATTCACATGCTCGACCCGATCGCACGCCACGCAGCCTGGATCATGGATCTGGCTGCAATCAACGCGAACATCGACCGCAGTGGCATACCGGCACCAATGCGGCGCCCGGGCTCGAAGCGGCAGCGTCCCACCAAGCGCGGGCCCTGGTGGGAGGAGTGAGCGGCACCCTTCCGATCCTTGGCGAGCCACCCGGAGAGGATTGCACTGGCCGAGCGCGTGTGCGACCTGTAAACAAAGTATCGCGACACTTAGTTTACAGGACACGAGACGACGTGCTGATCGGCTATGCCCGAGTTGGAGCTGACGAGCGAAGCCTCGCGACGCAGGTCGAGGTGCTGCGTGCGGTCGGCTGTGCGCAGATCTTTGAGGATCGCGCCGTCAATGGTGATACGTCCGTCAAACCGCAGTTTCTTGCCGCGTTGAACGCCTCGAGCGCAGGCGACGAGATCGTGGTATCGCAGCTTGACCGGGTGGCGCAGTCCTTCGGCGGCCTTATCGAGGCGATGCGGAGCCTGCAGGACAAGGGCGTCGCATTTCGCTCGATCCGCGAGGGGATCGAAACGGTCACGCCTGCCGGCCGATCATTTTTCCATACGATCGGGGCACTGGCGACGTTCGAGCGCGACATTGAAGCGCAAGCATCAGACGACGGGCAGGCCACGCCACCCAGCGGCATCAAGCGTATCGGTCGCCCGCCGCGCATCACGCCCGAGCGTTGGGAAGAAGCGCTTTTGCTATTGCAGGGGGATCCGCCGACCCCGGTCGCGGCCGTTGCCGAACGCCTCGGCGTCACCCGGCAAGCCATCTACAAACGCCTCAAGGACGAGGGAGTCGGGTCATGATCGATCGATTGCGACGGATGCTGCATGGCACGGCAGGAGTGATATCGGTCGCGCTGACGATCGGCGAGGTCCTGTTCTGGGGCCTCATGGCGGTCCTCGTCCTGTCGATGGATCAGGCGATGATGGGGGCGGTCGGGCTGTTGCTCGTCGCGATCCTGATCGGTCGGCTGGGTATTGCGCGCGACCGTCGTGGCGCTGCCGAACGTGAACTAGAATTCTGGCCGCTCAACCGCCGCATGCCTCACGGGTGCGACGCTTGGCACCAGCGCGGTTAGGAGCAGCAAGCCCGTGCGAACAATCACCCTCAACATCGAGAAGGGCGGCGTTGGCAAGACGACGCTGGCCTGCCATCTCGCCTGGTACCTCGCCGAGCGCGGCGAGCGGGTGGTCGTGCTCGACCTCGACCAGCAGGGCAATGCGACGTCGACGCTGACCGGCTATGAGAAACCGGAGGACGGTCCCGACGAGGGACCAAAGGTGCCTTTCTCGGTCATCGGTTCAATCGAATCGCTGTTCCGTCCCGGTTTCGTCTATCCGGAGGGCGTGGAGGGCACGGCCCATGTCTTCGACGGCGCAGAGGCGCTCCACGAATTCACCACCGACTATCAGCACGCGATCGAGGCGCTCGCCGACAACTTCCCGGCGCTCGCTCCGCATTATGATTTCTGCGTGATCGATACCGCGCCCGGTTGGAGCTGGATTAATTTTGCCGGGCTAATGATGACCGATCATCTGATCGTGCCGCTCCAGATCGAGAAGCTTGCGCTCGATGGCCTGCAGCGCATCTCGGACTCGATCCGGACCGTCGAGGAACGCGGACGCGGTGGGCGCAAGATCGATTTTCTGGGGCTAGTCGCTAACAACTACCGGCTGGACAATCGGCTTCATGCGTCCAACCTCGAAGCCTTGAAGCGGGAAACCGGCGACTTCCTCTTCCCGACGCCGATCCCGCATCGCCAGCATATCGCCGAGGCGATGGATCAGGCGGTGCCCGTTTGGCGGCTGGCCAAGGATACACGCGACGCGAGCGCCCTCATGACCGCGGTGCTCGACGAAGCCATGAAGCGGGTGCTCAGAACCCTGCAAAAGGAAAAGGCGGCATGACAGCCAAGACAGGTTTCGCCCGACAGCTGAGCAACATCGGCTCGAAAGTCCTGCGCGACGAGACGCCGGCCGGGACTGCAGCGCAGGTACCGATCGACGATATCATCCCCGATCCGAACAACCCTCGAAAGTCGTTCGATCAGGCGGCATTGAACGAGCTGGCCCAGTCGATCGACGCACGCGGCATTCTCCAGCCGATCGTGCTGTCGCCCAAGAACGCCGATGGCAAATATGTCATCCGCTACGGTGAGCGCCGCTGGCGGGCTGCGGCGATTGCCAAGCTTGCGGCGGTGCCGGCGATAATCGCATTGGCTGATGAGGGTGAAGGACGCGCGCTCGACCAGGTCGTTGAGAACGAGCAACGCGAGAATCTAAAGAACAGCGAGTTGCTGGACGCGATCCGGCAGGAGCTGGCCGCCAAGGTGAAGCAGGCGGAGATCGCCAAACGCCTCGGCCGGTCGAAGTCGGTCATCGCGATGTATGCCGCGCTGACCGACGCCCCGCAGCCGATCGCCGCGGTCATCGACCATATCTCGATCCGCTCTGCCTATAACCTCATGTCGGCGTGGAAGATCGATGCCGCGGCGACGCAGGACTATATCGAGGCAGACGTTGCCAACCTGTCCGCGGCCGCCACGCAGCGCCTGGCGACGGATGTTGCGGCCCCTCCCCCTACCGTGGTTCCGGACGACGTCGCTTCCGAACGCTCCGGCGACGGGACGACTGAGCAGCCGGAAAAGTTTGCACGTGCAAACTCCAGCGATGAGACAAGCATCGCGCCAGTTGAGCCGAGAGCGGCTGGTCAGGCCAAGGGCGACGGCAAGGCCGATGCCCAACCGGCAGAGGCCGACACCGGCCCAGCGTCACCGCGTGTCCTGACGGTGTTCGTCGATGGCCGGCCGGGGCAGCTCATCTTGTCGCAGCCCGATGTCGCTGCACAGATTGTCGTGCGGCTCGACGATGGCAGCGAGGTCTCGTTGGGATCGCTGCTCCCGCAAGACTGACCTTTCTTTCCGCGTCCTTCCTCGGCTTCCAACGAGCGGTTTGATCCTGTCGAGCCGCTCGTTCTCGTTGAGGGGCAATCGGTTGCGCGGGCAGGGGAGGGGGGTGGACCTAATGCGCTCAGGAAACGGACCGAGTTTGCATGTGCAAACCTCGCAGAGAGAATTAGGTCTGATGGCAGGATAGCGCCTGTGCGGCGTATTGTATTGCGATTGGCGGATTGAGCATGTCTCGATGACGACGCTGACGACCTTTTCAATTCGCCTCGATACCGCGACGATGGCGCGCTTCGATGCGATCGCAGCAGGGCAGGGGGGGCGCAGCGCCCTCCTGCGCCAGCTGATCGCGGCGCGGATCACGGATGCTGCGGCGGTGCGACCGGACCTAGGGGAGGGGGGTCTGCGTGACCGCACGATCCGGGTTCATCTGAGCGCCAGCGAAGCCGCGGTCGTCGCCGAGCATGCGCGCGGACTCGCCATCACGCCGGCGAGATGGATCTCCCTGCTGGTGCGCCGTCGCATCCGGATCGGTCCACGCGGCGACTTCGGCTGGCGGATCCTGCTCGTCGACATCCGACGCCAGCTGCGCGGCGTGGCTCGCAACCTCAACCAGGCGACACGCGCGGTGAATGCAGCGATGATGGACGACTCCGGGCTCGACCTGCAGCGTGAGGTCGGTCGCTTGCTCGACATGCGGGTGGAAGTCGCCGAGCTAATTGGCGCAATGGATGCGGCTCTTCTTGCCGACTACGCCTATTGGCAGGTTCCCGCGTGACGTTCGCAACGCTCGATGTCGCCGAACTCGACGGCGTCTGGTCCTGGCCGAAGCGCGCGCGTCGTGTGCAGGGGGGACCCGATGCCGCCCCCTATGCGCTCGGCGGCGCCGGCCGGTCCGGCGGCGGGCCTGGATCGGCCGGCCGAATGCCCGGTGCGCAGCTTGCAGCACGTGCGCGGCTCGACCGGCTAGCATCGAAGGTGCCCGAGGTGATGGTCAAGGTCACCGGTCGCAAGCATGTCGGCGGAGCGGCGTCCGCTCACCTCGCCTATATCGGCCGGCATGGTCAGCTCGAGATCGAAACACGGGACGGCGACGTGATCGACACGAAGGCGGCGATGATCGCGCTTGGGGTGGAATGGGACAGCGACGCCGATGCCGCGCGGGGTCAGCGCGTGGCAGCGGTATCGCTCGTCTTCTCGATGCCGGAAGGAACGCCACCCTCGGTGGTCAAGGACGCGACCCGCGCCGTGGCGCAGCAGACGTTCGGCGACACCCATGATTTTGTGATGGCGCTCCATACCGATACGAGCCGGCCGCACGTTCACCTGACCGTGGCGGCAGCGGGCGAGAACGGCCGGCGCTACAATCCGCGCAAGGACGATCTGGCCCGGATGCGCGAGCGCTTTGCACGCGAGCTTCGGAGCCGCGGCGTCGCGGCGGAGGCTACGCCGCGGCGTGCACGCGGCCAGATGCGCTCCGGGCAGGCGATGAGTCTCTACAAGCAGCGTGTGGCACACCAGCTAGGCGAGCGTCCGCTGCCCAACGCCGATGCAAGCGTCTTCAACGTGGTTCGTTCGGTGATCGCAGGCACCAAGCGCTTCCAGCACACGCCGGACGAGATCGCCGGCGGCCGCAACTGGCGGAACGCGAGATCCGCCTATACCCACGCAGCCGATCGCTTGGCGCAGTCCGACGAGCCCGAAGACCGGGCGCTCGCCGCCAAGGTCCGCGGTTTCGTGACCGCATTTCCGGCGCCCGACACGTACCGAATGGCGGTCGGGAAATCAGCTTTGAGGGAGCTTAAGCCCTCTACAAACCAACAGCGTCAGCGTGACGGACCTGATCGCTCCAACGCGCGGTAGCTGCGGTCCGCTCGGTCAGTTCGGCCTCCGAAAGTTTGCACGTGCAAACTCTAGTGGCCGTGGGGCTTGGTCCACAGAGGGCTCCCGGCGGTCATCAAAAGCGGTAACCAGCTGTTTACCACATGCCGGCTAGTCAGCCGGAGTGGGAGTCCGCAACCAAGCGCCGGCTATGAGCTCGCCGTAGGGCTGCGGCGGTTCACCCTGAGACGACGCGCCAACATTACCGGGATCTTTTGCGGTTGTGAAAGAGGATCTCCCGCGATTGTTCGGCCTGGACGGCCACACGGTCCTTGATCTGGACAGGCTCGATCGTCTCGCCGCGGGCAAGCCTGCCAGCGATCTCGATCTTGGCAGCGGCCGTCGCCTTGTCCACGCCGTCGCGATCGTCACCGAATTTCGCCCGGGCCGCAACATGCGCGAGCATTACATGACTTTGTGCTGCCTTCATATCGGGGTCGCGGGCGTTTTCGGCGTGCGACTGACGCATGAACCGCTCGGATACGGCGACCGGTCCTGTCTGTTGCCGCCCGTCGATACCCTTGATGTCCCACCGGTTGCGATCGACCGGAACCCGGCCTTTGTCGCTGTCCACCTCGACCGGCTCGGTCCCGGCACGCCGCACCGCGACATGATCGCCGACGCGGCTTCCCGATCGTTCCAGCGCAGCCGATAATCCGACACCCCATGCGCGTTCGCGCCGCCCATCGGCCGTTTCCAGATCGACAAAGGGCGTGTCGCGCCTGGCCTTCTCGTTGAACTTGGCTGCGCCGATCTCAAGGATGCGCCCTTCGACCCCGCGATCGAAGTCAGGACGGGCGGGTAGCGCGATGCCAGACCGTTCCGCCGGCCGTGATGGACCACGAGACCGATCGATATGCGTGATCGAACCCTCGCCGCGACGCCGTGCTTCCTCGAGCTCCACCTTGGTCGGCGCATATCCTTCGACCTCGATCCCGCGCGCCATCGCGGCCTTCCATACTTCGCGCCGGAACTCCTCGCTGCCGCTGACCCGCAGGCGGTCCCATTGGCGATGCTGGGCGATCTCGACCAACTCGCCAGCCACCGACGCGTCACGTCCTACCAACCGTGTGCCGCCATCCCGGAACGTCGGGCTCTTTTCCGACGAGTCCCGGAAATACTCATCGCCGACCTTCACATACCGCGACCGGATATGCGCGGGCAGGCTCTCGGGCTCGTCTGCGGTCGATATCCGTCGGGTTTTGGCATCGCCGGGTTGCGGAGGGGCGCTCTCGGCGGGACGCTTCCCGTCGTCGCTGCTGTGCGGCACGGACGCTCGATCGCGAGGTTTCACCTCGGTAATCTCAGGCAGATCGACGGCATTCACTCTCGCCCCCGACGAAGCCGGCAGTGGAACCTGTTGGGGCTCAGGCACCGTGCCCGCCGCTTGGCTGGACGGGCGATCAGTGGCGGTTGTGTCCGGGTCGGTCGACATGGTTGCTCCTGTCATGAGCGCGCCTTCTCGCGCGGGCGCGCGGCGCGGTTGATTTGCTTGAGGCTCTCGGGAGCGCTCTCGACAGCGTCTGTCCCGTCATCTGCGGGGATCTGGCGCGCAAAGATGCTGGGGAAGCGTTCGATGCCGATGCTGGCAATCACGGCACTGTCCAACCGGCCGAGGCCGGTATCGATCGCTTCCTCCGACAGGTCGCCGAACAGCGATGTCGCCGGCGTTGCGATATCGGCCAGCTTGGGCGGCACTCGCAGCGCGAGCGCATCTTCACAGGGTTCGACGACCGGTATTGGTGCCGCAGGCCGGGCGACCACGGGCGCGGCCTCTACGATCGGCGCCGGCAGTATGCGTCGGGTGAACAGGCGGGATGCGAAATAGCGGATCTTGGTCGCCATCACCGGAGGCATGCCTCCACGCAGGATCAGCATGCGATCGCGCGGCAACTGCATGAGCTCCTGGGGTAACATCAGCGCACGGCGTTGGTCGGATTCCGACATCGACCGGTTCGCGAGCATCCCGTGGATGGTTCGGCTCTTGGTAGTGGCAGTCTGGCCGACGAAGCCGATCCGCTCGGACAGTTCGTTCGCAACCTTCAGCTCTTTCGGCGTGAAGGCGACCTCGACGCCGCAATTGGCGACGATCTCGTCGGCGACGTCGTTGCCGTAGACGGCGCGCAGCTGCGAGCGCGACTGGATCACCGGCAAAAGCCTGAAGCCATAGCCCGCGACGAAGCTGAAGCCGTTGGCGATGACGTTGGCACGGCCGAGGCGGGCAAACTCGTCGAGCAGGACCAGCACGCCGATCCCGTGGCGACCCGCGTCCGGCAGATCGCGGGTGTTCAGGTCGATCAGCTGCTGGAAAAACAGATTGTAGAGCGGCGCGACCCTTTCCAGTTCATCGGGCGAGACGCCGAGATAGATCGACATGCGCTCGTCGCGGATCGTTCGAAGATCGAAGTCGCTAGCGGACGTCGCCGCATCGACATGGGAATCGAGCCACAGGTTCAGCCGCGAGGTGATCGTCTGCTTCAGGCCGGATACGGTATTCTCGGCACCGCCGATGAAATCGTGGATCGCGCGCACGCCGCCCGGCGCCATATGCCGTTCCAGGTCGGCGACCTGTTTGCGCAGATAGTCCTGCGTCCCCGGCTGCGTCACCTGCCGATAGATCTCGCCGAGCGTGAACGGCACCGCGTCCATTGCCGCGACCAGCGCGCCGACCCCGACAAAGCCCGTGATCGCGCCCTGCGTCCAGAAGGGGTCGGCGCGTTCAGGCACCGGGAACAACATGGTCGCGATCTTCTGCAGCTCGGTCACGACATCGTCGTGCGCGCGGCGATCGATATGCCCGAGCGGGTTGTAGCGCGCCGTCGCGCGATCGCGCGCCATGGGATTGAAAAGGAAAACCTTTTGCCCGTGCGCCTGGCGGAACCCGGCAGTGGCATTCCAATTCTCGCGCTTGATATCGAGCACCACCACCGACCCCGGCCAGGTCAGCAGATTGGGAATGACGATGCCGACGCCCTTGCCGCTGCGGGTCGGGGCCTCGAGCAGGACATGTTCGTTCCCGCCAAAGATAAGATAGCGCCCGCGCTTACGCCCCAGGACGATCCCGTCGGTGTCTCGCATGCCCTCGCGCCGGATCTCCGGCTCGCGGGCGAACCGGGCATCGCCGTGCAACGCGCGGGGCCGACGCAGGAACGCGATCATGCCCCCGACGACCACGAAGGTCGCGATCGCCATGCCAATCGCCAGCCATTTGGTGACCCGGCGGTCGTGGCGATAATACCAGAAGAACTCGGGCAGTTTGAGGGGGTCGAGCTTCGCGAACGGCAGGCCGAGGCCGGTCCAGGCCATGAACCCGCCGAACAGGAGGATCAGGGCGAGCGTCGCGAGCCCCGTGGCGATCCAGATGGCGCCCTTAGCGGCCAAGGTCTTGGCGGCCGGCCGGGTCGTGGAACACCTCCGTAATCCGGAAGCGCCCATCGACCTTCTTCATTTGCACCACGATATCGACCAGCAGCCGCAGCAAGGCGCGGATATCGTCGCGCGACAGATCCCGCCCGCCTTCGCTCTCCTTCACGAGCAACGTCAGCTGCTCGAAAGCCAGCTGAGCGGAATCCGCGTGGACGGTCGTGATCGATCCCGGGTGACCCGAATTGACGTTGCGCAGGTAGAAGAAGGCGGTCCCGTCCCGCAGTTCCTGCAGGAGAATACGGTCGGGTCGCATTCTAAGCGCGCTCTCGAGCAGATGCTTTGCCGAGATCTGCGCGGTGCCCTGACCGTCCTTGGCATAGATCATGTGCACCTTGTTGCGGTGGGGCACATCGAGTTCGCGCGTATCCTCGATCGTGAGGATCCGTTCGTGCGCGGGGATGCACTGGATGAGGCCCTTCGAGAAGGTGGTCTTGCCCGATCCGGTGGCACCACTCACCAGGATGTTCTTGCGGGCACGCACGGCCAGATCGAAGAAGGCGCGCCATTGCCCGGCGTCGCGTAGCGCGATCAGCTCATGATCCACCGCGCCCAGTGCGGTCGTGCCGGTGACGGTCTCCGAAAACAGACCATTCCGCTCGAAGTCATCGAGGCTGAGCGTGCTGCCGCTCGGCTTCCTGATCGTCAGCGAGATCGCCTCGACCGCGGGTGGCATCAGGATCTGGACGCGTTCGCCGGTCGGCAACACCGTCGAGCAGATCGGTGCGTGCTGCGTGATATCCTGCCGGGTCCAGGCGGCAGCACTGGTCGCGAGCGTCATCAGGTGGACATCGTCGAGCCCGTCGACCTGCGCCCAGCGCCATCCGTTACGATCCTCGATCCCGACGTCTCCGCCCGGACCGTTGATGACGAGCTCGGTCACGCCGTCGGCATCGAGCAGCGCGCGGATCGGAGCGAGACAGTGCGTCAGGACGGCCGCGTCGCTCGTGACCATGGACTAACGGCCTGTTCTTAGCCGCAGGTTGTAGACATCGCTGAAGTCGAAATCCTGCGCGACGAAGATGCTGACATCCTCGCCCTGGTTCTTGCGCAGTACCGGGCGAATCTGCTGGCTGTCGGCGACGATCGTCTGCGACGCCTGCGACGGCGTCCGGGTGATGTTCGTCACGCCGTTCGACCCGATCGCGTCGCTGGCGGCCTGGCCGCCAATCTGCCCCGCAGCATCGACGACGGAAAACAGCAGTGCCGCACCAAAGCGCTGCCAGAAAAAGGATTGCACCCCGCCCGGCAGCCCTGCGCGGCCGAGCGGATCGGACGCGGGTGAGCCGAGCGCGACAGCAACGCCGCGCGGCGTGATTGCGCGGTTCCAGACGACGAAGAGCCGGTAGCGCCCTTGCTCGATACCGCCCTGGTACTCGCCCAGGACGCGTGTGCCTTTCTCCATGAGGATGACCCGGCCATTGTCCGAATAGACGTCCCGGGGCAGGACGCAGGTGGCGTAGCCCGGTTGGCTGGAGTCCATCGCGGTCTGCAGCACGCAGGGCAGGACCGCGCCTGCCAGGAGCGCCAGGTCGCGGTTTCCCACCGACGACGCCGACACCCGGGCGATCCTGGAGGTTTGGCGCAGACGGTCGAGCGCGGTCGGCGGCAGCGGGGCGTCGGTGCCGGAGGCCTGGTTCGGAACGCCACCTTGCCCAGCAGTCGTCGCGCCGTCCGACACCCCGCTGCTGCCACCATAAGCGACCAGCGTCGATCGTCGTGCGGCCTCGCGCAGCACCTGCGCCTCGCTTTTCCTCGGTGCAGATTGCGACGACTGGCTGGGTTGGTTGGTCTGCCCGGCGGGCGTGACGGTGCCGTCGATCGCCGGCACCTGGTCCGGGGTCAGCACCACCGGCGCATTGGGATCCGTGCCCGCGTCTGCAAGTTGCGGTGCCACGACACCGTCGTCTTTCACCCGGTAAGCGGTTTCGGTTGCGGGAAGGGTCGGCTTCTCCTTGCCGGCGTTCGACGAAAGCATGCCGGTCGCTGCGGCAATGCCGAACACTGCGGCGGCTGCAATCAGGCTGCCGCCCACGAACAGCCGGTTTTTGTTCGTGGTAACACCGGGAATACCGGTCGTGGCAGCGCCACCCCGCTCGATGACGACCTCGTCGTCATTCGGGACGGCATCGCTCGCGATCCCCGATCCCTGGCTGATCCGGTTCATCGTTCGTCCTCTTCCTTGGTGGTGCGCTGGACGATCGGCGATGCGGTGTCGGTCTTGTAGTCCTGCCCGTAAAAGGACGGGTTCTCGTTGTAGACGGCGAGCACCAGGCGCCCGCGGCGAAGGCGGAACTCCTTGGCCAGCGCGTGGACGACGACGAAATCGTCGCGGACATCGAACGGGACGATCGCCTCGCTGCCATCGGGCAACACCCGGTACACGGTCGGCAGCTCGCGCTGGTTGGGAAACCGCATCACGGTCGAGACGCCGTTGTCGCTGACTTCGCTCGGTTGCAGTTCGGTCGCGCCCTGAACCGTATAGGCGAGGTTCCGCTTGCCCTCGAGTATGCCGACATCCAGCGCACTCTTTACCGCCGCCCGTTCGGCGGCCTGCAGGCGTTGCGTCGCGGCCTGGCGTGCGGCCTGGCGTGCGGCTGCCGCCTCGTCGGCTGGATAGCGAAACCTGACCTGGAAATAGGTATCGGCCGCGCGCGGGCCGATCGTGCCGCGGCGCGCGACAAGCTCGAACGTGTAACTGCGCAGACCTTCGGCCGTTCGCGTCGTCACGATCAGGTTGGTCGGACCAGCAAACTCGCGCGGTTTGAGGAACAGCATGTTCTCGGCTGGAGCGACCTCCCATGAAATCGTGTCGCCAAGCGCCACATGCGCGATCCGCTCGTTCGGCGCGAACACGATCTGCGTCGCCGACCGGTAGACGCCAGTGATGTGGAACACCTCGTCCGGGTGATAGTCCGCGAACCGGACACGCGCATCGTGGCGGCCGCTGGCGGGCACATCGTTGGCCACCGCGATCGTCGAAACGACGACCGATGCTAGGATCGCCGATCGCGACAGGCGGTTCATCGTCCGACCTCCCGCGTGGCAGGCTGCCCGCCCGAGGACACAGCGTTCGGCGTCGACGGTGCGGAAATGACGACGGGGCTTGCCTGCACCGGCACGGTGACCGGTGCCTGCGTGACCTCGGGATCCGCGCGGTAGGTGCTGACCTGGAAGCCCAGCGGGTTCATCAGCCGGTCGCTCTCGGAGAGCGGCGCGCGCGAATAGTCGAACGTCATCGTCGCAATCCAGCTCGTCCTGGTCACAGTCGTGCCCGCGACGATTTCCTTGACGAACCGGACCTGCGCGACATTGGCATTGACGAAGGTGATGGCGTTCATCTCGACGCCGACCGAGCCAGCTTCCGCATAGACGACCTGCGGGCTCAGCGGATTGTCGTTGCGGTAGAACGCGGCCCAGCGGCGTTGCTCGTCCGGGGTCGACATGATGGCGACCGAGTTGAAATAGTCGCGTCGCGCCCGGGGCACCCAGCCTTCGCGGAAGCGGACATATTGCGCGACGAAATACTTCGTCACCGCCTCCTCGTAGGGCACGCTTTCCCGGCCGGTCAGCGCGGTTGTTACCTCCGCAGACCCGGTATTGCGGTCGACGGTCACCACATAGGGCGCGACCGTCTTAAGCGGCGTGAGTGCCGCGACCGCGCCGATCGATACCACCGCGATCGCGGACGCGGCACCTGCAACGATATAGGCGATCCGCCGCGAGCGGATCGCACCCCGGATCCGTTCCTGATCCCACGACCGGGCCTCGTCGAAATAGGTCGCGAGATCCCTGCCGAACACCCCGTCAGCCATTGCTCAGTTCTCCATCGGATTGGTCGGGCCCCGGGTGTCCATGTTGATGACGGGCGCGGTGTCGAGCGCGGGCACCTGCGCGTCAGGCGGCGTGACGGGCGCCGTTGGCGGGGGTGATCCGGGCGTCGGGAACATCATCGTCGGCTCGGGGACGTCAGGTGGACTGGGGGGTGCCGGACGGGCGGGCGCGACAACCGTGCCTGCCACCGCGTCGACGCTGGGCAGGACGGTGCCATAGGGGTTTGCCGGTCGCCGGTGCCGTCCGTCAGGAACCTCGAGCTTGGCGAGCTTTGGGGTCGAACAGCCCGAGACTGCGACCAGGATCGGGAGCGCCCACCGCAGAGTCCCGCGGGTTTTCATTCGTCCCATGTCAGTTGCCCCTCGATATGGCACCGCCGGGATCACCGGCGCCGCGGCGGAAGCTGCGTCCCGCGCGGTAGTTGGCAAGGTGGCCGTTTCCGCGCGCGAGATTGCCGGCCGCGCCGAACACCGCGCTGGCAAACTGCGATGCGCCGGACGCGGCTCCGCCGGCGAGACCTGAGGCGATCGCGGGCAACTGGAAGAAAATGAAGGCGCCGACGAGGAAGAAGCCGCTGGCGACCAGTCCCATTGCCAGGGGCGTCTCGCGGTCGCCCGCCATCTCGACCGCGCGCTCGCTGATCGTGAGGATCATCGTCACGACCAGGATCAGGATGACGAACAGCAGCACATAGTTGATGACCTGCGACAGCCACGACATGAACCAGCCTCGCGTGGAATCGAACAGCAGCGCCGCGACGAACAGCGGTCCGACGGTCAGCACGATCACCAGCGCGAACAGCACGAAGATCACCATCGTGAAGCCGACGCATGCGCACAGCAGGATGCACACCACCGTGACGATGATCGCGAGCGCCAGGATGATGGAATCGCGCAGGTCCTCGATGCTGAAGTCGAGGCCGACCGCGCCGAGCGCGGCTTCGCCCCAGCTGGCGTCACCCGCGGCGGCACGCTCGTCGGCGCGCTTCTTGACGGCTTCGTCCTGCTTGTCGGCCATCTCGTTGACGACATCGAAGCCGCGCCCGACGAGCTGATCGAAAAACTGCCCGCTATTGTCGACCGTCGTGCCGCCCAGCGCCGTCGAGATCTCGCTCGGGATCGTCCGGTAGAAATTCTCGGCGATGAGCGTGCCGTACTGGCTGGTGACGAGGAACCACAGCATCGACAGCGCGAACATCCGGTACAGGAGTTCGCGGGCGGGATACTGGACCGCGCCCCGGATGACCGCGTAGCCGATCAGGCCGATATAGATGGTCAGGCCGAGCGCCAGCGGTCCGCGAACATAGCCGATCATCGCCCCATAGCCCGAGCCGAAGATCGCATCGATCGGCTCCTTGAACCCGGCGAACATCGTCGAGAACAGTTGCCCGTCATATTCGAAGGCCGGTGCCGCCATGCCTATCGGGCTTTTGCCGAGAGCGCGTCGGCATCGCGGCCGTTCGCGGCCCGCCGGTCGCCCGCCCGGCGTTCGCGCGTGATGCGGGCGTCGGCGAGTGCGCCGTTGTAGCAGTTCTGCTGAAGGCTCCTGACGGGATTGACCAGCTCAGCCGGGGTCGTCTCCTTCTGACACCGTCGCCCGAGCGCCGCCAGCTCCTCCCGGTGATCGTAATAGTAAGCGGTGCTCCGCACCTGCTCGCTACACGCAGCCAAGAACAAGGCGGCGAGCCCGGCGACTGCGATCCTCATCATCCCGCGGGGCGCGCATGTCATCGCCGGCCACCCAGGAAATCGGCATCGCGCTGGCGTGCCGCGCGGCCAGCATCGGTCCGCGCCTGTGCCCGCGTCGCGGCCGCGACACGCTGCGTCATCTCCAGCGCCCGAAGCCGCGTGTCGTCGTTGCTCGCCTGCGCCTGTTCCAGGGCGATCCGCGCCTGGTGGTCCTGGACTTCCTTGGCGGTCGTCGCCGTGCCCAGCCGTGCCTGCAGCTCGCCAAGCCCAGCGGCCCGGGACTGTACGGCCTCACCGGTGATGTCGGCCACGGCCGCCGATGTCGCGATCCGGTTGCCCGTCGCTTCCATCGCATCGCGGTAGGCCTGTTCGGCAGGCGTCGCCGCGGCGCCGCTGTCGGAGGGCCGCAGGAACCGCTGGTAATAGGCCTGCGCCTTCTGGCCGATGGCGCTGTTCCCGCTCGAGGCTCGGCCGGAACTCAAATCGGTCAGGCTGTCGGTAACCCCGATCGCCCGCAGCCCGTCCTTGCCGAGCTGGCTGGCGACATTCGGAATGTCGGTCAGCTTGTTGAGGTCGTTATACAGCCGCTGCGCCTCCGCGATCTGCTCCTTGCCCTGCTCGATCATTTTCACCGTCTGCTGGATCTGCTCGATCTGCTTGGCGATCGCGGCCGGGTCGATGACGGTCAGCTGTGCGGCTGCCGGGGAGGCCCACATCGCCAGTGCAATGGTCGTCAGCAGGGTGGTTCGCATGGGCATGTCCTTTCAGCTCGGGCGGCGCGCGCGGTGGAATACGGGTAACCAGTCGTCCGGATCGGGACCGGCCTCCGCGATCGCACGCGTCATGACCGCGATCGTCTCGGTCCGGCCCGACAGCACCGCCAGCGCATCGTCTAGACCGGCGAGATCGAGTTCCACCACGACCGAGTCATGGTTCTGCTTCACGAGAAAGCGCCGGCTCTGGGGTGACAGCTCTTCCCGGATCATCCGGTACTCGGCGTGCGTCAGGCCGAGCCCTTCGACATAGTCGTTCTCCGCCCCATAGGCATTGGGGAGCATGATCCGCGTCGCGACCTGTTCGATGATGGTGCGGGCGATCTCGGAGTTGAGCGCATCGGCCGGGCTCTGCGTCGCGAACACGAGCAGTGCGTTGCGCTTGCGATAGGTCTTCAGCCCGTCCTTGGCGAAGGCGCGAAACACCGGATCGTCCAGCGCGCGCCAGAATTCATCGATCGAGATGATCATGCGCTCGCCGGTCAGCAGCGCGTCGATCCGGTTGAACATGTACATCATGATCGGCGTGCGGATCTCTCCGTTGTCGAGGAAGTCGGTCATGTCGAAGCCGAGGAAGCGCGCGTCCATCGGGAGCGCGTCGCCGGGATTGTCGAATACCCAGCCAAGCGGTCCGCCCTGGATCCAGCGTTCGAGCCGGGCGCCGATGCCGCCCTCTGCGCGCTGCCCGAGCAACGGGCGGAGCGCGCCGAGCGAACGCTGCGCGACCGGCAGCCGCATGATCGCCGCCACCCCTTCGTCGATGCGCCGATCGTCATCGACGCTCAGCGGTTCGTCATCACGGCGGACGAGCTGACGGACAAAGGCTGCGAGAAACGCGCGATTGCCCTCGGTATCGTCGAGTGCCCGGAACGGCGCGAACCCGGTCGGTCGGCCGTCTTGCAACGTGAGGTAGGTGCCGCCCGAGGCGCGGACGAAGATCTCGGCACCGCGGTCCTTGTCGATGAAGATCTGGCGCGCCCCGGTCTTCTCGGCCTGCGCCATCAGGAAGTTCAGGAGGACCGTCTTGCCGGCGCCCGACGGCCCGATGATCAGGGTGTGACCAAGATCACCGACATGGAAGTTGAAGTAATAGGGTGACGAGGCGCTCGTCTTGAGGAGCGCGATCGCATCGCCCCATTGATTGCCCGCCATATGGCCAGCCGGGTAGGTGTGGAATGGCGCCAGCGCGCAGAAATTGCGCGAGGTGATCGCGGCCGGGCGCGCCCGCCAGGGAAAGTTGCCGGTCAGCTGCGACCAGTAGCTCGCTTCGAGCGCCGCACCCTCGCGGGCGGCCACCAGGCCGGCATCGGCCAGCGCGGCGCGTGCGACCGACAGGTTGTCGCGCAGCCGTTTGCGCGTCGGCGCATAGACCGCAAGCGTGAAATGGTGCGTGCCCAGCACGAAGCGGTTCGACAGCAGATCATCGGCAGCGTCGCTCAGCAGTTCGGCCTGGCTGACCGCATCGTCCTCCGCGACGAACATCTGGCGTTGCTTCAGCTTGAACCGTTCGGAGGCCGTGGCCTTTGACATGAAGGTGAACGACTGGGTCGCGGTAAACGGGAAATCGACGTTGAGCAGCGCACCTAGCTGCCCCGTGACCGTCGTTGCCGGATACTCGCGGATCCCGAACATGCCGCCAAACGCGCTTTGATCGGCATCGCGCAACTCCAGCGTCTCGGAGTCGAAGATTGCACGGAAGGTGTAGAGGGCGTTGCCGAGATGCCCGCGGATCAGCGGGACCCGCCGGTACCGGCCGGTCATGACGAGTTGCAGGACCTCAAGCGGCTCGGAGAAGGTCAGGCCGTGATGGTCATAGGTGGCGAGCCGGCGCGGCGCGCATCGCTGCATCAGCTTTTCGAAGTCGCCGGCCTTGTCCTGCAGGACGTCGAGCGCGTCGCCATCGACCTCCAGGGTGCCGCTCGCCTTCGACAGGCGCCGCATCAGCGAGGATAGCTTGCCCGCGGGTCCCAGGTCTGGCCGGATCAGCAGCGTCACGAAGAAGCGGTTGAGGTACAAGCGCTTCGTGCCGATCAGTCCGCGGTACGCATCGTCGAGGTCGCGGGCGAAACGCGAGCGGAACTGTCCACCGGGATACTCATGCGCTTCGGAGCGGACGAGGTGGACCCAGACTGACAGTCTCGGGTCCTGCAGGTTGCGCCAGACTCCGTTGAGCTTGGTATGCCAGTCGTTGAGATCGCGCGGATCGGCGGTCTCGAAGGCGCGCCCGTCGAGTTCGAACGTGATCATCAGATCGCGATTGTCGAGCGCGACCACTTGGCTATCGACGTGGCGGGCATAGGGGAGGAAGCGCTTGGGATCCTCCTCGCGCTTGGCGACCTTGAACGGAATGGGCGTGCGCACCCTCGCGTCAGTCATGGCGGCCAAAGCCCTTGCGACGCAGGCCGCCCAGCGGGAGGGGCGAATAGCTGGATCCGCCCCAGAAGACGCGGTTGCGGCTGCGGGCCTTGGTCTGGGTCCACAGGAAGAGCAGCCGGAACGTGTTGGGGTCGTGCCGCACCACCATGCGAGCCGCAAAATAGGCCCCGCCTGCGACCGCGATGGCATAGAGCGGATTGCCGGCGACAATCATCGTGATCGCGCCCGCCATCATGATCGGAACCGCGGCTTCTAGCGGCACGCCGGCGAACAACGCCGGGCGCGTCAGCCCGAGAAACAAGGCGTCGCGCTCCAGCATCTCGCGGTCGGCGGTCATCAGCCGCCCGTGACCTGGTCGACCAGCCATTCAGCGCTGAAGATGATGAAAATACCGACCACGACCGCGATCAGGGTGGTGAAGTTCACGCGTCCGGTCAGCCAGCCAAGTCCGACGATGATGACCGCGATGACGGCGACCGTGCGCACGAACCCGTTCTGAAGGATGCCGAGCACGTTGGTCGCCAGCGAGTTGAGGCCGCCCCCGGCGGCCTGCGCTGCGGCGGGATCGGCGATCAGGCACGAGACCAGCAGGGCGAGCAGCACAGCCAACCCTTGAAGCAGCATGCGGCTCTGGGCCGGCGTTCGTGTCTTCCAGGCGCTGAACAGCAGGATCGTGGGCATGGAAGCCTCCTTGGTTTTACAGGGGATCGGACTGGAAAAGGACGACGCGACGATCCGTCTGGAGCGCGAACACGTCCCACGATGCGGGTTTGATCGCCGCCGCCCGTTCGCTGGAACCCGGCGATGTCGAAACGGTCATTGCCCGTGGGACGCGTTCGGAGGGGATGATCGGCCGTGATGAAGTGATCGCGGACGCCGCCATGGCCTGCGTAGCGGCCACGGTCGTCACTGGGCGGTGATCCCCGAGCGCGGCACCAGCACGTTCGACGCGTGCGACATAGCCGTTGCCGAAGCCGCGCGCCGGATGGCCGGTATTGTACATCGAGAACGCGATGCGAAGCGCCTGCTGCCCGTGGCCGCCTCGTCCCGCTGCGCGGTAGTTCGTCGACAGGATCCGCGCCGAGGCGGCAAGATTGGCGCAGGGCACAAACATCTGCTCGATCGTCAGACCAAGCCGCCCGAGATTGCGCGAGTTGATCTGGGCGAGTCCCAGATCGACGGAATAGCCGGCTGCGATATAGCGCCGGGTGGTCTGGACGGCTGTCGCGAGGGTCGCTGCCGGCCGCGGATTACGGGCGCCGTTGACGTTGATCGCCAACGGGTTGCCGGCGCTCTCTGTCATCGCGATCGCGGCCATGGTCCTGGGATGGACCGACGGCGCACATTGCTGCGCAAGCATCATGATGGCGGGCACATCGAGCGTCACGCGCCATCTGTCCTTTGACCATTTAGGACGGGCGAGTGCGGGACGGTCGGAGGGCAGATCGTTGTGACCGCAGGGGTCTGAGCGCTGGCACGTTCCATTTTTCGTGTCCCTGCCGTGGCTTATCTTGAGCAAGGTTGGCGGAACGGCACGGGGGATGCGAGGTGGGAAGGGTCCGGATGCAGCGTCTGTTATGTCCGATAGTCAGGTGTGGACGAACATAAGCCGTGCTGGAACAAGGACTTAGTCTTCCCCGATCTCCCGGATGACTGCAGTTTGCACTGGTTTGAAGGGGTGGGCGTGCATGATAGCGATAGTCCCATGCTTGCCAGTGATCACGCAGCACGGATCGTCTCGCACTTCGGCGGGACATGGCACGGCGACCATGGGTTTTGCCATTGCCCCGCGCATGCCGACGGCACCCCGAGCCTCTCTGTCCGGCTCGGTCGCAAGGCGGTCCTGTTTCACTGCTTCGCCGGCTGTCCGAACGAGGATGTTCTTGCTGCCATCCGCGCCGAAAATCTCGATGCGCCGCGCGAGATGGCGTATGTTCCCGTCATCGGCCGCGATTACCGGGCTTTGGCGCTCGACGTCTGGCGATCCTCCGAGCCGATCGGGCGGACCCTGGCTGCCCGCTATCTTTCAAGCAGAACGATCGATATCCCGCTGCCATCCGCACTTCGCTTCGTGCCAGTCGCGCAATTGGGCACAGGGGCCGCGAAGAGCCACTGGCCCGCAATGATCGCAGCCGCGCACGACAATGCCGGTTTCGTCAGTATCCAGCGCACGTTTCTCGATCCGTCGACGGGCGGCAAAGCGCCCGTCGGCAAGGCCAAGCGCGCGCTCGGGAAGCTCGGCCGGGCCGCGATCCGCCTGTCACCGCCTGCGAGCCACCTGGGGTTGGCAGAAGGGATCGAGGATGCACTCTCCGTCGCTATGCTGCGGGGCGTCCCATGTTGGGCGGCCGCAGGGATCGAGCGCTATTGCTGGATCGAGTTTCCGCCAGTCGTGCGGTCAGTGACGATTTTTTCCCAGCCGGGGGCACCGGCCGAAGCAGCGATCGATCGCGCTCGGCCGAACTTCGCACGACAGGACATTACCCTCTCTGTCGAACTTCCGCCCGGGGATGGAGACTGGAATGACTATCTTCAGGCATGGCGTTACGGTGCGTAACGGCTGCCGGCCTGGCAGACGATCGTCATGCTGGCCCTAAGCGTCGGCATCAGCGGCTACGCGCTTCGCGCCAGCCAGGGCACCTTCCGTGCGGCGTCGACTGCCCGGTTCACGGCGGTCGCCCCGGTCATCGTCGACGGCGACACCGTCGGGATCGACGGGATGCCGATCCGGATCGGCGGGATCGATGCGCCGGACACCGAGCCACTGCGGCGGATCTCGGCCGATCATCTTCGTCGCCTAGCGCTTCGCGATGGCGGGATGACCTGCAGCGTCGACTTGTTCGCAAGGCTGACCGCCGGTCGTCCGTGCCGCACACCGGCCACAAGCTACGGCCGCAACAATCTGTCGTGCGTGTTCAACAAGAACGGCGCCGACGTTGCGGCGACGATGGTGGCCCACGGTCACGCCGTCGATTACCGCGTCTTTTCCGATGGGGTCTACCGTCGTGCAATGCTCGCTGCGGCCGATGCTCGGCAAGGTCTCTGGAGCGAGCATTATACTGCGATGGCAACGCTCGCCGACCGGCGCGCGACGGTCAGCGACCGAAATTGCCAGCGCTGACCGTTGTTTGCACGTGCAAACCACGGCCGTGTCACTGGCCGATCTCGCGGGCCGCGATTTCCTTGTCGAGCCATAGATCGACAGCTTTCCGCATTCCGGCGTTCATGACGACATAGGTCCGTCGGGCATCGGTGGGATCTGCAATTCGTGAGATGCTGCCATGAGCGATGAGCTGGTCAATATGGCGCAACGCGGTCGTCCGCGGGCTCGCGCTGGCGATGCACAGGCTGGTCACGTCGATGCGCCGTCCTTCTTTTGTGGCGGCGTAGAGATCAAGGATCATATCCCAGCTTGGCTCGCCGAATTGGACCCCCTGAAAGATCTGCGCCCGTCGCCGCCGACCGCTCAAGATCGCCTTTGCGATCACCAAGCGGCTTCGCGACCGGTCCTCTCCGGCGCTGCGCGCTGCCAGGATCGACCGTTCGACTGCCTCACGCGGAAGTCGAACAACCAACTCTATCAGATCTTCGTCTGGGTCTCGTTCTGGTGCTGCTGCTGCCACAGGCGCCTAGACCCGTTCCGAAGGACTGGGCTGGCGTCTCGGGGGAGGAAGAATGTGCCGATCGCAAGAGCTCCGAGCCCTAGATATGCGTAAAGCACGACTCCGGACGAATAAGCGAAGAGCGTGATGTTTGGCAGAATCGCCCCCGCCGCGCCAATGAACACGTTCGCAAGCGCGAACCCGAATGCCCAGACCGGCCAATATCGAATGGTGCTCACGGCCAGCCAAAAAAATCCTGCGGTCGCGGCAATATCGATCGAGACAATAATGAGATGGGCGGGTTCCCAGTACGCAATCGACCAAAACTGGATAGCGCCCGAGACGGCTGATGCCATCAGCGTTATCGCCGCTCCGTGGCGTTCTGGGCGGCCTCCTCGCAAAACCGCGTAGCTGCAGACCGCGAGTAGCGCTGCGTTGTACAGGATCGCCAGGAATGTTTGCATAAGCATGTTGCCGGCAGATCATCTCAGATGCTCCGATACACAAGCCTCATGCCATTTCCGGCTGCGAGATATCGCCACCGATTGCCGGCTTGGGCGCGCTTCCCCCATAGGCTTCTTCGGTGAGGCCAAGGCTGGTCGCTACCTTCTCGATCGCGGGATGAGCACGCATCGCCATGTGGTGCTGGCTTTCTACTAAGGCTGACAGCGCATCGACCGTCGCCTTTACCGTGCGATGCACGAAAGCCGGCGAAATGTTGTGAGTTTCGGTCGCATCCAGGGTCGTGAGCAGAAACTGCGCGGTGTCACGCGCTGCGGCATTGATCGAGCGTTCTGCGCGACGAAGGTCGTTGGCAACGACTTGGCTGGTGTTTGACAGGTTGTGCATCGACGTCCTCATGCCGAGCGCCGAAGCGCCCTATCCAGGGTTAACGCCGAGCAGGAGTGTCAGCGCGATGATCACGGTAGCGGCGAGCGTGATGGCGGCTGGCGCGGCGATCGCGATGATCGCCCCCCATGCCAGGACCTGCTTCCACGTCAGCGTATTCGTCGGTTCGCTCTTAGTCGGCACCGGCATAGGAAGCGGCCAGAAGGGGCGGCGGGAAGGTGCAACGCTTGCAGCGTAGAACTCTTCTACCCCTGCCTCATGCTCGGCAAACAGCCGGGCGGCCTCGAAACGCGACGTTGCGCCGATGATGTCCTTTGCCAAGAGCAGCTGCTTGTCGACGGCGCGGGAACTGGCCCCCGTCAGGTAGGCGATCTCGCCGGATTTTTTGTGTTGAAACACGTACCGCAGATACTCGCGTTGCCGCTCGCTCAGCGGCGTGAAACGTTCGCTCGTCATTCTCACCTGCCGCGCGTATACCCACTAGGTCCGCTAACAGCCTGATCTATTTTGAGATAGGGTTCGAGGGGAGCCTCGCGGCGGCGAAACACCGGTTCGCCGCAATCCGCTGATAACTTAAAATTGCGGATCGATAATAAGTGTTATGTTAAATCGTATCATTATTGGATCCGATATGGGAGTCATCCCAGCGTTCGGCCGGCACCCGCGTTGCATCACATCGGTCATAATAGCGGCACGTCTTCGTACCGTCCAACTTTCCGCAGCTGGCGCACGATCCCGTTGAACGCCGCGGTGACGCCCTGCGCCCGGCCGATGTCGTTCTCCTGCGCTGCCGCATCCCAGTACAGTTCGAGCGGCCAACGTTCCGGGCAATGCGGCAACAGGCAGCGCAGTGCCAGCCGGACCTCGACGCCGTCGATGCGCGCATCCGAGCAACGCGCGACGCCATTGCGCAGGATATGAACCGAGAGCGCGATTACAACGCGCTGATGCCGCGGCAGCTTGTCCATGGCTCAGTGGAAGTCGCGTGATTTGAGCTGCACGGCGTCTTCAGGATCCATGCCGTCCGCGTGCGGCGGCCAGTAGCAGCTGCGTGGGTTCGGGCTCCAGCCCCTGTCGCCGCGATCGGGCGCCCCCGGATGCTGGCCGGCATCGCCGCGCCCGGTACGGTGCGGGAACGACATTTCGCCGACCCGGTGCAACAGGTCGCCATGATCGATGATCCGGTCGCAGATGACATGGACGACTTCGCCCTCCTTCTGGACCCGACCTTTCATCCCGATCATCGACGCCGACATGACGGCGCGGCGCTGGGCCTCGAAGCGATCGGGCCACAGGATGCCGTTCGCGATGCCGGTCTCGTCCTCGATCGTCAGGAACAGGACACCCTTCGCTGATCCCGGCTTCTGCCGGACCAGAACGATACCGGCGACCTCGACATGGCGACCGTCGCGGATGGTGGCGAGATCGGCGCAGCGCGTCACCCCGCGCCGCGTCAGCTCGTCGCGCAGGAACGTCAGCGGATGCGCGCGGAGCGAAAGCTGCAGCGCCCGGTAATCCTCAACGACCTCGCGGCCGTCGGTCAGCGGACGCAATGCAACATCGGGCTCGACCCCTTCGGCGCTGAAGCCCTGCGCTGCGCGATCGGCCGCGGCGAACAGAGGCAGCGGGGCTTCGCCCAGGCCCCTGACCTTCCACAGCCCCTGCCGGCGATCTGCGCCGAACGCGTGAAAGGCATCGGCATCGGCCAGCTTCTCGACCGCGGCGCGCTGGACGCCCGATCGCTGCCAGACATCTTCGACGGACTCGAAAGACCCCGCCCCTCTCGCACCCACGATCGCAGAGCCGTCCGTATTCGAGAGACCGCGGACCTGACGCAGACCCAGCCGAACCGCCAGGTATCGCCCGCCGGTCGGCTCCAGCGTGCAGTCCCAACGGCTGGCATTGATACAGGGCGGCCGGACGACGACGCCGTGTTCCTGCGCATCGCGGACGATCTGCGCGGGCGCATAGAAGCCCATCGGATACGCATTCATCAACGACGCGCAGAACACGTCCGGGTGGTGATGCTTCATCCAGCACGACGCATAGGCGATCTTGGCGAAGCTGGCGGCATGGCTCTCGGGGAAGCCGTAGCTGCCGAAGCCTTCCAGCTGGCGGAACGTGCGCTCGGCGAACTCACGCGGGTAGCCACGCTCGACCATCCCCTCGATGAGCTTCTCGCTGAAGTGGCTGACCCCGCCGGTGAACTTGAACGTCGCCATCGCCCGCCGCAGTTGGTCGGCCTCGGCTGGCGTGAAGCCCGCCCCGACGATCGCGACCTTCATCGCCTGCTCCTGGAAAAGCGGCACGCCGAGCGTCTTTTCGAGCACAGCGCGCAACTCGGGGCGTGGATATTCGGGTTTCTCTAGGCCTTCGCGTCGTCGGAGATACGGGTGCACCATGTCGCCCTGGATCGGACCCGGGCGCACGATCGCGACCTGGATAACAAGATCGTAGAACCGCTGTGGTTTCATCCGCGGCAGCATCGCCATCTGGGCGCGACTCTCGACCTGGAAGGTGCCGAGCGTGTCGGCCTTCTGGATCATGGCGTAAACGTCCGGGTCGTCGCTCTGCAGATCGGCCATGCCGATCCGGACGCCCTTGGTTTCCTCGAGCATGTTGAAGGCGCGGTTCATGCATCCGAGCATCCCCAGCCCGAGCACATCGACCTTCATGAACTTCAGCGCATCGATATCGTCCTTGTCCCACTCGATGATCTGGCGATCCGCCATCGCGGCCGGCTCGATCGGCACCAGGTCGTCCAGCCGGTCATGCGTGAGGACGAACCCGCCGGGATGCTGCGACATGTGACGCGGGACGCCGATCAGCTTGCGGGCAAGATCAAGGGTCAGGCGTAGCCGACGGTCGGCAAGGTCGAGGTTCAGCTCGGCGACCTGCTTCTCGCCCACCCCTTCCGCGGACCAGCCCCAGACGAGGCCGGCCAGTGAGGACGTCAGGTCTTCCGGCAGCCCGAGCGCCTTACCGACGTCGCGCACCGCACCGCGCGCGCGGTAGCGCTGGACCACCGCAGTCAACGCCGAGTGGTTGCGGCCATAGGTCTCGAAGATCCACTGGATGATCTCTTCGCGGCGCTCATGCTCGAAATCGACATCGATGTCGGGCGGCTCGCGGCGCTCGCCGGAGACGAACCGCTCGAACAGCAGCTCGTGCTTGATCGGATCGATCGAGGTGATCGCGAGCACAAAGCATACACAGGAGTTGGCCGCCGAGCCCCGCCCCTGGCACAAGATGCCGCGACGCCGCGCCTCCCGGACGATGGCGTAGACGGTGAGGAAATAGGGCGCGTAGCCAAGCTCGGCGATCAGCTTCAGCTCGTGCGTGATTTGGGTGCTGTACGCGGGGGGCACGGCCCCATCGAACATTCGCTCGACCGCTTCGCGCGCGAGTTGCTCCAACGCCTCCTGAGCATTCAGCCCCTCGATCAGCCGCTCATGGGGATATTGGTACGCCAGCTCGCCAAGATCGAACGTACAGGCGTTGGCGATGTCGACGCTGGCACGCAGCGCGTCTGGATAGTTGGCGAAGCGCCGAACCATTTCGGTCGGTGATTTCAATGCGCGATCGGCGTTCACCTCCCGGCGATAGCCGAGCTCATCGACGGTGCATTTCTCGCGCACCGCGGTGACCACATCCTGCAACAGCCGCGCTTCGGGCGCATGGTAGAGCACATCACCGGTCACGACTGCGCGGACGCCTGCGCCGCCCGCCTGCCGCGCCAGCGCATCGATACGGACCGCGTCGTTCGGTCGGCGTCGCTGGAACAGCGCCATGTAACCGCGTCGTCCATAGACCGCCTTGAGATCGGCCAAGGCGGTGAGATTGTCCGCATCCGGCTCGTGCGGCAGCAAGATGGCGATGATGCCGTCGGACCATGATGCGAGATCATGCCAGTGGAGAAGACAGCCGCCCTTCCCCGCACGCTTCTTGCCGACCGTCAGCAACCGCGTCAGCCGCGACCAGGCCGGGCGATCGGTCGGCAGCAGGATGAGGCGCCGTCCACACGACAGATCGACGCGCGTGCCCGCGATCGAGCGGACGTCCGTCGCCTTCTGCGCCTCCCAGGCGCGCACCACGCCCGCGACCGTGCCGACATCGCCGATACCCAGCGCCGGATAACCGAGCAGTGCCGCCGCAGCGAACAGCTCTTCCGGGCTCGATGCGCCGCGGAGCAACGAGAAGTGGGTCAGCACCTGGAGTTCGACATAGACCGTCATCCGAACAGCCCGTGCATCCACCAGCTAAGATCGCCGGTGTCCGCCTCGAAGCCGTCGCCGCGCCGAAATACCCAGTAGCGGCCGCCCGTCTCATCCTCGACACGGTAATAGTCGCGGACCGCCCAGACCTCGGCATCCCGGCGCCACCATTCGCCGTGGATCCGCTCGGGCCCGTCACCGGCGACGATGCGGTACAGCTTGCCGCGCCACTCGAACCGGCGGGGCGGCTGGTCCGGCAGCAACGCGATGACCTGGAACAGCGGCTCGGGCCGCGCGAGCAGGCGCGCCGGCCGCACCCACGCCGGCCAATCACCCGGCGCGACGACAGGGTCCGCGCAGACGATAGCACGCTCGGGCACATGGCTTTCGACCGGCGCAATCCGGAATACCGATCGGGCGCCGATCCTGCCGGCCACGACATCGACGAGACGGGCGGGATCCCGGACCAGCGTCTCGCCGGCCAGCACCGCGCCGAGATCGACCGCGTCGAGCGGTTCGGTATGCGGTGCCACCAGACGGAACTGCTCCAGCCCCATGCCAGGGTCGATTTGCTCAATCCGTAGCTTCAAAAGCCGCAGCAGGTGCGAGACCTCACGGGTCGGGCGCGAGGTGCCGATCGCGACGACTTGTTGGCTGCCGTCAACGCGTAGGCCGGACAGGCGCAGCGAGCGCACGCCAAGCCCCCTCGCCTGCAGGACCTCGGCAAGGTCACCAAGCAGATCCTCCATGACCTGCGCGATCGCCTCCGCGGTGGCGATCGGTTCGAGCAGGCGCCGCTCGACGCTCGGCACCACTGCATCCTCGCGGGGTGTGATGGGCTCGGCAACGCTGCCCAGCGCCTGATCGAGCCGTGTGATCGCCGCCAAGCCGAGGCGCCGGGCGAGAGGGCCGCGGGCGACCGGCAGCAGGTCGGCGATGCGTTCGAAGCCGAACTTGCGCGCAGCACCCAGCGCGGTGTCGCTCAGCCGCAGCGCGGCAATCGGTAGCGCCGCGATCGCATCGCCCGAACGGCCGACCGGCGCGCAGGTGAGATCGGCTGGGCCGAAGCGGGCCAAGGCATGCGCCGCACCGACGGTGTCGGCGACAGCGACCCGGGCGGTGAAGCCGGCGCGTTGACAGAAGGCACGCAGCCGTCGGCAGAAGCGCTCCTCCCCGCCATGGAGATGGTCGCAGCCGGTCAGGTCGAGATAGAGGCCGTCAGACGGGGTTACTGCCGCGATCGGGGTCCAGCGCCGAACCGCCAGCAGCGCCAGCCGGTCAAGCAGCTGTGCGTCTGCCTCCGGCTCGCTGGCACGGAAATCGAGATCCGACACCAGCGCCCGCGCATGCGTCGCGGCCATGCCGGCATGGATGCCGAGCGCTGCGGCACTGGCACAAGCGGCAACGACCTCCTCGCGACGGCCGACCTTGCCGATCAGTGCCAGCGGCGCTTGGTCGACAATACTGCCTGCCCTACCCGCGCCTGAAACGTCCGAGATCGCGCCCGCCTTGAACGGATGGCTTGCGGCTTCCGATCTCCGGCCAAGTTCGCGCATCGGCGGACGCGCATGCCCCGGCAATGCCTCGATCTGATGCTCGACCGTCTCCCGCGTTGGTGCGTCAATGCGCGCCCAGCGTGCGCCGGGACGCCAGCCACCGCCCCGCGGTACGGAACAGGTGCCGGGATCGGCATCGACCGGCAGCAGCAAGGCTGCGCGTTCAGGCGGCCGCAAAGCGGAGCGGTCCAGCCGTCTCAGCCGCTCGATGGCCAAGTGCGGCAGGAACAGCGAGACAACCCGTCTCATCGCAGCCCTCCACGATCAAGGAAAAGGGTTCGCCGCCCCGCTGCCGCGCAAGTTCGACCGACCAGCGCGGCCGGCCAACGCCAGCGACACCGAGGCGACCCGATGGCGCGCTGCCGATCCGCCAGCGCGTCCAGGCGGCCGATGGCTCTGCGAGCGGATCCTGCTCGCGGCTACGTCGACGGCGGAGAACCAGAACTGGAATGTCAGCGTCCGCCGCGACGAGTTGCAGGCGACGCGTCGCGACCATCGACATCCGGCCAATCTCAGCGACCACCGCTGACGGCGTGCCGTCGCGCACGGCATCCTCGATCACCGCCAGTACCGCCTCGTCATCGCGAGGCTGCGCATGAATGACGTTGGCGGATGACAGCCCCGCCTGGGCAAGACCCGGCGCGTAAAGGTCGTTGCGGCAGCTTGCCCACAGTACCGGTCCGCCGACGCGCAGCGCTTCGCGGCCTGCTACGCCGGCGAGGAACAGCGTCGTGGCCGCATCATCAGCGAGCGAACACGTCTGTGCCGTCGCCTCGTGCAGAGCGCCGCCACGCAGCCCTCCCCCGCCGAGCCGGCCGTCGAGTTCCGAAAGCCCGAACGGCATGATCCGGTGCTCGACCACAGGGGATGCGATCGTCCTCAGATGAGCAAGCGTGGCAGGAAGCGGAGCGTGGGTAGGAAGCATGGTTGGAAGACTCTACTTGTTCCCTCTATGTTCCGTTACGGGGTCCAACAATGCAAGGGCTTTGATCGTCCCGATCCGGCCAAGAGGCTCGCCTCCCCCTCCCACACACGAGGAGAACGGACAAAATACGTACCGGCAACAAATCGCGAATTATTCGCTTTCGTTCTGCGACTCGGTGACTCATAGAATCGTCATGCCGATCCGCCCCGAGAACCGCTGGCTCTACCCGATCGACTGGCGGCAGCTGTCCCTCACCGTTCGTATCGACCGGGCCGGTGCCCGGTGCGAGCATTGCGCGCGACCGCACATGCGCCGCGTGGCGCATCTGGGGGATGGCCGCTGGTGGGATGCCGATGCAAAGTACTGGCGGTCCGCCCGCGGCAAGCGGATCGCGATCAAGGGTGGCTTTTCGCTCGCCGCGGTCCGCACGACCTACGTCGTTCTGGCCTGCGCGCATCTCGATCACGATCCTGGCAACAGCGCGCCCGCCAACCTCGCGGCGCTGTGTCAGCGCTGCCACATGATCCACGACGCAGCCGAGCATCGCTGGCAGCGCTGGTGGAACGTGTTCCGGCTTCGCGCCATCCGCGACCTGTACGAGGATCCGCGCATGACCCGTGAACGCCTTTCGCAGCGCTGAGCGGCCTAATGGTGCTCCTGACGCGCGTGTGACGTATCGTCTTTGTCTCGCTGCCCGTCATGACTAATGGTCGCGCTGACTTTCCAAGGAGTAGACTCGCATGAACATCAGTGAACTGGCCAAGGGCGTCGCAGGGGTGACCGGCACCAGCGAGGCAGACGCGAAGACTGCGATCAACGCGGTGTTCGACCAGATCGCCGGCGCCGCTGCCAAGGGCGAAGAGGTCGCGATCCCCGGGTTCGGCAGGTTCGCGGTCAAGGATCGCGCCGAGCGTGACGGCCGCAATCCGGCGACTGGCGAAGCGATCAAGATCGCGGCGTCGAAGAAGCTGGCATTCACTGCGGCCAAGGGGCTGAAGGACAAGCTGTAGGATCATTGTGCCGGCGGGTTTGTCCGCCGGCACCCACCTGTGAGGCGCACGACATGTGCAATCGCTATCGAATGACCGCGAAGCAGGGCGAGCTTGCGGCGACCTTCGGTATCCGTCCGCCCTACGAACGGGACGAGACGTTCCCGGTCGGCGACATCTTTCCGACAGGCATTAAAACGCCCTTCTATGGCTCGGTGATCGTACAGGATGGTACGACCCGCCGACTTGAGCGAATGGAATGGGGCGTGCCGACGCAGGTGCCGAGCAAGCGCGATCCCGCGGTCAAGCTGACCAAATACGTGACCAACGTGCGCAACCTCAATTCGAGCTTCTGGCGCTTGATGCTGACGACACCGTCGCGACGCTGTCTGGTGCCGGTGACCGCGTTCTCCGAATACGGCGTTGCCCCCGGCGAGGACGGCAAAAGGCCGTTGCACTGGTTCGATGTACCCAGCCGGCCGATCTTCGCTTTCGCAGGCATCTGGCGACCGACCGAACGCGGCAATGCCTATGGGTTCCTAACCACCGAGCCGAACGCCGTCGTTGCGCCGATCCATCCGAAAGCCATGCCCGTCATCCTGCACGACGATGATTACGAACGGTGGCTCACCGCCCCGTGGGACGAGGTGAGGGAGACGGTGGCACCCTACCATTCGCAGCTGATGAGGGTGGAGTGATACGCCTAGAAGGGATGTAACCGTTGAAGGAACGTTGGTTCATGCTTTCGGATATGAAATCCGCGAGCGGGCAAACTTCGTGTCTTCGCGGGTAGCGACTTTGGCCTTCCTCAGATCCAATGCCGCCTGATGACCTGTGGCTCGCTGGTGCGCCGCGGCCACCAGCGTGTTCGCTTCGTCGAGGGCGACGGTCGTCAGGACATATTCGGCGACGCGGGCTGCTTTCGCACTTCGAGCGGCTGGCACAGGTAGCTTAACCTCGTGTCCACAAAACCGGCAGCAGCTCTGATAGCCCATTCTTCATCGGTGCAGCCGCTTGCATAGCGCAGCCCGCTTCTGTCATGCTCGCAACGATCGGTTTCAGCCCAGCCCATGTGATCCTCGTGGTTTTCGCAAACCCCGGTGAAACACAAGCTACTGCAATCGCTCAACTAAATTTTCGGTCGGGCTCTTAGGATAAGCAATACCTGCCGGCTTCACACGCTTGTCATTATAATGTAAAATAATAGAGTGGGTCAACTGTGTCCCGCGGCAATCCATTGAAAGATCGTAGCGATGCTATCCGACTGAAGGCGGTGGAGCACACTGAACATCAGATAATTAGCCGCCGTTTCCAGTCATCATCCTTCAAAAATCTGGGCGAGGCGTACATCCAGGCGTAGCCCTAAAACGATCGCGGACGGAATGTCAGTTTTACGGGTTGGGGCGAATATCGGATCTGGATTGATGACGTATTGGATATTAGGCAATATTCTGACGCCGGGCATGGCTGCATATCCATAATTGATCTCTCCAATAATCTCGTTCGATTCTGGCGAGCCTGTGCCACCCGCCTTCATTCTCAAATCGTGAAGATATTTTATCTGCTGATTGCTGAAATGCGTGTTGGTCACCAGAAAGCCGATCGTGTCGGTGTCACGGTGCTGGAACGTGCCGGTCTTGACGAAGCCGGCGGAGGCGAACCAGTCGAGTTGGGCGACGTTGCCGACGTTGAAGAAGACCCGCGCGAACAGTGCGAGGTTGCGCGTGCTCTTGCCGGCGGCGCGCTGGATCGTCTGGTCGGCCATCGCGTACAGGCCAACGCGGTTGCCCCCTTGCGCAACGCGCGCGAGCCCGGACACGACGGATGAATTGCCGTTGCGGTCGTAATAGGGGCTCTGGCCGCCGTCGGTGTTGATATAGACCCCGGCCTTGTAGCGGCGCGGCAGGCGCTCGTCCGCGAACGCCGTCTGATAGCCGACCTCGTTCGCAATGAGCACCCCGGTGCCCTTGCCCAGCGAGAAATCGAGGCCGCCCTTGCCCTTCATGTTGAGGTCGTTGTCGTATTCGAACACGCCGGTCTGGATGTACCAGCGTTTGTTGATCGCGTAGCGTGCCTTGGCGGTCCAGGACGAATTGGGAAAGGCGGTTATGCCGATGTCGCTGATGCCGCCGTAAGCTGTGAGGCAGCTCGTGTTGCTCATGAACACGCAATTGAAGGGCGAGTTGTTGAAATAGCTGTTCACCGCGGCGCGGCCGACGAGGATGTTGAGCTTGCTGAAATCATGCTCGACGTTGAACTGTGTCAGCCGTGGCCCGGCGACCGGCCGCCAGGTCTGCTGGAAGCTGATCGAATTGCCGATCGAATCGCGACCGAGGCTGTCGCCGGTAAACCAGGCCGCCTGAATATGAACCTTCGTGTCGGACAGCCCGATCAGCTTTTCGAGATCGAGATCGGCCGCGGTCGAGACCCAATGCGATTCCGCACTGCCTTGCCGAATGCCGCCAACCGGGTTGGCCGCGACGTTGCCGACGACGTCGAGCACCAGATCGACGCCTGCCATCTTGAGCGCGCGCAACTCCTTGCCGATCGGATTGTCGCGCTGGAACCGCGCAATGCCGGTCGGTGCCGCGTCCGCCGGCCCCTGCTTGGTGTTGGGATAGAATACCGTCGGACGCGGTACGTCGTGCTCAGCCTGCGTCGTGTCCCCTTCGGTGCTTGCCGTCGACGCGGCCAGGACCAGAGGCGGTTGTGCCTGCGACGGTTGGTCTTGGGCCACTGCGGCAAGCGCGAGGGCGAGAGCGATGGACATGACAGTCTCCTGTCCGACCGCGTACGTCGCAGTCGGCTGTTATCGTAAGGCGGGGACACGCAGCGATCCTCGACCGCTGCGCGGGGGTTCAGGCGGCGACCGGGTATTTCGCGCGCAGCCGCGCGTTGCCGATCGTCGCCGCCAGCGTGCGTTCGTCGAGCTTGCCTTCCCACTTGGCGATCACGACGGTGGCGAGCGCGTTGCCGATCAGGTTCACGAACGTCAGTCCCTCGGCGAGAATGCGGTGGATGCCGAGGATGAGCGCGATGCTGGCGACCGGGATCGTGCCCGTCGTATTGAGCGTCGCCGCGAGCACGACGAACGCCGCACCGGCAACCCCCGCCGCGCCTTTCGACGTGAGCAGCAGCACCGCGATCAGCCCGAGTTCGTGCCACAACGTCAGGTGCGTGTTGGTCGCCTGCGCCAGGAACACCGCGACCGTCGTTAAATACAGGCAGGTGCCGTCGAGGTTGAACGAATAGCCCGCCGGGATGACGAAGCCGACGACGCTTTCCTCACAGCCGACCTTGCGCATCTTCTGGATAAGGCGCGGGAGCACCGTCTCCGTCGACGTGGTGGCAGCGACGATCACGATCTCGTCCCAGAGATAGCCGAGCAGGCGCCACAGGCTGACCCCGCACCAATGCGCTATCCCGCCCAGCACGACCGCAGTGAACAGGCCGCAGACGACGAAGAATTCGATGATGAGCTCACCTAGCGACCAGAGCGACGCCGTGCCGAACTGGCCGACCGTGAAGGCGATCGCCCCGAAGGCTCCCAACGGCGCGAAATACATGATGTAGCCGATGATCCGGAACAACGCCTGCGAGGCGCTGTCGATCAGCGTGTAGACGGGCTTGCCACGCTCGCCGATCGCCGCGATCGCGATGCCGAACAGCACCGAGACGAACAACACCTGCAGGACATGGCCTTCGGTCAGCGCGCTGGCGAACGTATCCGGGATGATGCCCATGAAGTATCCGGTGATCGACTGGTCGTGCGCGGTCGCGACATAGGTCTTGATCGAGGCCGTATCGATCGCCGCGACGTCGATGTTCATCCCCGCGCCCGGTTGCCAGATATCGACCATCACGAGGCCGAAGATCAGCGCAAGAATCGTCACCGCCTCGAAATACAGGATCGATTTCAGCGCGACGCGGCCGACGCTCTTCATGTCGTTCATGCCGGCAATGCCGTGGACGACGGTGACGAAGATCACCGGCCCGATCATCATCCGGATAAGCTTGATGAACGCATCGCCGAACGGCTTCATCGCCACCGCGGTCGTCGGCGCGAAATGGCCGAGCAGGATGCCGATCACCGTACCCGCCAGCACCTGAAACCAGAGCTGGCCGAACACGCCGAAGCGGCTCGCCTTTCTGGTCGTCTCTCCTAGGTCCGTCATCGTTTTTTTTCTTTCGTTGTGACGTGCCGGCGTTCTCAGCCGAAAATGATGCCGTCGAACAGCTTGCGGGCGGTCCGCAGCATCGCGGCGCCGATGACGGTACCGTCCTCGTCGAGATCGATAACGCAGCCGGTCGTGCCGCTGGGATGCTCGACGTCGAGCGATTTGGATCGGCCCTCCGGCACCGCCGCGAGATCGTGCGCAGGCGAGCCGTCGAGCAGGCAGGCGGTCGCGACACTGACCGCGCCGAGCACGCCGATCGAGGCATGGCAGCGGTGCGGGATGAACGAGCGCACGCTGATCGTACCGCCGTTACGCGGCGCGGCGACCAGCATCAGTTTGGGCACGGACTGTTCGGTGACGTCGCCGAGGTTCATCAAGGGCCCGGCCTTAAGCCGGATCGCCTCGACCCGCGCCTTAAGCGTCTCGTCGGCGTCAAGCGTCGCGCGGTCCTCATACCCGGTGATGCCGACGTCGGCCGCGCGCAGCACGATGCAGGGCATGCCGTTGTCGATCAGCGTCACTTCGATGCCGTCGACGACATCCACCGCATTGCCAGTCGGCAACAATGCCCCGCAACTCGAACCGGCAATATCGGCAAAGGCGAGCGGGACGGGTGCCGCCGTGCCGGGAACGCCATCGATCCGCGCATCGCCCTCGTACGTGACGACGCAGCGTGGGGTCTGCACCGTCGCAGTGGCGAGCTTGCCAGTGTTGACCATGAAGATCGAAACCTTCGTCGTCTCGTCCTTGGCCTCAACCAGACCGTGTTCGATCGCGAAGGGCCCGACCCCGGCCAGCATGTTGCCGCAATTCTGGGCGTCGCTAACGATCGCCTGGTCGACGAAGACCTGCAGGAACAGGTAATCGACATCGGCGCCCTCACGCGTCGACCGCGAGACGATCGCGACCTTGGAGGTCAGCGGATCAGCGCCGCCCATCCCGTCGATCTGGCGTGGATCGGGCGAACCGAAGGCGCGCAACAGGAACGCGTCGCGCGCCTTCGTATCTGCCGGCAGATCGTCGGCGAGGAAGAACCCGCCCTTAGACGTGCCACCGCGCATCCACATCGCGGGGATGCCGGCCGCGGTCGGAAGCTCAGACATATTTCAGGCCCTTGGCCGCGAGCCGCTCGCGCATCGCGTAGATGTCAAGCCCGAGTTCACCGCCGGCCATCCGATCACGCTTTTCCTTTTCACGCGCCTCGCGGGCCTGGGCCTCGGCGAGCACCGCCGCCGCATCGGCGCGGCGCACGACGCAGACACCGTCGTCGTCCGCGACGATCACGTCGCCCGGCTCGATCCGTTCGCCCGCACAGACCAAGGTCACGTTGACCGAACCCAGCGTCTCCTTGACTGTCCCCTGCGCATAAATCGCCTTGGACCAGACCGGAAACTGCATCTCGGTCAGGTCGCGGACGTCGCGAACCCCCGCATCGATGACGAGACCGCGACACCCGCGCGCGATCGCCGATGTCGCGAGCAGATCGCCGAAATATCCGTCCTCGCAAGGTGACGTCGGCGCGACCACCAGAATATCGCCCTCTTTTACTTGTTCAATGGCGACGTGCATCATCCAGTTGTCGCCAGGTGGGATCGACACCGTGACCGCCGACCCGGCGATCCGCGCGCCTGTGTAGATCGGCCGCAGGCGGCTGGCGAGCAGGCCGATCCGCCCCTGCGCCTCATGGACGGTGGCGACGCCGACTTTCGCAAAACCGTCGATGACCGCCAGATCGGCGCGTTGGATGGTGGTGATGACGCTGGGCATCTCTGATCCTCAATCCTTTTTAGCTGCCCTAACCAAGACGCCCCGGACGTTGCCAACGCAAAACAGATTTGCGCACCAGCCATAAGTTCTGCTGAGGTCTTGTGATGCCCACCTTTCCCGATCTCAACCTACGCCACCTCGATGCCGTCGCCACGGCGGCCCGGGTCGGCAGCATCAGCGCCGCCTCGCTCGCCATGAATCTTTCGCAGCCCGCGCTTACCCAGGCGGTGGCCAAGGTCGAGGCATCGCTCGGCCATCGGCTGTTCGATCGCCAACCCGGCGGCGTGGTGCCGACCGAGGCGGGGCGTCTGATATCCGGCCGGATCGAACGTGCGCTGGGCTATATCGCTCGCGGTGGCCACAGCGTCCGGCGCGGCGCTCGCCTGCCCCCGCTGCCGCATGTCGAGCGGCGCATCACGCTCGGCCAGTTGCGTGCGTTGATCGCGGTCGACGCTGCGGGGAGCTTCGCCTTGGCTGCCAAGCAGATCGGCCTGTCCGAACCGGCGTTGCACAGGGCGGCGCGCGATCTTGAGCAATTGCTGGGGATTGCGCTCCTGACCCGGCAGGGCCGTACCGTGCAACCAACTCCGTCCGCTGCCCGACTGCTGCGGTTCGCCCGTCTGGCGCGCGCCGAACTGGAGGCGGGAATCGCCGAACTGGCCGCGCTCCTGTCCGAAGGCGCGGGCCATATCGTCGTCGGAACAATGCCGCTCGCTCGCGCGATCCTGCTGCCCCAAGCCTTGGCACGGTTCGCCCGAACCTATCCGATGGCATCGGTCGACGTCGTCGAAGGACCGTATATGGATTTGCTCGCATCGTTGCGCGAGGGGGCGATCGACGTGCTCGTCGGGGCGATGCGCGACCCTCTACCGGTCGCCGACGTGGTCCAGGAACCATTACTCGTGGACGACCCGGTGATCGTCGGGCGAGCCGGTCATTCGTTGCTGGCCGAACCTGGTTTCGCGTTTTCCCGGCTATTGGAATTCCCTTGGGTCATTGCGGGGCTGGGAGCGCCCGTACGGCGTCGGTGGGAACAGATGTTCACTGACCGGGGACTGGCGCCGCCGCGGTTGCGGATCGAATGCGGGTCGGTGCTCGTGGTGCGCGGCCTGATGCTGGAGGACGACTGGCTGACGCTGATGTCGCGCGACCAGTTCCTGTTCGAGGCGCGTGCGGGACTGCTCGCCGAGATTCCCGGTGCGGGGGATTCACTGCGTCGCCATATCGGCTTGACGATCCGCGACGACTGGCGCCCGACCCGCCTTCAGACGGCATTCCTCGACACCTTCCGCGCCGTCTGCACGGAATGGACCTCAGGAAAAGCAATGGATCGTCAACCGTTTCGATATGCATGACCGAGCACGCTGTATTAGCGGATGTCGCGACCAAGCCGGAGGCACCACGACGCCTGCCAGCTTACCGCGACGGGACCGCTGCCATGATCATTGACTGCCACGGCCATTATACCACGGCCCCTGCCTCACATAATGCCTGGCGCGACCGGCAAGTCGCGGCGATCGCGTCGGGCGGCGACATCGACCCTGCTTATCCCGCGCTCTCCGACGACGAGATCCGCGAGACGATCGAGGCGAACCAGTTGCGGCTGTTGCGCGAGCGCGGCGCCGACATGACCATCTTCTCGCCGCGCGCGTCGGCGATGGCGCCGCATGTCGGCAGCGAAGCGGTCGCGCATATCTGGGCACGCCACTCGAACGACCTGATCAAGCGCGTCATCGATCTGTATCCCGAGACCTTCGCCGGGGTGTGCCAGCTCCCGCAATCCCCCGGCATCTCGATCGCCAATTCGATCGACGAACTCGAGCGTTGCGTCACCGATCTCGGCTTCATCGGCTGCAACCTCAATCCCGATCCGTCGGGCGGCAAGTTCGATTCGCCACCGCTCACCGACCGCGCCTGGTATCCGTTCTTCGAGAAGATGGTCGAGCTCGACGTCCCGGCGATGATCCACGTCTCGGGCAGCTGCAACCCGGCGATGCACGCCACCGGCGCCTATTACCTCGCCGCCGACACCATCGCTTTCATGCAATTCCTCGAGGGCGACCTGTTCCGCGACTTCCCGTCGCTGCGCCTCATCATCCCGCATGGGGGCGGCGCGGTGCCCTATCATTGGGGGCGCTATCGTGGCCTTGCCGACATGCTCAAGCGCCCGCCGCTGGCCGAGCACGTGATGAAGAACGTCTTCTTTGATACCTGCGTCTATCACCAGCCGGGCATCGACCTGCTGTTCGAGGTGATCGACGTCGACAACATCCTGTTCGGTTCGGAAATGGTCGGCGCGGTGCGCGGCATCGATCCGCAGACCGGCCAGTATTTCGACGATACCAAGCGCTATGTCGACGCACTCGTCATCTCGGATGCCGACAAGCGCAAGGTGTTCGAGGGCAATGCCCGCCGCGTCTATCCGCGCCTCGACGCGCAACTTGTCGCCCGGGGGCTCTGATGTCGGACTTCACCATGGACCCGGAATGGATCCGCTACGATCCCGCGCCAAGCAAACCGACCTACATGCCACCGCCCGGTGCGGTCGATGCGCATTGCCACGTGTTTGGGCCTGGCGACGTTTTCCCGTATGCGCCGGAGCGGAAATACACACCCTGCGACGCCGGCAAGGACCAGCTGTTCGCGCTGCGGGACCATCTCGGCTTCGATCGAAATGTTATTGTTCAGGCGACGTGTCACGGGGCCGACAACCGTGCTTTGGTCGATGCACTCCGCAGCGCCGGGGACCGCGCTCGCGGCATTGCAACGGTGCGTGGCACGGTAAGCGATGCGGAACTGGCCGAGTTCCATGCAGCCGGCGTGCGCGGCGTTCGCTTCAACTTCGTCCGCCGCCTCGTCGATCCAAAGCCCGACGCTTATTACCGCGCGATCATCGACCGGATCGCACCGTTCGGCTGGCATGTCGTTATCTACTTCGAAGCAGAGGATCTGAAAGAGCGCTGGGACTTTTTCACCTCGTTGCCGACGATTGTCGTGGTGGACCACATGGGTCGCCCGGACGTGACGCAACCCGTAGACGGTCCAGAGTTCGGTCGGTTCATCCGCCTGATGGCCGAGCACGAGAATATCTGGACCAAAGTCAGTTGCCCCGAACGCCTGTCGAAGGTCGGTCCGCCCGGTTATGACGACGTCATCCCGTTCGCGCGCACGCTGGTCGAACGCTTCCCCGACCGCGTTCTCTGGGGCACGGACTGGCCTCACCCCAACATGACGACGCACGCACCTGACGATGGCGCGCTCGTGGATATCATACCGCGTATCGCGACCAGCGTCGCACTTCAGCACAAGCTCTTGGTTGGTAATCCGATGCGCCTCTGCTGGGCGTAGTCTGCTGGCGGGTCAGATCAGGCGTGGCGATGTGGGTTGATACGGGACCCGTCGAGACTACCGATACCGGTATCACCAAATCCTGCAGCGCCTACCCCGCCACCGCCACCGCCTGTGCGCTCCCAAATATCATGGGAGAGCGACACGGCGAAACGAAGGCGGACTCCGTTCAATAGGACATTTCGAGTAGCGGGCGTTCCGATGCGCAGTTCGTCGCATATCGAGCTTTCCCGGGAATCGTCTCGATGAAGAACCTGATGATCGCCCCCTCTTGACGATAACCGCTCTGCTGCCCTTTGCAACTGCGAGCTCGTCCGGCACGCATGCGATGGCGGCGCAGCCCGCGTACGTCCTCGAAATTTTCCGCCACATTACGCCCACCAAGGGGCGAAGAACCACAACAGCTTCACCGACGTTAATAACGGCGATCCGGTACTGCTCGGCCGCGACGTTGCGGAACAGAAGGGGGTGCGTGATCCGCACGTTGCGCGCGGGCCGGACGGCACCTCCTGTCTGGCGATGACCGATCTCCACATCTATGCCCGGCGCGGAGGACTACGCTCGACGGAGTGGCAGCGCGACGCGGACAGCTACGGTTGGGGGAAACAACCGCCGATGATCTTCATGAAGTCGTATTACCTGCTGCATTGGACGCTCGCGACCGTGCGGGTCGACCGGCTGTTTGCGTCGACCGCGTAGATCGGCGCCGCTTGGGAACCCGAACCGATCTACGAATCGATTTCGACGCGGATCAATAGCGGCTATGTCTTCGATCCCACCAAGATCGATCCCGAGACGGCCGGCACCGAGGACCGACGCTCTGCGGCGGCATGGGACCAACACCTATGTCCTGATGTACGACGTCTTTCGCGCGCAGCCGGTCAACAACATGGGCCTATCGGAAACGTCCGACTTCGTTCATTTCCGGAACCCCGGACGCCTCAACGAACCCGGCTTGCCGGTGAAATCCACGAATTTCTCGCAGCCCAAGCATGGCGCTGTCGTAGCGATCACGCCGACGGAAATGCGGCGGTTTCAAACGCATCTTGCGCGCGGACTGTCTGCTGTGGAGAGGATCATGCCGTGCCGCCGGCACTGCCTTCGCGCCGGGCGACGACTGCCATCGTGATCGCAACCAGCGCCAGCGCCACGACGAGCCACGGCGCCACCCCCCGAAGCCCCTCCAACGCGGCCGATATGGGGTTCGCCACGCCGGTAAGACGCTCGAGCGCCCAGGCAAGTGCGGCGACCCCTGCGAACAGTGCCCCCGCCAGCCGCACCGGCCTATAGCGTCCCGACCAAGCCAGCAACATTAGCCACGGCACGACCGCCGCTACCACGAGCAGCTGCACGACCTCGATACCGAGATTGAAACCGAGCACCGCGGCAGCCTGGTTCCAGCCGTCCAGCCCGCCACCGGCGATGACCTGGCTGAAGGCCAGCCCGTGGACCAGGCCGAACCCGGCGGCGACCCATGTCTCGCGTCCACGCAGCAGCGGTCGCCAGGCGTGAAGCGCGGACACGAAGATCGACAGCGCGATCGCGACCTCGATCGGCATGGTCGGGATCGTCACCTTGCCGAACGCGCCGATGACCAGCGTCAGCGAATGGCCGAGCGTGAACGCGGTCACGAGACTGGCGAGCCGGAGCAGCGTCCGCCGGGTGCCGATATAGCCGCCCCAGCGCCGCCCACCCTCGCGACGCAACGGCGCCGGCAGCAGCAGCGCGAGCAGGAACAGCAGGTGGTCGGTGCCGTCGGCGATATGCGCCATGCCGAGCCGGAAGACCGCTACGAAGCCGGTCCAGAACGAGCCCAGCCGGCGGTCTACGTCGATGCCGGTGGTCAGGAAGCGGATCGTGCCGAGCAGCGTCGGTTCCCCACCGAACACGCCGTTGCGCCAATCGGAGCGTACGAATACGAGCACCGTATGCGTCATCACCTCATGGTTGATGACCGAATAATCGAAGCGGAACCGCCGGACGGGCGCGCCAGGCGGCGGCGTCAGGCGGAGATGCGCGATCAGATCGGCATGACCTTGATCGAGATTCTGGTCGACCCTGAGCGATTCGACGCGCACCTGCCACGGGCGGCCGTCGGGCGCGACCGGCCGGACATGCTCGACGATATAGGCGGGAAGCGCCGGACCATAGCGCGCGACCGTATCGAGTGGCACATCCATGACCGGATGCTTGAAGCCCAGCTCGAACTGGTCGAGCGGCATGTCGAGCTCGAGCCCGACATCGGCGCGGTGGAAATCGAGGAGCGCCGCGGTTCCCGGCAGCGCATGCGCCAGCGCCGCTGCTCCCGTGACCAGGAACAGCAGCGCCACGCACCACCGCACGAGACGGGTCATCACGTCCCGCTGAAGCTGCTCGACCCGTTGCCGAACTGGCCTCCATAGTCGGCGACCTTGTCGCGCCAGATGCTGTGGTAATGGACCTGGCTGCTGTAGATGACGCCGTTCTGCACCACGAACTCGATCCAGATGCGCGGGCCATCGATGCGGATGTACGACCGGTTGCTGCCGGTTCCCGACGGGAACGCCGCGAAATCCGCGGTGCCGCCGGCGCCCTTGGCAAAGCCGACATAGGTCGTGGCGAGCTGGCTGGTGCTTTCGTAGACGCCCAGCAACTGGCTTGCCTTGTCGCTCGGCTGCGTGTTGACGTAGGATTCGATCAGCGACCGGACCAGCCCCTGCGTCGTCGTGTCCAGGCTGGTGTAGAGCAGGCCGCGGCCGGTCGTCGGATAGGCGAGCGAGCCGAAATTGCTGTCTGTGTTGCCGTTGGCGCCTGCGACCACGTCGTTGTACGTTCCGCTGAGCAGCGCACCGGACGCGTAGCTGGTGTTGGCCTGCAGCGCCTGGGCGAGGTTATAGGCCGCCAGGCGCTGGGTTTCGACCGGCGCGTGCTGCGTCCCGGCAGTCGACGCGGTGACCGATCCGTTGACCAGCACCGACCCGGAGGTCGTGACCACCCAGTTCGGCGGCTCGACACCCAGGAACGCCGGCGACCCCGAGACATAGGTCCCGTTGTACGTGATGTTGTACGCGAGATGATGGCCGGCGAGCTGCAGCATCCACGGCGCGGTGGTGGAGGGTGTGCCGAGAATCGCGATCGAGTACAGGCCCGATCCATAGCCGCTGGTCGCAAGCACATCATCGGCGCGGCGGATCTCGTCCGCCTCGGTCTTGCCCGCGGTGCTGAGCGCGGTCGCCAACAGGTTTTCCGCGGCCGTCAGCTGCGCGTCGGTCAGCGTCGAGGTGTTGAGACGCAGCCCCTGGCGGTTGCCCGGCAGGTTGGTCCACTGGATCGCGTTCGCCCGCGTCAGCGTGAAGCGCGCGGTGCTGGTGGTACCGGAGGTGCCCGTCTCTGCCGTCTGCGTGCTCGACAGCGTCGCGAGGAACGCGTTCGCCGCGGTCACGACCGCCGCCGTTCCGGTGCCCTGACTGACCCCGGTACCGACGGCATTGGTGCCGGTGGAGGTCGTCGTCGCGGTGGAGGTGTTGGTTGTCGTCGCGGTCGTCGTCGTCGCGGTCGAGCTGCTATCGTCGTCGCTGCCGCAGCCCGCAAGCACCAGCAATGACGTCAACGCCAGATGAGACCCTAATCTAGTGAACCTTGCCATACCCCGTACCTCGCCTGTTCGTACCATGCTTTGCCGTTCGTAGGGCATCCAGGTTTCCGCAGTATTTCCGCCGCGACACGGCCGGAGTGCCAACGCGGGTTCGCCCGACCGGCATGTCAGAAGCGCAAGTCCGACAGCACGCCGAGGTAGTTGCCGTTCTGGCCGCCATGGGCGGCGAACGAATCGCTTGCCGAGAAATAGGTCTCGAACAGGCGGAACTGCACGCGCTTGGTCGCCTGCCACGACGCTTCGAGGTTGAGGTCGGTACCGATCACGCGGCTCGACGCATAGGGCGCGAACGACGATCCCGCAGGGCCGATATACACGCCGTCGGCGCGGCTGTTGCGCCACAGGAAATCGGGACCGACCATGATCGTGACATCCTTGCGCGGCTTCACCGTGACCGACGGATAGAGGTCCATCAGGTTGGACAGGTTGAAGAACGCCGCTTCGCTGATCAGCGGCAGCCGCGGCGCCGCGGCCACGAAGGTGCCGGCCTTGCCGTCGGTCAGGTCGCCATCGCCGCTGAACACGTTGCCGCGCAGGCCGAGCCGCGGCGTCATCGGCGCCTCGGCGAAGGTATAGCCGCCTTCGAACAACACCGCCCAGGCCCGGATATCCTCGGTGGTGAAGGTGCCGCTCTGGTACGTGCCCTCTACATCGAGGTCCCAGCTGGAGGTGCGCCGCCAGATGCGGGCGCCCCAGCTGTTGCGGTCGTCCTTGCCGGTGCCCTCCCGCAGCACGCCGCGATCGCGGTTCATCTCGTACCAGTAGACGTCGGTGCCGAAGCCCGCGACGCGGTTCGGCGCGCTCACATAGACGCCGGTGAAGGCGATCGTGTGGTTGGGGCCGTCGTCGAGCGTACCCGGCTTGATGTTGACCGGGCGCAGCGCGAAGACGTCGACCGAAACCGTGCCGGGCAGGATATAGGTCCCGCGCACGCCCTGGTAGGTGAATCGCTGGTTGAGCCCCTCGCGCACCCCGACCAGCTTGCCGTTGCCGAGCGGCATCTCGAACCGCCCCGGCCGCACCGTAATCTTGCCCGCATCGCCCAGCGGCAGCGTGATATCGACGAACGCCTGCTGGATATCGAGCTTGCCGCGATTGGGTGCGGTGGCGGTCTGTTCGCCGAATTCGCGATTGTCGCCGAGCTCGACGAACGCGCGGACATACTGGCCGACATGCAGGTCCGCCAACAGGCGGAGGCGGAGCTGGACCGGATCGTTGTTGTCGCCCGTCCGCAAGCCGAGCGCCGAATGGTTCCAGTCGGTATAATAGACGCGCGCCTCGCCCCCGAGCGACAGATAGGTGTCGGCGGACCCGATCGGGATGTGGCGGATCTTCTCGAGGATCGGCGCGTCGGCAGCAGGGGCGGCCGACCAATTCTCGGTCCATCGGATCGCCTGCGGCACGCCCTGCGGACCCGAACGGCCACCGGGCAGCGCCTCGGCGGGCAGTGCCTGCGACTTGGGCGGACGGACGCCCGGCGGAGTCTGGCTGCTGAGCGGTCCGCCGGCTGCCGACGACGTCGTCGATTCCGGCGGGACGCTCTGCGCCAACGCGCTGCCTGCCAGCAGCGTGGCGGTCAGCGCCGCGACGCCCTGCACAGACTTGGCGATCCGAATACGATAGCTGATCATGGTGTAATCCTCTCCTAATCCCCGCGTTCGACGCGGTGGACCGATGTCTTGATGGCGGCAGCGCCCCGGGGCGCTGCCGCTCCCAGGCTCAGGCGACGGTGCTCTCGCGGTAGCGCACCAGCGAGAGCGCGAGCGCGCCGACCGCCGTGCCGCACGCCATGACGGCCGCGACCCATGACAGCGACCAGCCGGCGGTGAACAGCACGCCGGCGACGATCGGCCCGAGAGCCGCACCGGCACGACCTATGCCGATCACGAAACCGGTTCCGCCCGCGCGCAGCGATGCCGGGAACGACTGGGCGATCACCGCGTAAAGCCCCGCGGTCGCGCCGTTGGTGAAGAAGCCGCCGACGCAGGCGATGATCGACAGCCCGGTGAGCGTCGTGAACCCCTGCCCGAAGGACGTCGCCGCGATCGCACCGCAGGCCATCGCACCGACCACCAGCGCACGCACGCCGAACCGCTGCGTCAGCAGGCTCAGGGCGATCGCGCCGCTCGCCCCGCCGACATTTGCCCAGACCAGCACGCCGCCTGCCGAGGCCGGTGGGAAGCCCATGTCGACGACGATCTTTGGGATCCACTTCACCAGGAAGTAGAAGGTCATCATATGCGAGAAATAGGCGATGGTGAGCAGGATCGTCACCGCGGCGGTACCGGGGGTGAACAGTTTGGGCAGGCTGAAGCCCGCCTTTGCCGGGTCCTGCGGCGGCAACGCGGACAACGGCGCGCGGCCCTGATGGACCATCGTGCGGTTGATCCGCCCGAGCGCATTCGCCGGGCGCTTGTGCACCAGGAAGGCGATCGTCTCGGGCACCAGCCACAGGACCAGCGGGATGAAGCACAAGGTGGCGATCGCGCCGAACTCGAACACCGCCTGCCAGCGTCCGGTGTTCGCCAGCAGCAGCGAGGCGACGAGCCCGCCGACGATCGCGCCCATCGGATAGCCGCCGCTCATCACCGCGACCGACAGGTTGCGGCGCCGCGCGTTCGAACATTCCGCGACGATGGCGTTGGTCGCCGCCAGCATCCCGCCGATGCCTAGGCCGGTAAACAGCCGGAAGCACGAGAGCGTGACGACGTCGCCCGCGGTGGAGGCCAGCCCCATGCCCAGCGCCATGATCGCCAGGCACGCCAGGATCGTCGGGCGGCGACCGATGCGGTCGGCGAGCGTGCCGAGCACCAGTGCGCCGATGCCCATGCCGAACAATTCCATCGACAGGACCAGTCCGAGCGCGGCGCGGTCGATGCCCCAATCCTTGGCTATGCCGGGCGACGCAAAGCTGATCGACAGCACGTCGAAGCCATCGAGCGCGTTGAGCGCGGTCGCTATGCCGATCGCGATCACCTGTCGGTGATGCATCGGTTCGCGCGCGATGATGGCGCGGGGATCTTCCATGGTCGTCTCCTGATTCCCGATCGTTGCCGGGTGGTTTTGCTTAGGGTTCGCTGGTGGTCGCGGGCGCGCCTAGGTGGTCGGTTGCGCCGCGACCGAATAGGTGACCTGCTGGTTGCGGGTTTTCTGGAACGCCTCGAGCGTCTCGCCGCGCATCGCCGCATAGATGTGCAGGTTCGAGATGCCGCTGACCGCGCCGAGTTTCTCCAGCAGGAAGAAGATCGCGCCGTAATGGATCAGCCCCCGCCAGTCGCGGCGGTGGACCAGATCGCGCTCCTCGTCCGACAGGTCCCCGGCGGCAAGCGCTGCGGTCTCGTCCGCCTGAAACGCCGCGCGGACGTCCGGATCGACCAACGCGTGGAGGAACTTGTTGATGCGGTAGCCGCGCGCACTGCGCTCCAGCGTGTAGGGATAGGTGCCTTCGATCGTCTCGGCGCCGCGCAGTTGCGCGCCCATCCGCTCGCGGTGCTCCGCTGCGGCGGACGCGTCGAGCGGCGCCGCCTCATTCTCGTACACCGCGGTCGCGATCGCGGTCATCGACGGCAGGTAATAGCTCTGGTGGACGCAGCGGATGCTCGCCGACAGCGCGCCGCGCATCACCAGCCACATGATGACCTCGGAGCTCTCCATCCCGCCGAGCCGCGCGTAATCGGCATGCGTCATCCGCGTCAGCGCCACCGGATCCTTTTCGAGCAGTTCGAGAAACCGCACGTCCCATTCGGTGTTGTTGAAGCCGCAGCGCTCGCCGTGGACCTGATGCGACAGGCCGCCGGTGGCGACGATTGCGACCTTCAGATCCTCGGGATAGCTTTCGATCGCCGTGCGTAGCGACTGGCCGAGCTTGTAGCAGCGCGCGGCCGAGGGGATCGGAAATTGCAGCACGCCGATCTGCAGCGGCACGATCTCCACCGGCCAGCCGCCCGCATCGTGCGGCATCAGCACCGACAGCGGCGAGAAGCAGCCGTGATCTAGCGGCCGATCGCGGAAGAAGGTCATGTCGAATTCGTCGGTGACCAGCGACTGCGCGATGTGCCGCGACAAAGCGGCGTGGCCACCGATCGGCGGCATCTCGCGCGTCCCGCCGCCTTCGTCGGCGACGCGGTACACATCGTCGACGCCGAGCGCGAAGGCGGAATACTGATCGAAGAAGAACGACGTGATGTGATCATTGTAGATCACGAGCAGCACGTCCGGTTTCTTGGCATCGATCCATTGCTGCACCGGCAGGAACGCGTCGAAGATCGGTTTCCAAGCCGGATCCGTCTGCTTCCTGGCATCCAGCGCGAAGCCGATGGTGGGCGTATGCGAGCTTGCGATCGCGCCGATAATCCGAGCCATGCATCATCCTCTGTGCGGCAATTTCGCTGGCCTCGATGCCAATCCCGCCGATTGCAGCAATGTGCACCGGGCCCTATGGTGCGGTCGATGGCGAAACCTGAAAATCGGATGGACTTTTCGCCTAAACCCGCGGCGGGCAGCGTCACGGCGACCACCACGCCCAACTATGTCCTGTACGGCGATACCGGGACGCCGCCCGACTGGTTCGTCAATCTCGAGCCGCTCGAGCAGAGGTCGAGCGAACGCGGCTGGATCATCGCGCCGCACACCCACCCGCGCTTTACCCAGGTGATCCTGTGCCGCGACGGCGGCGGCGAGATGACCATCGACGGCGAGCGCCGCGCCTTCGGCCCGGCCAGCGTGATGGTCGTGCCGCCGTTTCGCATCCACGGCTTCGACTATGCCGAGGCGACCAGCGGCTGGGTGCTGACGATCGAGAATAACTATCTCGCAGGACTGCTGGTCCGCGCGCCCGCGCTTGAGGTGGTGCTCCGCGATCCGGGCGTGTTCGGTCTCGACCCCGCGATCCTGCCCGCGTGCGAAGCCGAACTGGACGGCCTCGCGGCCGAACTCGAAAGCCGTGCGATAAGCAGTGCGATCGGCGCGGAAATCCGGCTGCTGTCGATCCTGTTGCTGCTGCTGCGCCATTGGCCGGCCAAGGCCCCGTCGCCGGCCGTCCATGGCGGCCGGGCCGAGACGGTGCGGCGCTTCAAGGACATCGTCGAGCATCGCTTTCGCAAGCACCCCGCCCTGCCCGAAATCGCGCGCGAGCTCGGCGTCAGCGTGTCGCAACTCCGGCTGGCGTGCAATTCGGTCGCGGGCATGTCGCCGATGGCGCTGCTGCACGACCGGGTCGTCGCCGAGGCCAAGCGCTGCCTCGCCTACAGCAACATGAGCATCGCCGAGATCGCGGACTGGCTAGGCTTCACGGACACGGCGTATTTTTCCCGGTTTTTTGCGAAGGCGACCTCCCAAACCGCATCGTGCTACCGTACCAGAAACAACGGAAGTGCCGAAATGATCGACCAAGATCGGATCGTGCGACCCCGCCGCTAAAGAGTTGACGATTATGTCCTTTACAAATCTAGCGAGCAGCGCGGCGCCGAAAAAGGTCGGCCGATAGTTTCAGGGCAGCTTCGGACAACGGAGCGAGCGGGTGAGCGGCGCAGTAATTATTGACCCACGCGTTGGCGCCGGGAATATCGGAGCCCTCAAGAATATTCGTTATGTAAGTGATCGCCGAGAGTACGCCGTTTTGCCCCGAGATAAATCTGGCCAAACAGGTCTACATCGTGGCGTTATCGACACCGCCGTCGCGGCGCGCCTGTGTCCAGTGCCCGCAAGATTGAAGCCCGGGACCGTATACGGTCCAAGGCCTGGGTCGAGCACTTATCTACAGGTAATCGCCAGCGCGAGACCGATCATTCAGGCTTTTCCACCGGCTTATGCTTGACCAGCTTCCTACTCCTCTCCTTATAGCGCTCGGGATCGTCATCGGTTTCAAGGTCGTTCGGCTTGCTTGAAAACGTTGAGCTGGAATTTTGAATTGTCAGTTTTGGACATCGACTGTTCGCCCCTGCCGTGCGCAACCAGATCGTCTTCGGCGGCGGCGAGCCGGCGTTCCCGCGCACGCCAATCGAACCGCGTCCGCCAAAAATCGACGAGGTGCTTGAGATCCGCGAGGCCGACACCCGACTGCCGATTACCTGCGTCTGGCAGTGCGCACTAGATGTTTGGTCCCGCGGGTTTGAGATGAACCGGCTGGGGTCATCTGTCCAAGCTTTGTAGATGGCTTCGTATGGCGTGAGCTCGCGCAGGGTCTTCAGACGACGGGCGAAGTTGTGGGCGGCGAGGAAATCGGCGAGGTGCTGCCGCAATTGGTCGTGCGTCTCGTAATGGTAGCGCTTGAAGGTCGCCTCCTTGATCCGGTTGATCCGTTCGACTTGACCGTTCGTCCACGGGTGGCGGGGTTTGGTGAGGCGGTGTTTGATATCGAGATCGCCGCAGGCTAATTCGGAGGAATGGCAACTTCTTTGCGCGCATTTCCTTGATGTCCTCAGGCGTCCAGCCGTCGCCGGTCGGATCGGTGAAGTGCGTACCATTATCGGTAAGCACCGTGTGTATCTGATGCGGCACGGCTGCGACGAGATGCCGCAGGAAGTAAGCAGCGACCCGGCGTGTAGCTTTCTCTTGCAACTCAACGAAGGCGAACTTGGACGTTCGGTCGATCGCCACCAGTAGGTACAGCTTGCCTTGCTCGGTCCGCACCTCGGCCAGATCCACGTGGAAAGAACCTATAGGATAAGCCTTGAACTTCTTCCTGACCGGCTTGTCGCTATCAACATCGTGCAGCCGGCTGATGCCGTGACGTTGGAGGCAACGGTGAAGCAACGAGCGTCAGATGTGGGATCGTCGCCTGCAGAGCATACAGGCAGTCATCCAGCGGCAGCATCGTGTGGCGCCGGAACGCCACCACCACTGCCTCTTCCTTGATCGTCAAAGTCGTAGAACGGGCATCCCTGGGTCCGGTTCTAAGATTAGCCGTCGATGAGCGCTTGCGCCACATCGCGACCGTCTTCTGGTTGACGCCGTGACGCGTCGCCAGCGCCCTCAAGCTCTCTTTTCTATGCTGTATCGCTCGACGGACGACCTCTGTCGTTGTGGCGCTCCCGTGTAGAAACTGGCCCATAGTGCATCCTCCCACTCGCTTGTGGTTATTGCACCATCAATCCCTGGGACCAAACACCTAGAAGCGATCGCCTGTGACCTGATTGTAGTGCACCTCCACGACCAGCTTACTTTCCTTACCGCTGTTCCATCGCTCGGTCTGCCGGGAGCCTTGCCGACCGATCACGACACCGACGGCGCCGTATCAAGCAGCTGCTTGAGGTGCAGCGCGTCGCCAAGCGCAGCCGAGGGAAGAAGCACCGGGTCGGCCGCCCCGCAGCGCAGTCGACCGCGATCCCGTAGAAACGCAGGCGCTGCTCCACGTACGCTGATCGGTACATAACGGGTGAGCCACGTAGTCTGATTTACTCAAGGCCCCGCCAACCACCAGCCGGTAGCCCGGCTTCTGACACCGTGGCAGAAGCCGCAGCCACACGAGCAACCTGATGGTCGGCGAGCAGCGCTTCAGCCTCAGGCGTGAACCAGCTCGCGTGACGACGCTTATATACGATCTGCGTTTCGCTACCGCATGATGCCGCTTCGATGAATCCTGCGACCACTCTAGCGTCGAATTCCGCGCTCGGCAGCAGCCGCAGGAGGAGAACTACCAGCTTGCTCCCTGTACTTGGCTGTGACGACGGCGGCGTAGATGCTGCACTTCGAAGCGCCCTCTCAGCGCTGCGCTCATCGTGCACGCTCCCACAAGACCATATCGTCGCGGTATAGTCGGCATATTCGCTCCCGCCGCGCTGGCGAAACCTCAGCCGCTGCTGTGTAGCTCTCATTGAGCTTCAGGACGGGCGATAGCTTTCGGTCCGGAAGCAAATGACCGAGCCGCCCGAGATCGTCGATCGGGATCAAATGCTTCACCTTTAAGCGGCGCGCGGTGTCCGTCAGATACCAGGATTGGGAGCGGAAGATATGATCAATCGCGAATGGGTTGCCCTGTTGCTCAAGATGATCGAGCGCATCGTCTATCGAAGCGAAATTGGCATAGGTCGATCGGAACGGGGCAGACACCTGTCGGTGCGCCCCGCCCGACTTTGCGAACCGGAAAGCCGAAACGAATCGTTCGACCGGATCGCGCACTATCGCGACAGTGATGGCCGATGCCACGAAGTCAGGTGCAACGCTTTCGTAATAGCGCATCGTGTCGTGCGTGATCGTCTGACCGTAAAGCGCCATGCTCACCGACGTGCCAGCATTCTTGGGTACATGGATGAACAATACGTCGCTGGCGCGGATGGCGGCGAGCCGCCGGCGGCGCTTGGCGTTTAGCGGCACCGGCAAGCCCATGCCAATGAGGCGTTCGGGGATGTCCCCGGTCAGCTTGACGGCGAAAAGCCCGGCGAGGTGACGACGCCAGCGATAACTCTTGGCGGTGAGTGGGGTGAACTGCATCGCCGCCGAGTGCAGACGCCCCGTTTCACACGAATGTCCCGATCCTTTCGCGAGTGTAACACCTGCGCGAAATATGGCAGCAATCTCCGCGGGCGATCATCCACACGGCGCAAATGGTGCGCCGCAAAGGGGTGCCTTATGATACGCTATGCTTATGTCCTTATGCTCGCGAGCGCCGCGCCGGCCACCGCCGAGCAGCAACCCGACGGCCCGCGGCCACGACCCGATGTCACGGCAATGCACCAGCGCGAGGGCGACGATCTGGCGCTTGTGCTCGGCCTAAGCGCGGCGCAGCGGCCGGCGCTTGCCGCCTTCCTAGCCCTCGACGCACCGCACGAGCCGCGGATGATGCGCCCCGACACGGCGCCGGGTTTCGAACAGCAGCTCGCCGAGCAGGAACGCCGGTTGGCCAAGCGCAACGCCGACGACGGCAAGCGCATTGCGGCGATGCGCACATTCTACGCGGCGCTCGACGCGCGCCAGCGCCGGGTGTTCGAGGCGGTCTTGCGCCTGCGCAACGGACCGGGCGGCCCCGGCGGTCCGGGGCCCCATGGCCTGCCGAATGGCCTCAGGCCGGACCGGGGCTAACCACGTCGGGGTGACTTTGCGTCACCCCGCATTCCCTATGCTGCGGTGACCTCGGGCAGGAAATAATAGCCGTTGCCACGGACGGTGCGGATCAGTTCAGTGCCGTCGAATTTCAAAAGTTTACGCCTCAGCCGCCCTATATTGACGTCAATCGTGCGGCCGCGCGACGTGCTGTCTTCGCGGTCCGATTGCTTAATCATGTCCGCACGCGAATGGATTTTCTGCGGCTCGCTCACGAAGGCGTTGAGCAACTGGAACTCGCCCTCGGTCAAGCGAACCGTCTCGCCGTTCGGCGCATTCAGCTCGCGCATGCGGACGTGGAGCGTCCAGCCGGCGAACGCGTACGTACTGACTTGCGTGAGCGGCTCCGTCGCGATCCTATTCGCGGCGGGGTGTACACCCCGCCCCCCCCGCCGCCGCAGTACCGAGCGAATCCGCGCCAGTATCTCTCTTGGACTAGATGGCTTTGTGACATAGTCGTCGGCACCGAGTTCTAGCGCAACGATCCGGTCGACCTCGCTAGCCAACGCCGAGAACATGATTACTCCCGGCGCGTCCGGACCTTGGGCAAGCGAACGCAGCACCGACAGGCCGTCCTCGCCTGGTATCGTCATGTCGAGCACGATCAGTTCGCACGGCCGCTGGCTGAGCCGCACGCGCAGGGTTTCGCCGCTTTCGACCGCTTCAGCCCGCAGCCCGCGATCGACGAGGAATTCGGTCAACAGCTCGCGCAGGCTGGGATCATCGTCGACGATGATGATCCGGGCGCTTTCCGCGGTCAATTGGTCCCCTCCACGAGGCGTGGCGGGCTCTCGGACTCTGGTCTGGTTACTAATCATGTCCCGTCGATGCGCCACATGTTTTTCCGAAATATGTCCGGGACGTATCGATGAGGACCTAAGGAGATACGTTACGACGCGGTAAGATCCGGAAACATTGCGCACACATGGCCATGGTATGAAAACTCGATGTTTATTCCGAATTTCGATGCAACTGGTACGACCTTGCTGGTCGTCGACGACGACCACGCCATCCGTAGCATGCTGGCCGAGAGCCTCGGCATGCACGGCTACTGCGTCGAGACGGCCGCCAGCGCGCACGAGATGGACACCGTGCTCGCGCATCATCCTGTAGCGCTTGTGCTGCTCGACGTGATGATGCCGGGCGAGGACGGCCTCGCCGCCTGCCGGCGCGTTACCGCCAAGGGCGGGCCGCCGATCGTTCTGCTCAGCGCGCTCGGGGACGAGACCGACCGGATCCTGGGATTGGAAATCGGCGCCAGCCATTATCTGTCCAAACCGTGCAGCCCGCGCGAGATCCTGGCCACCGTCCGCGCGGCGTTGCGCCAACGCCGCGGGCTGGATGCGTTCGAAACCCAGGCCTTCGCGTTCCTCGACTGGTGCGTCGATTTCTCCGCGCACGAGCTGCTCGATGGCGACGGCACGCTGATCGCCCTGACCGATGGCGAATTCGCCGTCCTGCGCGCGTTCGTCGAGCGCCCCCGCCGCGTGCTCACGCGCGACGCGTTGCTTGAGGCGGCGCGCGGCCCCGATACCGACGCGTTCGATCGCGCCATCGACGTACAGGTCAGCCGATTGCGACGCAAACTGCGGTCGCGCGGCGACGAGATCATCCGCACGGTCCGCAATGAAGGCTATTTCTTCGTGCCGCGCGTGGTGCGCGCATGAACGGCATGGGCCTCACGGGCGCACGATCCTGGCCGCTGTTCGTCCGAATCTTTGCCCTGATTCTGTTCACGGTGCTGCTGGTTCAGCTACTGAACTTTGCCGCTGTGCTGTTGATGCCGCCGCCAATGCCGGTGATCTATTCGACCAACCGCATCGCCACCGTGATGCGGGCCGGGACCGATCCGACTGGTCTGCTCGTAGCGAACACCTCGCACCGCTCACCGCATTCGGTTGACGACCCGCGCGACCGGCGCGTGGCCCGGCTGATAGCCGGAGACCTCGGGGTGCCAACCGCGTCCGTGACGGTGGAAGGGCATCGTTATGGCCCGCCGATGATGGTCGGTGTGTTTCGCCCGCCGGTTCATATGGGCGGGCCCCCGCCACGCTTCGCGCTAGACAACGGCCTGTTCGGGTCGTTCGCCGTGTCGCTGAAGGTCGCGCCCGATACCTGGCGCGTCGTCCGGCCCGCGGGCGGCACGACCGGATCGTGGCGGACGCGGATCATCCTGTGGTTCCTTGTCGCGATGGCGGTAGCCGCCCCGATCGCTTGGGCGCTCGCGCGCCGCGTTGCCAAGCCGATCGGGCTGTTCGCTGCCGCTGCCGAGCGGCTAGGCCGCGATCCGCGCGCGGAACCGCTGCCGGTGCGCGGGCCACCTGAGATCGCCGAAGCGGCCAGTGCCTTTAACGTCATGCAGGGCCGGCTCAACCGCTATGTCGAGGATCGCACGATGCTGATCGCTGCGGTCGCGCACGATCTGCGCACGCCGCTGATGCGGTTGTCGCTGCGGCTTGAAAAGGCACCCGACGCGATCCGCATCGCCAGCGAGGACGATATCCAAGAGATGAGCAACCGGATCGGCGCGGCGATGGCATTCGTCCACGACATGACGCGTCACGCCAGTCGCCAGCGGCTTGACCTGCGCTCGCTCGCCGAAAGCATTGCCGATGATTTTGACGACTGCGGCGCGTCGGTGACGCTGGTGCCGGGCGCACCGCTGACGGTAGAGGGCGACATGCCCGCACTGAAGGCGCTGCTCGCCAACCTTGTCGACAACGCGATCAAATATGCCGGCAGCGCCGATGTGCGCCTGTTCCGCGCGACGGATGCTGTGATTATCGAGGTAGCAGACAACGGCCCAGGTCTCAATCAGCACGACCTCGACCAGGCGTTCGAGCCATTCTTCCGCGGCGAACGCTCGCGCAGCCGCGACACCGGCGGCAACGGGCTGGGTCTCGCCAGCGTCCGCGCGGTCGCGCGCGCGCATGGCGGCGACGCAAGTCTGGAGAATCGGCCGGACGGAGGCCTGCTGGCACGCGTCACCCTACCCGGCTAACGCGCTAACCGAGCATGGGATCGCCACACGGGGTTCGTGTGTCTCTCCGGTGTCGACACGTGGCCGCCCCATGGTGGGGTAAGACAAAGCGGCGTAGATCGCTCGACGCCAAGCGCCGCCCTGGCCGCCCCGGCGGTAAGTGCCAGCAGGCCCATGTCGGTGGCGGCGTTGGTGACGTGCTGCTCATCGATCAGCTTGTGTTTCGCATCGACCGCTACCTACGCGTTGTAGCCGACCGTGGTCTTTGGCTGACCTGCTCCCCGAAAGTCATGCCATTGGTAAGTTAGCTCGTCAGATGGAGACGAGTGATGCGGCGAGGCCGATTTACTGAGGATCAGATCATTGGCGTTTTGCGCGAGCATGAGGCTGGCGTGAAGACCGCCGACCTGTGCCGGAAGCACGGCATCAGCGATGCGACGTTCTACAACTGGAAGGCGAAGTACGGCGGGATGACGGTGTCGGAGGCCGCGCGGTTGCGGACGCTGGAGGATGAGAACCGTCGGCTGAAGAAGCTGCTGGCGGAATCGATGCTGGACGTGTCGGCGTTGAAGGATCTGCTGGGAAAAAACTGACCCGGTCTGTGGATCGCTACGCTGCGGTGGAGAAGCTGATGGCCGATCACGGCTTCTCCGAGCGTCGCGCCTGCAGACTGATCGGGGTCAACCGGTCGGCATGGCAATATGAGCCGCTTCGCGGGAAGGACGATGCTGTGCGCGAGCGAATGCGCGAGATCGCCAACGAGCGTCGTCGGTTCGGCTATCGCCGGCTGGCGATCCTGCTCAGGCGTGAGGGCAAGGGCATGAACCTGAAGAAGGTCTACCGGCTGTACCGCGAGGAGCGGCTGACGGTGCGCAAGCGCGGCGGCCGTAAGCGAGCGTTGGGCACACGGGCGCCGATGGCGATCCCGCAGGAACCCAACCAGCGCTGGAGCCTCGACTTCGTGTCGGATGCATTGGCCTGCGGCCGACGGTTCCGTTTGCTCAACGTCATCGACGATTACAGCCGGGAATGCCTGGCCTGCATCGTCGATACTTCGCTGTCAGGGCCACGCGTCGTGCGAGAACTGACGGCCATCGCCGAGCGTCGCGGGCTGCCGTGCATGGTGGTCAGCGACAATGGCACCGAGCTGACTAGTCACGCTGTCCTCGCATGGTGTCAGGACACCGGCGTCGAGTGGCATTACATCGCGCCCGGCAAGCCGCAGCAGAATAGCTTTGTGGAATCGTTCAATGGTCGCTTGCGCGACGAGTGCCTGAACGAGCACCTGTTCCCCTCGCTGGCTGCGGCGAGACGGATCATCGAGGCATGGCGGACGGACTATAACACTGTGCGTCCGCACAGCAGCCTCGGCGGCATGGCACCCGCCGAGTTCACCAACCGCCCCCGCCAAGGGCATGAGGACAACGAAGCTAACTTATCAGCGGCCTGAAAATGGGGAGCACGTCAGATCCAAGAGCCCTGGGAGGGCGCAGCTTGCCGGCATCAATCTACACTTCGCTCCGGCGCGGATCATACACCTTACTGCATCAAGCGTAGCGGCGACGAGGATTATTTGGTGAATGGCGACATGATAGTCCCGGTGGATACCACATATCTGGGGTTCTGATCCGACCGGGCGTGTCCACAGGAGCGAGTGATGCTAGACGAACAGCTCTGGCCATTCGTTCATCTCGTAGGGCGGTATTGTCTCGGCAACTAAATCAGCCTGTACGACGTAAACTGGGCATTTCTGGCTCGTCCGCTTTCGATGCAAGCACTGCCCCCTCTTCTGACGTGTTCCGCGCCGTTAATCGATTTCGTACCCATACGTATTGGGTTAAACCTTGGGAGGACCAGTAGCAGAGGCGGGCCATAAGTCGCGGTTCAGTGCTCCCTTGTCATAGTCAAACATGGCCGGGCATTCATCCTGAGCGCACAGCGGGGGCTATATGAATGTCATCCGGCGAACATTGCACGCCAGAATGACGGCGTCAGGTATAAGCAAACTAGCATACCAATCCTCATTCAATCATTTGACGATGGGGCTGTGCCGATGACATCACCGGCTCGGCTTCGCAAATCCGACCGAGATGTCGCACCGGTAAAACGGGTTCCTCCGGGCAACGCAGGACGGCTCTACCGATCGAGGCGAAGACACACGAAGAACCAGACGCTCGAGTTGACGCCGGGCGCGGAGAGGGATCGTCTGTGGTTGAAAGAAGACATGTGCCTTCTGCACGTCGGGTTATTACGCTGGCAGCCGAGGTCTACGCGACCATCTTCGCGACACAAGCACTGCAGGCACAGAGCGTGCCGCCGGATTCGCCCAAATCTACGGAATCGGGCGGGCCGGTTGCCACGCAAGCGATGACCGGCGTCAGACCCGCCAAATCGCAAGCGCTCCTGGCAGAAGTGCTGCCGGGTGGTCGCCCCGGCCCCGAAGGATTGCCGCAATTCTACCGGTGGACCGAGAATTGGTCCGCACCGCCAAAGGCGAATGCACCGCTGATCGAGAAGATCCGCCACATCCCGATCACGGGCGACGACGTGTATCTGTCGCTCGGCGGCGAGGCGCGGCTGTATTATACGAACTGGAACCATACGGTGCTCGGCGCGCGCGCCAAGGATGGCGAGGACCCGGTCCAATCCCGCCTGCGGCTGCTCGCCGATCTCCATGTCGGGACCTATGTCCGCGCCTTTGTCGAGCTCGGCGACAATCGCGATCTCGACGCATCGTTCGTGACGCCGCCCAATAGCGACAAGCTCGACATCGCCCAGGCGTTCGTCGACGTGACGCTGCCGCTTGGCTCGGCGGGCAAGGTCACCGTACGCCCGGGGCGGTTCGAAATGCCGCTCGGCAATGGCAAGCTGGTCGACACGCGCGAAGGGTTGAACACCCGCTTCACGTTTCAGGGCGTCCGCGCGACTTACATCCTGCCGGGAAAGATTTCGGTCGACGTGTTCGGCGTACGCCCGATCGCGATCCAGCCCGGCACGTTCGACGATAATCCCAACCATGCCACGACGTTCGAAGGCATCTACGTCAGTGCGCCCAACCGGATCGCAGGGTTCGGCATCGATGGCTATTGGTATGCGGTCAACCGCGACAGTGCGGTGCTGCGCGAGGGCACGGGTCGCGACCAGCGCAACAATTGGGGCGGACGGCTATGGCGGCGCGGTCCGGCGTGGGACATCGACCTGGAAGGCAATCACCAGAGCGGCACCTTCAAGGACAGCAGCATCGATGCCTATGCCATCCTGTTCGAAGGCGGCTATACGCTGGCCGCGCAGCCGCTCAAACCGCGTCTCGGCCTGCGCGCCAACCTGTTCAGCGGCGACAGCAACCTGAGCGATGGCAAGGCCGGCACGTTCGTCGCGGCGTTCGGACGATCCTCACTGATCACCGAAGGCGCTTTCTTCGGACTGTCGAATTTGATGGACCTCTATCCGTCCTTGACGCTCAAGCCGCGCAACAATGTCACGGTCTTGATCGGTCCCGATTTCCTGTGGCGGAACACGAAGGCCGATGGGGTCTATCTCGGGCCGTCGGGGTCGTTCGCGCCCTATGCCTCGAGCCGGGCAATCGGCACCGATCTCAACCTGGATGCCTCGTGGCAATTCTCAAAACGCATGCAGTTTCGGGTGTTCGAGACCTATTTCGCCGCGAGCGACTCTTTCCAGGCCCATGGCGGCCGCAACGGCAATTATTTCGGAATGCTCGCCGACTATCGTTTCTGAGCGGTCTACGCCGCGCTGCGGCCGGTCGCCGTGTGCGCCAGGAGATGCACGAACTGCTCGCCGAGCGCCGACAGGCGGCCGGAGGCGCGAACCTTGTAGCCGATCGTCCGGCTCCCCGCATCGGCGAGCGGGATCACGGTGAGCGCCCCGTCTGCGGGCTTGGTCTGGACCGGCGACACGATCGTCACGCGGTCGCTCGCCCCGACCACGGTTTCCAGCAACTGCAGCGAGTTGGCGAGGATGCAGTTGCGCGGCCATGCGACCCCGGCGGTCATGAACAGCGCCTCGACGTGACTACGATAGGTGCTTCCCGGACGCGGCAGGATCCACGGAGCATCGACGAGGTCCGCGAGCGTCAGCGCGGTGCGCTGCGCAAAGGGGCTGAGCGGACCGACGGCGACGGCGAACGGATCGTCCATCAGCACGCGCTCCACCACGTCCGCGCTCGACATGAACATCTCGCCGACCGGGCCGACGATCACGTCGATCGCGCCCGAGCGCAGCATCGGCACCAGCGTCTGGTCGAGGCCGTCGATGATTTCGATGTCGACCGGCTCGCCGCCCCCGACGAGGCTGATCAACGTATTGGCGAGCAACGTCGGGATGACGCTCGGCGTGGCGCCGATCCGCAGCGGGCCCGCGACGCCGTCGACCCGCCGGCGCACCTCCGTCTCGGCATCGGAGAGCAACGCCTGCAACCCTTCCGCGCGCCGGACGAGGATCTCACCATAGGGCGTGAGTTCTGACCCGCGACGGCTGCGCGTCAGCACCGGCACGCCGAGACGCCGCTCGAGCAGCGCGATGCTGTTCGACAGCGCGGGTTGCGACATACCCTTTTCCGCCGCCGCGCGGGTGAACGACCCCGTGCGCGCGATCGCAAGCAAATTGGCAATCTGAATTGCGTCGACAGCCATAAGAAAACCTTAGCACTCATGCATGATCGATCATTTGACCGAGCATCTACCGTCATGTCAACGATCCGTTGCAGCGATTGAGAGGAACACCATGGGTTCGGGTGAGAAGGACAGTGCGACGCGGGCCGACGCCGCACGGCCCCTGACGGCCGGGCTCGCCTTTTCGGATCGCATGGAAGCGTTGCTCGACGGGCGCGTTATCGTGGCGGGTGCCTCGCTGGACATCGCCTGCCGCCCGCCGCAAGCGCTGTTCCGCTCCGTCCTGCGGGATCAAACCTATGACATTTGCGAATTTTCGCTGGGCAGCCATATCGCTGCCGTCGCAGCGGGATCGCCAGCTTATGTAGGGTTGCCGATCTTCCTGTCGCGCGCGTTCCGGCACGGCAACGTCTATGTCCGCGCCGACCGCGGGATCGCCACCCCACGCGACCTGATCGGCCGCCGTATCGGGGTGATGGATTTCCACCAGACGGCAGCGGTGTGGGTGCGCGGCATCCTGGCCGACCAGTATGGCGTCGCGCGTTCGTCGATCGAATGGATCACCGGCGGGCTTTCCACCCCGGTGCTCGAGGATCGCGCGCCGCTCGATCTCCCGCCTTCCCTGTCGGTGCGCCGCTCGCCGCAAACGCTGAACGCGCTGCTCGAGGAGGGCGCGATCGACGCGCTGATCAGCCCGACCGCGCCGACGCTGTTCGTGCACGGCGATCCGCGGGTCGCGCGGCTGTGGCCCGATCATCGCAGTGCGGAAAGCGCCTATTTCCACGAAACGGGGATCTTCCCGATCATGCATCTGCTAGTGCTCAAGCGGCAGCGTCTCGACGAAGCGCCGGGGTTGCCGCGTGCTTTGTACACCGCCTTCGAAACGGCACGGCAATTGGCCTGCGCCGATATGGCGCAACGCGATTATCCCAAGATCGCCTCGCCCTGGCTGATGGCGGATCGCGCGCGAACGCTTGCAGACCTCGGAGCGAACCCCTGGACCTACGGCATCTCCGCCAATCGCGCCGCGCTCGAGGCGATCCTGCGCTACGCCGAGGAAGATGGTCTGACCAAGCGCAGATTCTCTCCCGAGGATCTGTTTGCGGATGTGCGCGGCGATGACGGACTTCCACCAATGGACAGGCAGGGCTGACGATGACCGAGGACTTCCTGATCGAGGCGCTGCGCAGCGTCCAGTTCGACGTGACGGACCTCGCGCAGGCCGAGGCATTTTATACCGATGTCTGGGGCCTGACGGTCGCCGAGCGGGACACCGACCGGCTTTGGCTGCGCGGGACCGGAGACGATCCCTATCTGCTCGGCCTGCACGCTGCCGAGCAGGCGGCGATCCGCGATATGACCTTCCGCGCGGCGTCCGCCCAGGCGCTGGAGGCGCTGGCACGGCGCATTGCAGACTCGGGCGTGCCGCTGACGACGCCGCTCGGCGCCATCACCGACGAGCCGGCCGGCGGCATGGGCCTCACCTTCGCCGATCCGCGGGGCCGGTTCATCCGCATCGTCCATGACGACCGGCGTGCGATCGCAGAGCCGCTGCAACGCGACCGCCCCGAGCGGCTGGCGCATGTCAACATCAACAGCACCGATGTCGATGCCGATGTCGCGATGTTCGAAACCCTGCTCGGCTTCCGCCTCACCGATCGATCGAAGATGATGGGTTTCGTGCGTACCAACAGCGATCATCACAGCATCGTGATCGCACAGGCGCCGGTGAACACGCTCAACCACGTCGCCTTTCTTCTTCCGGATTGGGAGGGGGTGATGGTCGCGTCGGGTCGGCTCATCGACCATGGCCATCCGATCGCCTGGGGTGTCGGCCGCCATGGGCCGGGCGACAACGTCTTCGCCTATTTCATCGACCCGTTCGGCTTCGTCATCGAACACACCGCCGAAGTGCTGCAGGTCGACGATCGCTACCGCGTCGGTAGTCCGGACGATTGGACCTGGGCGCCCGGCCGGACCGACCAATGGGGGATCGCACCGCCCAAATCCGACGCCTGCAAGACCGCGCAGCTGGCGATCCCGTTCGCGCGACAGGCCGCCTGATCCATAAGCAATCCTGGGCACCATGCCACTTTCCATCATTTGACCATGGGTAAGGCGGCATGGCACCCACCCTTTACGGCAGATAACGATGCCGAACGGAGAGACCCGACGTGCACAGTTTCGATATCGTGATTGTCGGTTGCGGCCCGGTCGGTGGCGCGGCCGCCAATCTGCTTGGCCGGGCCGGTCTCGACGTGCTGGTGGTCGAGAAACAGACCGATCCCTATCCGCTCCCGCGCGCGGTCCATATCGACCATGAGGTTATGCGCATCTTCCAGGCGGCGGGCGTCGTCGAGGCATTTGCGCCGCTGACGCGCGATACGCAGGGCCATCTGCACATCGGCGCCGACGGCGATGTGCTGCGCTATCTCGGGACCGCCGGACAGGCCCGGCGCTTCGGCTGGTCGAACGACTATTTCTTCTATCAGCCCGAACTCGAAGCCCTGCTCCGGGAGCAGCTGTCGGCGATGCCGAACGTCACGCTCTGGACGGGCACCAGCGCGATCGGCGTGGAGCAGGACACGGCAGGCGTCACGCTGACGCTGGCGCGCGAAGACGGCGAGGTCGAGGTTCGCGCCCGCCATGTCATCGCCTGCGACGGCGCGTCCAGCCCGATCCGCGCGATGCTCGACGTGTCGCTGGTCGATCTCGATTTCGAGGAACCGTGGCTGGTGGTCGATGTGGAGATGGACGGACCGGTCCACTTTCCCAGCTATCCCAGCTTGCCGATCGGCGCCGATCTGCAACAGCTATCGGTGATGCTGTGCGATCCGCAGCGCCCGACGACGATCGTGCCGGGGCGCGGCAATCATCGGCGCTGGGAGTTCATGCTGCTGCCGGGCGAGCAGGACGACGCGATGCGCGCGCCCGCGCGTGTCGCCGCGCTCGTTGCGCCGTGGATCGGCGACGTCCCGCACAGGATCGTTCGCGCCGCGACCTATCGTTTCCACGGCCTGGTCGCGGACCATTGGCAGGTTGGACGCGTGTTTCTGGCCGGCGATGCCGCGCACCAGACGCCGCCCTTCTTCGGACAGGGCATGTGCCACGGCATGCGCGACGTCGCGAGCCTCGCGTGGAAGCTCGCGCTGGTGCATCGCGGGCTCGCGTCGGAGCGGCTGCTCGACGGCTATCAGGGCGAGCGCGAGCCGCAGGTGCGCGCGGTGATTTCGGCGGCGATCGACGCCGGCAAATATATCTGCGAGCTCGATCCCGTCGCCGCCGCGGCACGCGACCGGATCATCCGCGAGCGCGAAGCGACGCGGACGATCCACACCGCCGCCGATCTGATCAGCCCGATCACTGGACTGGTGCTCGATGGCGGCGCGGGCGCCGGCGAGCGGTTCATCCAGCCGCGACTGACCGATGCGCAGGGTCTCTCCTACCTGCTCGACGATGTTACGGGATCCGGGATCCGTCTCTTCGTCGCCGGCGAACCCCTGCTTGATCCCGCCAGCGCAGCGGCATTCCGCAGGCTGGGCGGGACGATCGTCTCGGTCGACGCGCTGCAGTCCGATACCTTCACGGCCTGGCTGAGCACGCACGACGCCGTCGCGGTGCTCGTGCGACCCGACTTCTACGTGTACGGCACCGCCCGTACGGCGAACGATGTCAGCGGTCTGGTCGACGCGTTCCTGAGCGGAGTCGGCGCATCGGCGGCGGAGCGCGTGGCGGCATGACCCGCCTGACCCTCGAGCAAGCGAGCCATATCGTCGATGCGGCGCTCGCCGAGGCGGTGACGCTTGCCGCCAAGCCACTCGCGGTGGTCGTGCTCGACGCGGGGGGCCACCCCCTCGCGCTCAAGCGGCATGAGGACGCCAGCCTGTACCGCGCCGACATCGCCACGGCCAAGGCGCATGGCGCGCTCGGCATGGGCAGCGGCAGCCGTACGCTGGCGGAGCGCGCCGCCGCATCGCCGACTTTCTTCGCGGCCCTTTCCGCGGTCACGGCGGGGCGCATCGTCCCGGTGCCCGGCGGCGTGCTGATCCGTTCTGCCGATGGCACGATCATCGGCGCGGTCGGCATCAGCGGCGATCACTCGGACGTCGATGAGAGCTGCGCGATCGCAGGCGTTACCGCGGCGGCGCTCATCCCCGACCCCGGAGGCGAAGGCCGCGGCTGAGCAAGCGGCGGTACCGCACGCGCCATCGACGACTATTCCCGCGTTTGAAGGACCCACACGATGAAGTTCATCAGCTACCAGACAGGCGAGCGCACGAGCTATGGCGCGGTGATCGACGGCAAGGTCGCCGATCTCGGCGGTCGGCCGGGCGCGCCAGCAGATCTCAAGGCGGCGATCGCGGCCGGGGCGCTCCCGCGCTCGGCCGACGGACTGGACGCGTCGTTGGAGCTCGCCGACGTCACGCTGCTGCCGATCATTCCCAATCCTGCCAAGATCCTGTGTGTCGGCCACAATTACGAGGATCACCGCAAGGAGACCAACCGCGCCAAGACCGACTATCCCTCGATCTTCACGCGCTTCGCCGACACCCAGATCGCGGCTGGGGATGCCATTCGCCGTCCGCCCGAATCGACCATGCTCGATTATGAAGGCGAGTTGCTGCTGATCATCGGCAAGGGTGGGCGCCGCATCCACCGCGACGCCGCGATGGACCATGTCGCGGGGTTCGCCTGCGCCAATGATGCATCGATCCGCGACTTCCAGTGGCACACCGGACAGTTCACCCCCGGCAAGAACTTCCCCGGAACCTGTGCCTCCGGCCCCTGGATGGTGACGCCGGACGAAGTCGGGCCGCTCGATACGCTGTCGATCACCACCCGGCTGAACGGCGAGGTGATGCAGCAGGGCCGCTTCGACCAGCTGATTTTCGCGATCCCCGATCTGATCGCCTACTGCTCGACCTTCACCCCGCTTTCGCCGGGCGACCTGATCCTGACCGGCACGCCCGGCGGCGTCGGTGCGAAGCGACAGCCGCCGGTGTGGATGAAGGCCGGCGACACGGTCGAAATCACCATCGACCAGATTGGCATGCTGACAAATCCGGTCATCGACGAAGCCTGAAAACAGGCCCGCATGATCGAGTTCAAGAGACGATTCACGGAGAGCGACATGGCCCTGATCGACGTAGAGAAAGAAATGTCCGAGGCGCCGCTATCGGGCGCGCATATCCGGTTTGCGGCTTTGATCGGGACCGTGCTGTTCATCGACGGCTATGATCTGTTCAACGCCGCTTATGTCGCGCCTTACGTCAAGGCGCAGTGGAGCCTCACCAGCCAGCAGATCGGCCTGATGCTCTCGCTCGGGATTGCCGGACTCGCGGTCGGCGCCTTGCTGCAGGGGCCGCTCGCCGATCGCTTCGGAAGGCGGCGTGTCATGCTCGCGGGGATCTGGTTGCTTGGCCTCGCTAGTCTCGCGCTTGCGCTGCTGGCGAACAGCTTTGTCGTGTTCTGCGCGCTGCGGGCCGGTCTGGGAGTGGCGCTCGGCATGTTGTCGCCGATCGCCTTCGTCTACATCAACGAATGGGCACCGGCACGCTACGCCAATCGCTACGCCACGATCTCCTTCGTCTTGCCCTTCTCGCTCGGCGGCATCTTTGCAGGCATCGCCGGCCTCACGCTCGCCCCCGATTTCGGCTGGCACGCGCTGTACTTCGTCGGCGCGTCGGCGCTTCTGATCGCGATGCTGTGCCATGCCGTGCTGCCGGAATCGGTGCGGTATCTGGCAGCGCGTGGCGACTGGACGCGGGTCGCAACGGTATTGGCGAAAGCTCGCCCGGATCGCGCGGCTCTCTATCGAGACGCCAACGGGTTCGAGACCGGTACCGCCGAACAGGCCGGCGGCATCGCGACGCTGTTCGATCGCGATCATCGCGCGACGACGATCGCCATCTGGGTGGCGAGCGCGCTCAGCCTGTTCTGCCTGCATGGGCTGACCGCATGGCTCCCTTCGATCCTGTTGCACGAGGGTGCCGCCGTGCAGACCGCGTTCGGCTATGGCACCTTGCTGATGACGATGCAGATCCTGGGGGGCGCGGTCGCTGGCTGGTCGGCCGATCGCGTCGACCGGGTCGCGGTGATGGCAATCGGCTTCCTGGGCGCTGCCGGCTCTCTGATCCTGCTCGCTTTCACGATCCACGGCGCGTTTGCCTTCGTGGCGGTAGCGGGCGCGGGGTTCTTCGTGTTCGGCACGCAGGCGGTCATGAACAACTTCACCGCGGCAAGCTACGAGACCCGACTGCGCGGCACCGGAGTCGGAACGGCCGTCGCGTTCAGCCGGGTCGGCGGCGTCGCCGGGCCGATCCTGATCGGTTGGATGCAAGGCGCTGAAGGCGCTTTGTGGTGGACGCTGTTCATGCTTGCAGCCGCACAAGTCGTTGCCGCGATCGTCATCGCCACGCGGTTGTCGCCTAGCGGCAGAAAAAGCTACGCGATCGCGCATCGCGCTGGCCCTACGCCGCTCCAGACCGGTCAATAAGCAATCCTGAGGAGGTGGCCAGCAGGACCGACCCAGAAGACGACATTCGGGGTGCTCTTCCCGCCCCCCGAAACCGGCCATTCATTCATCTCCGTCGCACGTCCGGTTCCGGGGTATCTTCGGGCAGACTAAAACGGCTGTGGTCGGTGGAGAGCGGACCGGCTGCTTCTCGCCTTAAACCTTGGGTGGCTGTAATCAAAGCTCCACTCGCCAGTAAGCCCGGAAGAGAAGGAGGGTTTGGAGGATAGCCACTCCGGCGAAGACACCGAAAGCCAGCCCGACAAGGTGAGTGTCAGCTTTGCCGCTGAACACTCCGAACATCAAAGCAAGCCACGCGGGCAGCCCAACGCCCAAACTGATGATCTTCGCCCAGCGTGGCAGCACCCGCCAATCGCCGTCCCGAGCAGTGTAAAGGTCATGCTCATAGTCCACCCGTCGATGCTGCCACTTAGGATCAACGTCCGCAACTAGCTGCGGACGCGCGCACCGCCAATGTCTGCTTGTCGGCGCTCGCGGACATGCGCCTTCATCGCCTTTGAGCGATCGGAGACCGGTATACCGCCCTTGGGCTGGCATATGCGGCGAGAGGGCTGGCACGCGATAGCGATATTAGAGCAAAGCTGCTTGCCGCCGCTGAATGTGCAGGCGAGGCATCGTTGTTTGACGTCAACGCACCGTTCTGGCGCGGCGAGTAGCATTACCAACGTCAACAGCATGACCGTTCTCCGGACTGGAAGGGCAATTGCCTCTCCGGCAGGCTACCGGCGCTTACTAGTAGACCTCCAGTGTCCGGAAGTCGGCGGTTTCTGCCGATCTCGGCTTTCCCGATAGGATGGACCAGCCAGGTAGCAGTCGGCTCGGGTTTCGCTTGGAATCGCTCGAGTCTATGGACGCCGCATGACAAAGCCACCTCGCGAAGCCGGCACCTCGAAGAAACCACCTCTCAATGGTTGGCTAGGGATAGGCATCGTGCTTGTCACCATGACGATCTCATCCTTCGTTGCTTACGCTTACCTGCTACCGTAAATCCCGCTCGATCAACCAGTCGCATGCCGCGGTGCTCGCTATCGGGAATGCCGAACCACGCCCCAATGACCGACTTCGGGCGATCTGGTCCGTCCAGTTCGGGGGTCCGCTCTTGCGGTCGCGAATGTCGCAACGTGGGCGACAGCGGAAGGGCGGCTTCTGGCGTCCGCTTTGCCCGGGCCAATGTCGCGACGTGGTGGAAAGCAGACATTCGCTAGACGTGCTTTAAGCCGACGAATATGCCCTGAACATGGCGAGATACATGGCGGGCGTGCGCGGGCGATTTCGTGAGATGCTGATCGTTGTCGCTCAGACCCTGCCGGTCTTTGTCGTCGTCACGTATATGTCGACGCCGGAAAAGGCCCTCGTGACGACAATGGCGTTCTTTTCGATCTGGACGGCAGTTTCCGCCCGCTGGGATCAACGGGACAAGCCGGGCTTTTGGTGGCTGGTGGGTTTGGTATTGGTCGCCAATGCGCTCGCGATCTGGGCTATTCCAATGAACACAAAGTTCTCGTCAGGTCATGTCGTCGCATACCCGGTTGGCATGGCTGAAGGCTTCGTTGTTTATTGGATGCTTGGCTGGCGGCAACGGCGCGACTCAAGCGTCCGCTAATCGGCGACCGAGGCAGAGCCGATCGCCGCGAACGGCACAAGGTGGTGGATACCGGACGTAGCCGATAAGGGCTAAGCGAGAGATCGCGCAGCGTATTTCTCAATGAGCTTCCAACCGTGGACACGCATCTCGGGCAGATTAGCAAGCTGATCGTCGCTTGCCTGTCCCAAATGTCGGTCTTCTATCCAAATCTCACCACCTGCGGTTCGCTCCGTTGCTTGCCGCTCCCCATCGGTGACGTCTGTTTGGCCGATGATCTTCCAACGCTTCGACCGTATTTCCCTGCCAGATGTGTAGTACACAGTAGCATCATGGTCTTTAAGATCGATCTCGCGCGGCTCCGTGCTCACGGATTTCCCGAGATAAAGCTGGATAGCGACGACATCAGAGAAATACTGCGATGCGAAGATTACCTTAGCCGCAATAGCAGCCTCACCGGCCGGTATCGCGAGAATGCTGCCCAAAAATTTATCGTTCAAAGCCGATCCCCCCGAAGTCCGCTGCCTTATGACGTGAGTCAGGGGATGACTGCAATTGGGCGTTAGCGGTCATTCCGTCGATCGTCGGACCGAATGTCGCATTGTGGTGGAAAGCGGACATTGCGCATTGCCACTGTTCCGCGCACGTTCCGGTAATGAGAAGGTCGGTTGCACTCCTGTCCCTCGTTCTGGCGGTTTCCGCATGCGGAACGGACGAGCGCCCCTTCCGAATGGTGCAGTTTTGCTTAGGTGACATAGGCCAGATTGCCACCATGAACGCCGTGCTCCGGGACGTCGCCGCAGCCAACAGGCTCCCCTTTTACGACAACAGCAAAGCAACCGAAGCTGACCTAAACTCGGCTGCCAAAATTCAGCACAATCTGTCGGTGGCTCATCCGACCGTAAACGTCGGAACGGTGGGGCCTGAAGCATTAGGGTTCAGCGCTGGAAACTTTGCCGGGGCACCTTCGCAGATCGTCGTCGGGTTCTCGAAAGGCGGCGACATTGCTAAGGCACGAAAACTGTCGGACGACGTGGTGCAGGCGCTTTCGAGACGGTGGCGCATCCGCGACGTGCCCAACGTGGAAACGACCGGCGCATTCCCGTTGAGGAACTGCGACGGCTGACATCCCAATGTCCGCAAGTGGGCGCTAGGGGACAAGGCCGATTCCTTAAATATCGACCACGGCTCAGTCTTGTTCGCTCCCAGCGCGGAAGGCGATTGCCTTGTCGATAAGCTCCGCAGCAAGCGGCTCGCTGGTCAGAACCGCCAGTAGAATGCAGTGCTTTGCGTGTTGCCGCTGTCTATCTTTCCGATCGGACCGGGCCGCATTCAGCGCCTCAATATGGCTGGCCTCATCTATCGGAAATGTCACAATTGGCTCCCCCAGGCGTCGCGGTGAAACTCACCAGAGCGCCGTAAAGGTTCCTCGCGCAGAAAATGAAGGGCGGTGAACTTAGTGGCTCGGCCGGGCCAGGCAGCGGCGGATGTGTCGTCGGCCGGGCCAATGTCCGGCTTTGGGTATTTTTCGCCCCCTGCCGTTGGGGTATCGAAAGCTTTAAGCAGGAGCGCGGTCAAGCCGCCGTAAGGCGTAAGAGGCGTCGACACGGCAGATGCGTCCTCCGCCTAATTCGAACTAGTTGGATGACTACTGACGAAGAGCAATCGGTCGCTTCAACCGGTAGTGTTAGATCGAATTTGAACGATTCTGCTTGTCCAGATGTACTGCGGCCATGGTAACTGCAAGATACGCTTTTCTTCCGAATCAGATCTTATCGGATGAAATTGCGGATCATTGAGGAGGCGGCCATGAAGATTCAGACTGGAACAGTCCCATTTGAAAATGTAGTATCGGGCAGCGATTCCACTACCGTAAGCTTCGGAAAAGATTTTGATGAACCACCTGAAGTTATGGTGGCAATCTCCGGATTGCGGACGGATAGTGATGAAAACTTCACAAGCGTAAATTTGACGGCCACGAATGTGACCGAGGCTGGTTTTGTTATGACTTTGACCGTTACGGCACAATGTAAGGCGGAATGGCTGAACGCCTCTTACATGGCTTTTAGCTAAGTAGAATTATTTTCGCGGCGGAGGGTATCTCCGCCGCAATTCACGTCTGGTCGTGATGGTTAGCGGACGTTCTCGCGCAACCCCGGATCAACGCGCGAAGCGGTTTCTAACGGGTAGCTTTCCAAAACCTGCGCCGTTCCGATAGGAGAAGTGGACGTGTAGTACACTACCCAACGATCGCCACGACGGGGCATGGCCGTTCCATCATCGCAAGCCGCGCTTCCACAGCCTCGATTAAAAGCGAGCAGTTCGGGTGATCCATCACTGACAATCATTTTAATTACCGACGCCGTGACCCGCCAAGGTGCTTCGTATTTTGCATTAAGGCGGTGCAGCTTCTGTATTATCGGATTGGAAAGGTGGTGTGCGTCAGTTATCTTCACCAGCGCTACCCGAAGATCGGCTCGCCATGCGTAAACCGCTTTGACGCGCTGCTCTGGTGATATGAATACCCGGCAGGCTTGGGCTGGTTGCACCAACATCATAGCCGCCAACGTCGCGCCAAAAGTTACTCTGATCCGCTTCATCCCGCATACCTAGCATGAAACTAAAAGTCGGCAGTTGGGCGGGAACCGACAGGCAGCCTTGCGGCGGCAACGACCCAGGATCGGCCATTCGGGCCAACCTTCCCGCTCCCCAACTTCAGCCATTCGTTAAGGCCGGCCCTCGGCGACTTTCAGCAGTCCAGATCGATCGCGTGGACAACTCGAACTGGTGGTAAGCGGAACGGCCGCTTTCGGCCTACACTTTCCATCGACGGACAAAGGTAAGCGCTTTACCATCGGCATCACGGCACGCCGCTCGAGGAATCCGCGTTGGGAACCAATGTACCGCCACTGACGAAGCAGAAGCCGGATGGGACGACATACACGCGCCGAGAGGATGTCGAAGACGCTCTTGAACGGCTTGTCGGACTTCCGCGATCAGAGATCATCGCCGCCTTGAAGATCCGCGATGCCCGCTCGCGGCTCTATGTGCAGTCGGAATGCATAGTCCATCTGATCCGGGCGACGCGATCCGACAACGATCAGGCCTATTTCGGCGAACTCTATCGCGAGCTGATGCGAAGGATCACGGCCGTGCTGCCGCGGGTCGAGGGAGAGCGCGCAGGCATGTCGGAGAACGTGCATGCCGCCGACGCCCGGGATCGCGTCCGCGACTTATTCAACGAGAAGGTGAGCGTCGATCGCAAGGAGGCGGGCTCCGATCTCGACTATTACGAAGTGATGTTCGCCGATGCCATAGCTGCGCTCCGGAAGACGGCCATGAGGCGCGCCACGCGGTCGGCGGCTCGGAGCGAACGCATCGAGGCCGACGACGACGGCAGCGAGCCGTCGCTGGCCGTGAAAAGGGCCGTGGGCAGCCTGGACCTGAAGCAGGAACTGCTCTCCGAGGATCCGATTTACCGGTCCCGCGTGATCACGGCGATACAAGCTCTACCAGACAAGCAACGCAGAGTGATTGAGATGATCCTTCAGGAAATGCCGATCGACTCTTCAGACGAGAGTGTGATGACCATCCGCAAGATGATCGGGGTCTCTTCCGAGAAGACCGTCCGCAATCGACGCGACGCGGCGTTCGATACGATACGCCAAGCGCTCGGGATCGGATCAGGCGATGAGTAACCACAACCAACTGAGCGACGAAGACGTCCTGCTGGCGTTCGCGGTGGAGCCGAAGCACGACCGCGCGACCCTCGAACGTTACCTGAAGTCCTGTCCGCATCTGGCCGACGATCTGATCGACCTGTCGCTCGACATGCGGCTCCGGCGAGCGGGCGACGGCGCCAGCACACCCGTCGACGAGGCCTGGGTCGAGGAATCTTGGGCGGCGTTCCAGGCAACAATGCCCACCAATGCCGGTGCAGCCGTCGTCGATCCCTTCGAGACTGCATCAAGCGAAGATCTCGTCGCGCTCCGCCGGACGCTGGGCGTGCCCAGTGGCGTCATCCAGGGGTTCAGCACGAGGCTGGTGGACATCACGACGGTGCCGGCGTGGATCGTCGATGCCGTCGCACGAGGCGTCAGGACCAGCGTCGGCGATCTGCGGGCGTTCATGACCGCCGGGCCCCGACTGGCGACAGACCTGAGCTACAAGTCAGATGAGGCCCCCGCTGCAGCCACCGCCAAAATCACCTTCGAGGCGCTGTTGGTCCAGTGCCGGGTGAAGGACGACAAGCGTCGCGAGCTTCTGGAAGACCGGGACTGAATCGGTGGACGCGGTCGAACTCGCACGTCAGCAGGCCGCCGCGCTCCATGCCCGAGCGGTGTCCGAGGGTGCCGACCCATGGTCGCCGATAGCGATCGTCAACGCGGTCGCCTCAATGCGCTGCCTCGACAACGAGGCCGTCGAGCCGGGCAGCGATATCCTGGCTGGCGGGCGGGCGCAGTTCGATCCGAAGGGACGGGCGATCCGCTACGAGGACGCAGGCTCGGACTTCGACAAGGCGTTCCTCATCGGACACGAACTCGGTCACGCAACCCTAGGCGATGACCGCATTGAGCACGTTGCCAAGGACGTGGATCCGACGCGGTCGTCCGAGGCCGCGCCCGTCGGCGAGGATCGTGTCGTCGACTATAGCCGCCGGCAGCGACGCGAGATCCAGATGGACCTCTTCGGACGCGAGCTGATCCTCCCGCGCGCTCGCGCGAGGTCCCTCCACCTCGACGGGATGACCGCGACGGAGATCGCCGACAGGCTGGGCGCGCCGTTCGACGTCGTTGCCATGCAGCTGCTCGACGCCCTGCTGCTGCCCGAGATCCAGCCTCCCGCTGCGGATCCGGCCAAGAAGCCTCCGAAGCCTCTGAACCCGGAGCAGGCCGATGCAGCGCGGCATCGCGGCGCGCCCTATCTCCTCGAAGCCGGCCCCGGCACCGGCAAGACCCAGACGCTGGTCGGCCGTGTCGCCGGGCTCGTCGAGGAAGGCGTCGATCCCACGGGCATCCTGGTGCTCACCTTCTCGAACAAGGCCGCGGGCGAGCTTTCCGAGCGGATCGCCTCCATACACCCCGACGCGGCGTCGGCGATGTGGATAGGCACCTTCCACGCCTTCGGCCTCGACATCGTCCGCCGCTACCATAAGCAGCTGGGCTTCGCCGCCGAACCCCGCATGATGGACCGCAGCGAGGCGATCGCGATCATGGAGAAGGAATACCTGGCGCTCTCCCTGACGCACCATCGCGAGATCATGAATCCGGCCAAGCCCCTGAGGGAGATGCTCGGCGCGATTTCGCGGGCCAAGGACGAGGTCGCCGAGCACGAGCGCTTCACCGAACTCGCCCAGGCGATGCTCGACCACGCCGTGGATCCCGACGCGCACATGGCGGCGCAGCGGTGCATCGAGGTCGGCCTAGTGTACCGCCGGTACGAGGAGCTGAAGCAGGCGGCCGGCGCGGTCGACTTCGGCGACCTTGTGTCGTTCCCCGTCAAGCTGCTCGACACCGATCCCGAGGCCGTGCCGGTGCTGCGCGGCAAGTACACCCATGTCCTCGTCGACGAATACCAGGACGTGAACCGCAGCAGCGTCAGGCTCCTTCAGCGACTGACCGACGGGGGCAGGAACCTCTGGGCCGTCGGTGACGCCCGGCAGGCGATCTACAGGTTCCGCGGTGCGTCGTCATACAACATGTCACGGTTCGCGACCGACGACTTCCCGGGCGCCACCGGCGGCAGGCTCCGGCTTAACTACCGGTCGACGCCGGAAATCGTCGATGCCTTCTCGGCGTTCGGGCAGGGCATGCGCGCCGGATCGAACGACGCGTGGCTCGGCGCCGACCGGCCCTCAAGCGGACACAGCCCAGAGCACGTGACGTTCGGCGACAACGACGACGAGGCGGACGCGCTGGCGGACGAGATCGAGCGCCGGTCGGCGGACACCGCGTTCCGGGACCATGCCGTACTCTGCTCGGGCAACGACCGGCTGACCCGCATCGGACGCGAGCTCGAACGGCGCGGCATCCCGGTGCTCTACCTCGGCAACCTGTTCGAGCGGCCCGAGATAAAGGACCTGCTCTCCCTGCTTTCGCTGCTGGTCGACCGCCGCGCGATGGGGCTGGTCCGCAAGCCGACGCTCCCCGAGCTGGCGACCGGGATGACCCTCTCCGGCGCCACCGCTGTAGTCCAGCACCTGGGCAAGACCGATGCGGAACCGCTCGCCTGGACCCAGACGACGTGGGCGCTGCCCGAGCTATCGCCCACGAATGCCACATCGTTGCGGGCCATGATCGCCATGCTCGATGGCTTCGGGATCTTGTCGCGTCCGTGGCCTGTCCTGGCGCGCATTCTCCTCGATCGCACGCGCACTGCCGCCTCGATCGCTACCGCGGACGATGTCGCCAGCCGAGCGATGGGGGTGGCGATCTGGCAGTTCATGGGCTTCCTCCGCGCGGAACGCGCAGGTCCCGGCCTGCCGGTCCAGCGCATGCTCGATGGCATCCGCCTTCTCGTGCAGCTCGCCGACGAGCGCGACCTAAGGCAGTTGCCCCAGGCGGCGCAGGGCATCGACGCCGTCCGCCTGATGACCATCCACGGCAGCAAGGGACTCGAGTTCCCGGTGGTGCACGTCATGGGGCTGAACAAGAACAGCCTGCCCACATCCTCCGCCACCCGCCGACCCACCTGTCCCGTTCCAGACGGCATGATCACCGGGGGCGAAGGGAACGAGAGCAGCACCATGACGCTTGCCGCGATCGACCACGACCTGGAGCAGGAATGCCTGTTCTACGTCGCCGCCTCACGGGCGAGGGACAGGTTGCTCCTCTATTCGGCGACACGCACCGCGTCGTCCGGGACGGGGTCGCCCCGCAGACGCGACCCGTCGCCCTTCATCGCACGTCTCGGCGTGAGCGCCACGCGTGCCGCAACGCCCCGCACCGACCGAACCGCCGATCCCGAAGACAAGCCTCTGCCCGTCCGCATCGGCCCGCCGATCCGGATCACTACCTCCCAGCTCCACCTCTATTCACGCTGTCGCCGGCGCTACCTCTACACCCATGTTCTGGGCGTGGGCGGAAAGCGGACATCCACGACCATTACCAGCATGCACGACATCGTGCGCTCCGTGATCGAAGACATGGCCGGACGGCAGCCCACCGCCGGATCCGCATCCGAAGCCGTCACCCTGCTGGATCGGCTTTGGTCGGAAGGGCCGCTCGCTGGCGACGAATACGCCATCCACCGCGAGATCGCGGGCTTGCTCGTCCAGCGTTTCGTCGACCTGCGCGCCGGAGGCACCCTGGCGGCCCCCGTGACACTGGAGACGCGCATCGGGGACGACACCCTCATAGCGATCCCCGACGATCTCTTAACCAACTCCTCTGGTCAGCGCATCGCCAGGATGGTGAGAACCGGGCATCGGTCCTCGAAGACGGGGGAGGATGTGGCGGACGCCGCCTTCCAGATCGCAGCCGCCGCATCCCTTCCGGGCTGCACCGCCGAGATCATCCATCTCGGTGACGACGATCCCACCACGCGGGTCACGTTCGATCACAAGGGATTGGGCAAGCAGACGGAAAAGCTCTCGAAGGCCTTCACCGCCATCGGCGAAGGCCGGTTCGAGGCCGACCGCTCCGACCGCACATGCCCCTTCTGCCCGGCCTTCTTCACCTGCGGCCCGATCGTGGACGGCAGCCTGCAAAAAAATTCCTGACCGGAATTACCGGTCAGGCCGTGCTGCCGGGATTGCCCCTGTGAGACCGACGCAATCACGCCTCGGTCCACGGGAACAATACACAATGTCCATCATCGAGAGCCACGACATCGACGATGTCGAACTCGCCGTGCAGCAGGATCGCCCGCTGCGCCCCGGCCGCTACCGCGTCTCCTTCGCCCTCGACGGGGTCGACTACAGCCCCATCATCCTCGACGATCCCGTCCCCCTCGGCCGCCAGATCCTGAAGGCCGCAGGGATCAAGGACATCGATGGGTACTCGCTGTTCGTCATCACCCAGGAAAGCGACTTCGAGGACGTCCGCGCCGATGAAGAGGTCGATTTGCGCGATCGCCTCGCCCACCGGTTCATCGCGTTCAGCACGGACCCGCTCTACCGCCTCAAGCTCGACGACAGCCGCATCGTCTGGGGCCAGCCGAGCATCCCCGAATCCGTCCTGCGCTCGCTCGCCGGGATCGACGACGACAGGGCGGTCTTCCTCGAAGTGCGCGGCGGCACCGACAAGCTGATCGAGGTGGGCACCCAGGTCGATCTCACCTCGGAGGGCGTGGAGAGGTTCATCACGGCCAAGGCCAAGACCTCGTACTTCTTCTTCGTCAACGGCCAGCGCTACGAAACCGAGAAGAAGAAGCTCACCGGCGCGCAGATCAAGGCGATGGTGCCCGGCTGGGACGAAACCCACGACCTCGCGCTGGAAGGGCATGGTGACGAACCCGACCGCACGGTCGGCGACGACGAGAGCATCAGCCTCGATCCGGAGCACGGCGTGCGCCGCTTCTCGTCGGTGCCCAAGGCGAACTTCGGCTGATGTTCGGGCCCGTCACCATGCAGCTGGAACAGCTTCGGGAGCGGTTCGGCGGAGCGGACGTCCGGCAGGTAACGAGCGACGTGATGCTCGTCACCGTGCCGAACGTCCGACTGCCGGAGGGGTGGTCGAAACCCTCGACCGCCATCCGCTTCATCATTCCGTCGGGGTATCCCTACGCGCTTCTCGACTGCTTCTGGACCGATGCCGACCTCACCCTGCAGGGCGGCGGCCAGCCCCAGAACACCGGGATGAACCCGATCCCCGGCGTCACCGAGCCGTTGCTCTGGTTCTCCTGGCACCTGACCGCGCCCTGGAACCCCAACCGTGACACCCTCACCACGTGGATGAACGTGGTGATCAACCGCATGAAGGAAGTACGATGAGCGGCATCCGATTCCCGTCGCCGATCTACGGCCAGCTCGCCGCAACGCTTCTCGACGCCCACGGCGTCGAAAGCTGCGCCATCGCCTATGCCCACTACGTCCCCGGTGCAGACGCGTGGATCGTCGCCGACGTCTCGCCCGTGCCGGACGGCGCCTACGATCGCCGCGACCGCATCTCCGCGGTGCTGAAGGCCGAGTATCTGCTCGAAGTCGCCAATCGCAGCCGGGTCACCGGTATGGCGGTGATACTCATCCACACCCACCCCGACTACTCGACGCATCCCATATTCTCAGCGACCGACGACGACGGCGAGGCCCAGCTCGCCCCCTACCTCGCGCGGCGCGGCGCACCCGTTCCCCACGCCGCGCTCGTCATCGGCGCCAACGGCTGCCGCGCCCGCCGCCTCGGATCGAACGACGAGATCAAGGTGTGGGAGGTCGGACGGCACCTTGCCCTGCATTCCCCCGGACCAGACTGCGCGGATCTGCAGCGCGAGGACCGGCAGGTCCGCGCGTTCGGCGAACCCGGCCAGCGTCTGCTGAAAAGCCTCCGCTACGGCGTCATCGGCGCCGGAGGCACCGGTTCGCTCGCCTGCCAGCAGCTCGCCCATTTCGGCGCGATGGACGTCACCGTCATCGACCCAGACGACGTCGAGACCACCAACCTCAACCGGCTGGTGGGTTCGGTGCCCGGCGATGTCGGAACGCCCAAGGTCGAAGTCGCGGCCAGGATGATCCGGGCCGTCAACCCCGAGGCGCACGTCACGGAGCTCCAGGCGGACATCGTCGACGCCCATGTCGCCGATCTCCTGCCCACCTTCGACTTCGTGCTCCTGTGCACCGATTCGCACGCGAGTCGGGCCGTCGTGAACCAGGCCGCGCACCAGTATCTCGTGCCGGTAATCGACATGGGGGTCAGCATCACGGCCTCCGACCGCGTCATCACGCACGTCACCGGACGCATCCAGATGATCGCGCCGGGACTGCCCTGCCTCACCTGCACCGGCGCGCTGGATGGCAAGGCCATTCTTCGCGAGCTCCAGACGCCGGAGCAGCGGGCGGCAGATCCGTACGTGCAGGGCGTCCACGAACCCCAGCCCGCCGTAATCTCCGTCAACTCGACCGTCACCTCGCTGGCGCTTACCATGCTGCTAGGGGCCGTCACGCCCGTGCCGACGCGTCCGCGCCACCTCGCCTACGACGGTCTGCGCGGCCGGGTGAGCGAGATGGCCGTCGCCAGCCATCCGGGGTGCATCGTCTGCTCGACCGCCGGCGCGCGCGCCAAGGGATCGATCTGGCCGCTTCCTGTCCGCGGGGCATCTGCGAAGGGGGAAAAGGAATGACGGCGCCGGCAAGGATGCTCCACCTCGTCGGTGAGGCCGAGTATCGTGACGAAGCGGAGGCCAAGCTCGCAAAGCCCGGCGATGCCACGTTGGTGGTCCGCGGGCGCACGCGTTCGGTGGTCATGGCCTGCCCCGACGGCTGCGGCGAGACCCTCGTCGTCAACATCGACCCCCGCGCTGGCAAGGCTTGGCGCATGGACACCCGTGGCGAGGGCCTGACCCTGTATCCATCCGTCTGGCGTGACGGAGGGTGCAGGAGCCACTTCATCGTGTGGCGCGGTTTCCTCATCTGGTGCGACCGTTTCACCTTGGGGAACCAGGAACCGCGATACGATCCCTCGATCGAGGAGGCTGTCCTCTCGGCGATGGACGTCTCCACACCCCTGACCGCTGAGGCGATCGCGTATGCGATCGATGAGCTTGTTTATGACGTCAATCGCGCAGCCAATCGTCTGGTCGGCTACGGTCTCGCCCGCAGCTGGAAGGAGAGCCACACTTGGTTCTTCGTCCGAGCCGATTAATCGGATCAATTGCGCCCCTCGCGCGCGAAAGAAAACAAGTGCTCGAACACCCCGCGCGAGACCGCTTTGACCAGCGATTGGGTACCATAACGGCCAAGCGCCCGTTCTGATGAGAGGCCGTTTGCCGCCGCAGGCCGCCGAAAGCAGACAGACCGTTTTCCACCCACCAACGGCGGGGGGTCGAGCCCCCTCCCCCGCCACTTGAACGGACGGCAGCTTAGGCGTCCGGACGCCCGAAAGCGGACGGGCAGTTTCCCACCAATTTTGCACGAATGCGGACCTTCCGCCGTCACCCGTATTTCTGAAAGCCGCCCGTGCGCCCGGCGACGTCACGGCATGCTCGATGATCACGTCGACGGGGGATGCGATGGGGTTTGCAGACTTGCCACTCTAGCGATACCCGTGGTCGCATGCTAAAAATTCGACTGAAACGGGAAACGGAGCAAAACGCGCGTGCGATGAAGCGGCTTAGGAAGGTCGAGCTGTCGGTCACAGGGCTCGGCGATGAGGATTTGCTCGATCTTGCGGATATTTTCAAAGAGATGCCGGATACGGCTATCGCGCGATACGCTTTTGACGAAATGGCCCGGCGCAAAATCAGTCTGTGATCCACAGGGCCGTGACGGTTAGCATTTCGGCTTTCGACCAAACCGCGCCGACTGCTACATTGTGTTCACATCAGACGGCTTAGGCATGAACTTGTAGACCGTGCCTCGGGAGATGCCGAGCTGACGAGCGATATGAGCGGGCTTCACGCCATCGGTGAGCAGCTTTCGCACCGCGTCCGGATCGATGCGTGCTTTGCCACCTTTATAGACCCCCCTCGCCTTCGCAGCTTCGATGCCTTCGGCTTGGCGCTCGCGTCGAAGGTTCGTCTCGAACTCAGCAAACACGCCGAGCATATCGAGGAATGCCTTCCCTGCAGCGGTGGAGGTATCAATCGGCTGCTCGGTCGCTTTCAGGGCCACCCCCCTGCCCTTCAGCTCGTGCACGATATCCTGAAGATCCTTCATCGATCGGGCGAGCCGATCAATCCGAGTCACGACCAGCGTGTCGCCTTCGCGGAGAAAATCCAGCAAGACCTGCAGCTCGGTCCGTGATCCACGCTCGCTGCCGGATTTCTTTTCTGATCGGATCGTCTGACATCCTGCGGTGCGCAGTGCCGCTTCCTGAATGCCAAGGTCCTGCTCCAAGGTCGATACACGTGCGTAACCAAAAAGCGACATCTGGACCTCGTCTGTTCAGTCAGGCTCTAGACCGTCTACACGGAGTGTTCAATCGCAATGCGGACGACCCTATTTGAACGCAGAGACTGTTTAAAGCGACATGGCCACTCAGGGTATACCCAGACTGGCCTAGAGTGCGTGATAGGTAAGGCCCGATGTCAAAGCTCGCATTGTGTCACATCACTTAAAGTGGCATAGGCTACTAAAAAGCATTAAGGAAGGGCGCCGCGATGGCTACGCAGTCCATAGACGTTAAAGTTGCCAGTAACGGTCGGATGATTTTGCCGGCATCGGTTCGCAAGGCGATGGGGCTCCACGGAGATGCGAAGGTCATTTTGACGGTTGAGGACGATCAGGTCCGTCTGTCGCCGATCGGTCACGGGGTTTCTCGCGCTCAGGCGCTTTATCGAGAGCATGCCAAGCAGGCCCGAACAATCGACGACTTCCTATCTGATCGCAAGGCAGAGGCCGTCACCGAGGCAGGCGAGTCTTCGCATTCGGACCGGCAGGGAGATCCGGCATGACATCTGTTGTAATGGATGCATCCGCGGTGCTGGCGCTGGTTCGGGATGAACCAGGCGCCGACAATGTCACACCTCACGTCGGACGAGCAGCGATCTCCGCCGTCAATCTGCAGGAGGTTATCAAGGAACTCCTGCTTGGTGGTTTGGGCGCAGCCACCATCCGCGAGATCCTAGACGAGCTTCGTCTTGATGTACGTCCTCACGACGTGGAGGCAGCGTATGCGGCCGCTGAGCTGCACACTCAAACGAAGGAGTTTGGGCGCGGACTTGGTGATCGCTCCTGTCTAGCGCTTGCGATCCTACTTGGCGTTCCCGCCCTTACTGCAGATCGCGAGTGGAAGAAGGTAAAGGCCAAAGGGCTCAAGATGGAGCATATCCGCTAGCAGCCGATCCCGCTTATACCGTGCCTAGTCGACTTTCACCGCCGAAATAGATTGTCACAAATGTGTTTTGAAACCACCTCGTTCTGCAACGGAGTTGTGCGACGACTGAGCAGCTAAAGGCCGGCTATTGCCTCAGCTGTCGCAAAAGTAGGACATCCGCGACAACTTGGCGGTAAGTACCTGCCCCGGGCGATTGGTTCGGACAGCCCCGCAACCAGACGTTCCGGCTGTTTATGTGGGCGAGGGTGCAGTGCAAGCGTCAGTTCGGGGCGGCGTCCATGCCCCCTCTACCTTGACCTACACTTCAACGCGCTTGACGGATATCGGATCAGGTTGCGACCTCTCCCACCCAGCAGGAGCATAAAGCCTATGAAACCGGCTAGGATGGTTGGAAGCAAATAAGCCAGACGGATCGCGAACTGCTGTTGTGGCAAGACGACGCCGTTACCGTATCCGCAGGCGCTCAGCGACGCCATCACCCCTGCCCCGCCCACGCCCATGGCGCCGACGAGAACGACGTTGAACAGCGCGTAACTACTTGCCGCCGTTCGACGTCCCGCTTCGGCGTCGCGCGCGACGCCGTCTGCAGTTATGGCACGCAACAGGATGAACTCGGTGGATCCAGTGGCGTAGCGAAGGATCAGAAAGGCCGCAGCGGCAGCCGGCATCGCCATCGGCACGGCAAATCCGACGATCGCGACCATCATTTGCCATGCGTAAACGGTCATGAACACCTGTCGCCAGCCGCGGCGATCGCTCCATCGCAACCAGAGCGGAACGACGATTAGCATCATCGGATATTGGACGAAGGCGAGACTGCTCCCCCACCCGCGAAGCGCGAGTCCGTCCACGATGAAGAAAATCAGAGCGCTGCCGCTGGCACCCTCGGCAAGGCCAGTAAGGGTGTAAAGCAACAGCACGGTCCCCGCGCTGGGATCACGCATGATTCCAGAAAGCTGCCTTAGCGGAAACACACCGGCTGCAACCATCCGCCGGGTCGGCTCGCGAACAACCCATGTGAGCAGCAGGGTCGCGAGCGGCGCCAAAACTGCGATTATTTTGGCAAGCAGGCCCATCTGGTCAGCCGGTGACGCCGCGTAGCGGCGTTCCGCCGTGGCCAGCGTCAAAAGGATCAGCCCGCCTCCAAGAGCGGCAAACCAAATCTTCGTGCCCTGGACCCGCGTGCGCTCCTGCGCGTCGATCCCGATCTCCAGCCCCCATCCGCCGTGCGGCGTGACCATCAACGCGTAGCCAAAGTGCAGTGTGAGTGCCCACAGGAGGATGATCGAGATGGGGCTCCCCGGTGGCGCCCTGAATAGGCCGAGAGCGCCCACGCTTACCAACGGCGCGCCAAGCAACAACCATGTCCGGCGGGCACCGAATTTGCCGCTCATACGATCGCTGGCCCATCCGATCACAGGGGCGGCAGCGGCATCGAACACGCGCGCCAGCAGCAACAGACCGCCGATCGTTGCCAACGACAAACCCACCGTCTGCGCGAGAAACGCCGGCAGATAGGTGCGCCAGGCGATCTCGATGCCCTGGAACACGATGACAGGCAATGAGAAGGCGACGAGTTGGACGGGCGTTAACCGCGGTGACATGGCAGAACGCACCTTCGATGTGAAGTTGCCCATTGCCGTGGGGATGTGACGATCCCGGGACGTTCAGACTTGGCCTAGCCGGCGGTCAGCGTTGCAATAACCTGCCCGATCTCTGCCTCGGCGCCGGCGATTCGTTGCTCGCGATCCTGAACAAAACCGTAGACGCCCGTCACCCCAACCAGGAAGCTCGAGAAGATTGCGGCATCGATGTGATGGATCGGACTAGCGGGCCCGAGCAGCGCGGCCAGATAGTGACCGCTGGTCCGTCCGCGCAGGTAGCGCAGATGTCCGCCGAACGGGCGCAGCGCGGGATTGCGGGCGCAGGCCAGCAGTAGTTCGTCCAGTCCCAGGGTTCCGGCAAACTCCCGCACAACTATTTCGGCGAGTTCGTGCGCCAAAGCCTTAGGTTGCATGGCGGGAAGGTCAGCCAGCTCGTCGGCAGTCCTGGTCGCAGCCCGTCGGTAAAGCGCGTCGAACGCGGCCGCCAGGAGATCGGCGCCGGTCCGGAACTTGTGGGAGACGACACCCAGCGTCAGACCGGCATCGACGGCAACGGCCCGATACGTCAGGCCTGCAACCCCACTCCGCTCGACGATTGCGCCCGCCGTGGCCGCGATCCGTTCAGTGACGTCATCACGCAACGGCGGAAGAACAAGACCGGCGCCGGCCAGCGCGTGGGCTCGGTCCCGCCAGGGTGACGAGGACGAGACCTGCCCGCAAAGCCAGGCACTCCAACCAGCGCAGACTTCGCCGAGCGCCGCCCGATCGATCTGCCGGTTCCACGGCACGAGATGGAATCCGCTCTCCCCGGCAAAAAAGCGGGCGGTCGTGGTCGCATGTTGCGCGATGCCGAGACGTTCGCAGAGCTCGGTCCAGAAACAGCTCCACAGCGTCGTCCACCGTCTAGCCAGCGGTATGAAAGTTGCCTGCTTGACCGCGTTCAGATGGCATTCCCGCCAGGCGAAAGCGAGCCTGCGCTCGTCATGGCACCAGTCGTCAATCAGCCCGGCTAGCAAAGCGCCAAGCGCGGGAGGCGGCATGGCGTCATCCGGCAGCAAATCGATTTGACGCGTGCACCAGGCCTCCGCGGCGTCGATTGCACACTCCTGCGCAGAGACCAACAAGCGTTCCAGACTGCCAAAATGGTGATAGAGGGACGACACCTGAATGTTCGTAGACGTGCACAACGAACGGACCGAGATCGTCGCGCTGCCACCAGATTGCCAGGCGCCCAGTGTCGCGTCGATCAACCGTTCTTTTGTCTGTTTTGAAAGCCTCGTCCCATTCTCTGGCGCGGTCGCCATGCCTCCTCTCTCCTTCACGAGCACATTGCCGACGCGCGTATTAACATACAAGTGTCACGGCATTGACATACAGCCGTTCTAGTCGGGCATCGAAATCAATGGGGGTCCGCATGCCAAATTCCAGTTTCTCGAAGCGTTTGCTACGTGCCGCCGCCGCGGGGGCGTCGCTGTTCGTCCTTGCCAGCGGCTCAGCGGGGCTGGCCCAAGTCGCACCTGTTACGGCACCGGAAGCGGCGGAGCCAACGGAGGGATTGCAAGACATCGTCGTCACCGCGGAGAAGCGGCCCCAAAGCCTGCAGAAGACCCCGATTTCCATCTCGGTAATGCGCGGCGACGATCTGGTGAACCGCCATGTCCAGTCGCTCACTGATCTCGGGGATGGCGCGATCCCTTCACTGCGCGTCGCGCCGTTCTTTTCGCGCCCCGGTGCACTGATCGTCAACATTCGTGGCGTCGGCGTGCTGTCCGACAGCAACCAGCCCGCACGTGACCAAGGCGTCGGCATCTATATCGACGGCGTTTACATGGGGCGTCCGCAGGGACTTGGCGCCGCGCTCTATGACATCGAGAATATTGAAGTGCTAAAGGGTCCGCAGGGCACCCTGTTCGGCCGCAATACAGAAGGTGGCGCAGTCAACATCGTCACGAAGCGACCGAGTGGCAAGTTCAAGATGAACACGACCGTCGGCGCTGGTAATTTCGGCAGCTACAAGGCGGAAACGCATATCGACTTACCGGAATTCAACAATATCAGCATCAAGCTGGACGGGGTGGTCACCCACCGCGAAGGTACAGTCAAAAATCCCCTTAAGAGCCAGTCGGACTTCAACGGCTTTAGCAAGCGCGGCGTGCATGGCGAGATTTTATGGAAGCCATCGTCGGACTTCACCGTCGATCTGGCGGCCGACACCTCCTACGACGCATCGACGACATTGTACCAGCAGCAGATATCGGCGGGCACCAACAAGCTCGCCGCTGCGGCCAGGCTTCAGCCTCACCGCGCCAAGGAGGCTGCAGTTGGCACGATCGAACAGCCGAGCATTGGCAAATCGAGCGGCGTCCGACTTAACCTGGAATGGCAGGCAGCACCCTCGCTGATGCTCAAGTCGATCTCCGCCTATCGCAAGCTGACCCAGAGCCAGTTCGACAACGCCTCGGTCGCCACCTCCATGCAGCAGGCGGTCACGACGGCAAACCCGAACGGTGACTTCAACCGTCCGTCGACGGTCACGACGCCCGGCACCGGCTTCGTCACCAGCTATCCCGGCTTCGCCTTCGGCCGGTACAGCTTGGCCTATTTCAAGCAGGACCAGATCAGCCAGGAGCTGCAGGCGATCGGCGAGTTCGGCGATCAACTGCAGTATGCCGTCGGCGCGCTCTATTATCGGGAAAAGGTGTCGGATAACGCACAGGCGTACAACACCAACGCCTTCCTGGATGCCGCCGGCAGCACTTACACCGTGCTCAATATCGATCCCGCAAACCGCGCGATCGATCGCGCCAGCCATGTCAAGACAACCAGCATCGGCGCTTATGGACAGGCGACCTACACACCGTCGATCCTGAACGACCTGGTGCACCTGACGGGCGGCGCGCGCTGGACACGAGACGAGAAGGTGGGCGCGCTGACTATCGTCAACAACGTCGCACCGATTCTTCCAATCAACGGCGTGAACGTGCAGGCACCGATCGGATTGGACGCGCACTGGTCGCGTGTCGATCCGATGGTCAACCTCGCGATTGACGTCACGCGGGACGTGCATGTCTATGGCAAGTGGAGCACCGGCTATAAGTCGGGCGGCGCAAATTCCCGGGCGACCGACTACAAACCGTTCAACCCGGAAACGGTCTCCATGTTCGAAATCGGTGCCAAGACCGAGTTCTGGGACCACCGGGCCCGCTTCAACATTGCGGCTTATGCAGGCACATACAAAGACATCCAGCTCGACTTCAGCGGCCTATACGAAGACGTGGTCAACGGCGTTCGTGTCACGACGACCCGCACGACGACCAACACGGTCAATGACACGGGCAAGGGCAAACTGAAAGGTATCGAAGCAGAATTCACCCTGGCCCCAGTCACTGGCCTCACCTTGTCGGCCAGCTATGCTTATAACAGCGTGAAAATTCCGGACGCGCTCAATCCATTCCCGCAGACGGGTGGCGTACTCATTACTGTGCCGATCCCGATCTATCAGGTCTACACCCCGAAAAATTCGGCAAGCGGATCGATCGATTATGCATTTCCGCTGAATGATGTCTCGCTGCTCTTTCACCTCGATGGCAATTATGACAGCGGATACTACGGCGCCTACACCGATTCCGCCTATGATCCGGTGACGCGGGCCGTTACCTACAAACAGCCTAAGGGCGATTCCGGGCTGGTCTTCAACGGTCGGATCGCCGTCGCCGATATCGACATGGGGAATGGCGGTACGAAGCTGACCGTATCGGCCTGGGCTCGCAACCTGTTTAACGAAGAGCATGTGTTCCTGAAGTCGGGCGCTCCCACAACCGGCGTCGCTGGCTTCTTCAACGAAGCCCGCACCTTCGGCGGCGAAGTCAACATGAAGTTCTAACCACTAATACGGATCCGCGCGCGCCTTCCGGTTCTGGAATGGAGCGAAATGACCGTTAAGCTGCGTCCGAGGATGATGATGCCATGATCAAGATGAAGAACCTTATCCTTTCCAGCCTCGCGCTGGTGCTTGCGGCGCCAATCGCGTCGCCTCTCGGCGCCCGCGGGCCTGTAGTCGCCATTCCACAGCCGCCGGTGAAATCGCCGCATCAGCGCCTCCTGCCGCTCCAGGGCGGCCAGAACTTCCGTGATCTCGGCGGCTACCGCACCGTCGGCGGCCGTACGGTACGGTGGGGCCTGCTCTACCGTTCCGGCTCAATGCATAATCTGACGGTCGCGGATTATGGTTATCTTGGCAAGCTCGGCATCCGCGCTGTGTGCGACTTTCGCGCACGCGAGGAACGTCAGGTCGAGCCAACCAACTGGCCTGCGGGCAAGTCGCCGCGCATGCTGGCGGATGATTACAGTATGAGGACCATGGGTGGGGGCAATTTCGATCTCACGAAAATCACCCCGGAACAAGCCAAGGGAGCCTTGGCGGCGATGTATCCGTCAATCCTGACCCAGTTCAACGGTCAGTATCGTCGCATGTTCGCGGAGCTGCTCTCCGGCAACGCGCCGCTCGCCTTCAACTGTTCGGCCGGCAAGGACCGCACCGGCATCGCCGCCGCCCTGCTGCTCACCGCCCTCGGCGTACCGCGTGAGACGGTGATCGAAGACTATCTGCTTTCGAACCGCTATTATCACCCCGAGCGCGCCGGTCCGTCTGCCGACCAAGGGGCGAACCCTTGGCGCAATATATCTCCAGCCGTGATGCGGTCTCTCTCGGGCGTGAACCGTGACGCGATCGAAGCCGTCTTCAAGATCACCGACCGCCATGCCGGGGGAACCGCCGGCTACCTTCGCGACGAACTTGGGCTTGGCGCGCCCGAGATTGCTAGCCTGCGCCGGATGTACACCGCCTGAGCCCCAAGTGGCGGCGTTGCCGGTCTGCGACGCCGCCTGTCGACGCGAAGTCATCGTTACGAATGTCTGGACGTAAACATTGCGAACGTCAGCATGGCTCTGGATAGCGGCCGCTTTTGTGTCCGGGGCATGCGGCACGAGGGCTTCAGCCGATCTGCCCGCCGAGTTGCGCAAAGGGGGATATGTTTTGTTGATGCGACACGCGCATTCGCCGACGGAAGCGCCCACGCCATCAGCTGCAGATCCGGCAAACACGAAACGCGAACGTCAGTTGGACGCCGAGGGCAAGATCCAAGCGCGCCAGTTCGGACAAGCGACGAGAAAACTTGGTCTCCGTTTCCGCCGGATTCTGAGGAGCCCGGCTTTCCGAGCCCGCCAGACCGTGAGGCATGCTGGGCTGCGCGAACCTGAAATCGTTCAAATCCTGGCGATGAGTGACCAACAAACAATGATGGTTGCAGCAGACGGTTTGTCGGGCGGGCAGTTGCGTGCGCTTGCTGCGCAGCGTCCGCGCGTACCCGGTCGCCTCCCGGATGCGGGCGGACCAAGTCTTCTGCCGGTGCGGTAGGTGGCGACGGCTTGGCGGGTGCCGATGCAGGCACTTTCGGCGTCAGCGCCATGTTCGGCTCGGACGCGACCGCGTCCGTCATCACGCCATACGAAATGAATTGCAACGGCTCGCTTGCGATGCTCTCCGCCTTCCGCTGCGCCGACCGCCAGTTATAGATAAGGCTCTCCGCGATGCCGAGCCGCCGCGACACCTCGCGCACCGTCACGCCCGACACCGACGCCTCGGCGACCACCGCCGCCTTCTCCGCCTCGCTGTAAATCCGCCGGCGCTCCTTCCGGGTGATAACCTCCATCCGCCCCATCTACTTACCTCCTTCTGGACTCCAGAAGGAGACCACCGCAGGCCCAGACATCGACCGCTACGCCGAACGCCGCAACACGCGGGTCACCGGACGCTTACGCCTTCGAGGACCTGCTCGTCGTAATGCTGGTGGTGCAAAACTCAGCACATTCGCGACAAAGCGCGGCAGACGCCGTCGACGATCAAGAACGTGCAGTGCGTCCCCGAGGTCGGGGTGGTCGGCAAAATGTTAGCCCTGTCGCGCAATGCGGGAGGCTCGTTCAGCATTAAAGACAGACGAACCTCACGCACATGCATGCATGCAGCTCAGCTCAGCTCAGCGCGATAAGCCTCCAGGAAAGGCAGCAACAGCGCCAGCAGCGCTTCCGGTTTTTCCTCCGGAACGAAGTGCCCGCAATCAGGAATTACGGCACAGCGAACATCATCGGCGACGCGGCGAAGCTGCTCTTCCACCGCACCCCCGCACGCCAATGCGCCAGCAAAACCCAGCACTGGCATTGTCAGCCGGGTCTTCATCCTCTCGCGATTGGCCGGGATGTCGTCGTCGATCGCCCGGTAATAGTCGAAGCTCGCGCGCAGCGTACGACGATCGCTTTTGATGAGGTCAATGTAGAAGGCGCGGATGTCCGCTGGGATCGGGTTCGGCACGGGGATTTTGGTGAACTGATAGTCGAAGAAGATTTCCTCGCGACCAGCCACCAGCTCCTCGGTCACGCCCCGCACGCGGCAGAAGTTGTTGTGCCACAGGAAGTCGTTGAGCGGTCGCTCGTCAGGGATCAGAGGCGGGGAGACGGCGACGCCGGGAATAATTGCCTCGCCCAGCGCGATCCGCGCAATACGCTCCGGTTGGTCTGCCGCCATCGCGTAGCCGACCCACATGCCGCAATCGTGGCCGACCATTGCGAAGCGTTCATGTCCAAGCGCGGTCATCAACCCGAACAGATCGCGGCCAAGCGTCCCCTTGTCATAGCCATTCTCAGGTTTGTCCGTGATGCCGAGACCGCGAGGATCGGGTACGACCAGGGTGAACCGCTCGGCCAGCGGCAGCATCACGTCTCGCCAAATGTACCAGTTCTGCGGCCATCCGCCGAGCAGCAGCAGCGGCGGGCCCTCGCCTCCAATCACGGTGTGCAGCTCGATCTCTCCGGTCGGCACACGGTAGCTCTCAAACACGTCGGCGAAGCCCGCCGGCAGGCTCGGAACTCCGTGGACGGAACCGAACCCGGCTACTTTCGGGAATGGCGTACGAATCATGTAATACGGTCCTTGTGTTTAGCGATCGCTACAGACTAGGACGTTGCCTTTCTGTGTCAAGCTGTGTTTAGTGATCGCTATGGATAAGCCTCGCCAACGCCGTTCTGCAGGCCCACGCAGCTTCGACCGAGCTCAAGCGATCGAAACCGCAATGCGCCTGTTCCGACGCCACGGGTACGAAGGCGTGTCGATCGCCAATCTGACGACCGCAATCGGCATCGCGCCGCCTAGCCTCTACGCGGCCTTTGGAAGCAAAGCGGGCCTCTACCGCGAAGCGCTCGATCTCTACGCAGGCCTGCCAGGTGCGCTGGACGGCATGGACGGTGCCGAGACGCTGGAGGCGGCGGTGGCTGGGTTATTCGATGCGGCGATCCGGGCAGTAACGGTCGAGGAGCGCGGTTGCATGATCTCTACCGGCCTGATCGAAGGCGCCATCGAGCAGCAGGAACTCGCACTCGAGTTGTGCGAACGCCGGCGCGCGCTACGCGACCGTGTCGCGAATGCCCTATCACGCTGGCTTGAACGAACCGAGGCAGAGCGGATGGCAGCGTACCTGTCGGCCGTGCAGCAGGGTATATCGGTGCAGGCACGGGACGGCGCGACGGTGGAAGAGCTGTTGCGTATCGCCGACGAAACCGTCGCAGGCATTGTCGCCAGGCGGATCACTCACGCCTCGTGATCTCCTTGCCGACATGCTTAGCCGGATAGCCCCGCTGCCGCGGTTATACTGTCGCGAAAAGCGGGACATACGCGACAAGAAATCAGCACTTCCGCGACAAGCTCTGGCATTTCGCAACACACGCGAACTCCAAGCCGGACTGGCTTTCATCAGGGGTCCAGAGATGTCTGATTTCTCGCGTGTTCGGGATCGGTAGAATGGACTGACGCCTTTGATCCGTGACGCAGCCCATCGATCAGCAGATCCAGCATCCGCGCGGTGTGTGCCGCGCCGTCATCGCCGCTCGCGACGGACAGGTTTCCAATCGCGCGCAGCAGGTCATAGGGCTCGATATCGGCGCGCCCTTCGTTCGCCGCAGCCGCCGCGGCGAGCAGGGACGCGAGGGCAGGTTCGAACCGAGCCCTGAAATACGCAGGCAGCGGACCGAATGCCGGGTCGCCCGAGTGCAAGGCGGTTGCCAGCCCCTTCTTCGTTCCCAGGAATACGGAGTAGCGTCTCAGCCAGCGCGCCAGAGCCTCGCCTGGCTGATGGTCCGCTGCCAGGGTGCTGGCTTCCGCGGCGCAGGCATCGACTTCGCGTCGAAATACCGCCGCGATCAGGTCCGAGCGCGTCGGGAAGCGGCGATACAGCGTCCCCATGCCGACGCCGGCTCGCGCCGCGATCTCCCGAACCGTCGCGTCGACGCCGGACTCGGTGAAGACGGCCTTAGCCGCTTCCAGCACGGCATCCTCATTGCGCCGCGCATCGGCGCGAACACGCCGCTTCGGCGTCGCATCGCTGTCAGTGGCTGCGTTCACGTCGTCCGCCAAACGCGTCTCCCGTCTTTGTCGCTTGATATGCGGAGCATTGCTCCGCATATGGGTGTCATGCGGAACATTGCTCCGTATCCCTGATGTAGGCGATCTGCCCGTTGCCGCCAACAAGAAGCGAGACACGATCCATGAACAACCTCATCGACAAGGCTCGTCACCTGCCGATCGGCGACGCGGTCACCACAATTTCGATCAGTCCCGTCACGCTTCCCGCACCGGGGCGCGGCGCGCCATTGGAGCTCCGGATCACAGCTCCAATGAATGGCAGCGACCTGCCCGTGGTTCTGCTGTCGCACGGGCACGGACCCTCGCTCTACATTCCCTCAAAAGATGGCTATGGACCGCTGGCCAACTTCTTGGCGGAGCACGGCTTTGTTGTTATTCAGCCGACGCACCCTAACTCCAAAGTGGGCGGCCTCACCCCTGATGCGCCGGGTGGTCCGCTCTTCTGGCGCGAACGCGTCGGGGATATGACGTGCATCCTCGACCAGATGGAGGCGATCGAGGCCATGGTGCCGGCGATTGCCGGTCGGCTCGACTACGGCCGGATCGCTGCGATCGGCCATTCGCTGGGTGGCCATACCGTCAGCGTCCTGCTCGGCGCACGGCTGACCGCTTCCGCAGATGCTGCGCCCGGCGTTGACATGCGCGAACCACGGATCAAAGCGGGCGTGCTGCTCGCCGTGCTGGGTCGTGGCGAAGACTTGAACGGGCCAATGGGGCTGCGCTATCCCGCGCTCGGCCTCGACTTCTCGACCATGACCACACGAACTTTGGTGGTGTTCGGCGACAGCGATGCCAGCCCGCACCTGACGGAGCGCGGTGCCGACTGGCATGCCGATCCCTATCATCACGGTCCGGGAGCAGACTGCCTGCTGACCCTCTTCGGAGCAGGGCATGGCCTGGGCGGGATCGCGGGGTACGACGCGAAGGAAACCGACGATGAGGATCCAGATCGCCTCGCGGTCACCCAGCGCATGACATGGGCCTATCTGCGTTCCACGCTGTATCCCGGCGACCCAGCATGGGTGAACGCGTGCAAGGCGTTAAAGCACGAAGCAAGCGACATCGGCCAAGTTGACTACAAGTGAGCTAGCAGCCTGTTGCCCTCACTGAGGGCGACAGGCCATTCCGCACCGGGTAGCAGGCCCGAGTTGTCGCACAAGCGACGACATACGCAACGTCCGAAACTCAGCATATTAGCGACACTGGGTGGTGGTGGCCCTACTTGGGCGAAAAGTGCCGCTTTTAGCACGCACTGATGGTCGTTCATCCTAGCGCCTACCGACAGGATCGTACCATAAGGTCGCGCTTCTGTTTCTAGGATGCAGGCGTTGCTGGAAGGATGTCCTTGCTCACGACTTTCGAGAAGCTTCTTGCCTCGCGCTTCCTGGTCCCTGGCGCAGGTGGGCGCTTAGCACTGCTCATTGCGGCGATCGGGTGCGCCGGCATCATGATCGGCGTCGCGTCGTTGGTTTTAGTCGTGAGCTTCATGAATGGCGCCGAGGTCCGACTTGCAGGGCAGATCGCGTCGGCGGACGGCCATCTGTTCGTCAGTGGTCCGAGGCTTCGGATTGCTCGCCCGGCCGAGGTGCAACGGACGCTTGAATCCATTCGCGGGGTGCAGGCGGCAACCGCATCGCTAGACGCTTCCGGTCTGATTACCGCTGGCGGAAGGTCATTTGCGGCTGACCTGCAAGGTGTGCAGCCGTCGCAGATAAGCGTCAGCCCTCTGTTTAACGGCTCAGCACACAGCATTGCAGGCGCTGCTCCCACGAGCTCAGGAACGATGGCATTGGGGAGCGATCTCGCGGACAGGCTTGGGATTGCTCCTGGCGATCACGCAGCGATAACGATGGTCCGCTTCGATCGTGATGGACTTGCTGTCGACAATCACGATCTCGCCGTCTCCAGCGTCGTAAGCACGCAGGTACAGTCGTTCGACAGTCGCCGCGTCATAATGCCGATCGCCGACCTTCGAGCGATCCTGAGAACGGACAGTGTCGCCAGCAAAATCAATGTACGACTCAGCGATCCTGAACACCAAGATGCGGTTGTAGCGACCATCAAGGAACGACTGGGGCCGGGCTATACGGTTGCTACCTGGCAGAGCATGAACGCAACTCTGTTCACGGCGCTGGCGCAGGAACGGCTGGCCATGACGTTGATCATATCGTTGGTAACGCTCATCGCCTTGTCGAACGTACTGTCGTCGATGGTGATGCTGGTTCGCTATAAAGTGCGCGAAATTGCTATTCTTCGGACAATGGGCATGTCGCGATACTCCACGGCAAAGGTGTTCATTGTCGTTGGCGTGACAATCGGCCTCGTCGGCGAGCTGGCTGGTTTGGCACTCGGGTTCGGTCTGAAAGCCGCCAAAGATCCGATCACCGCCGGAATCAGGGCGATGATGGATCACCCGCCTATCGAGCTCGACGTCCTGCTTTCTCTTCCCTTGGTAATCTCTCCCACCGAGATTGCCTGGGTCGTAGCGCTGGTTGCGATCGGCGTCGTGACCAGCACAATTTACCCAGCTCTACGGGCAGCTGCTGTGGATCCAGCTTCTGTCCTCAGACACACCTAGCTCCGTCGCAAAAGGCGGGACATACGAGACATCCGAAACTCAGCACTTCCGCGACAGGGTCATGGCAGCTAGCGCTCTTTTCGGCCGTTCAGCACTGCTCCTGCGACCTTCAAAACCGGACGCCCATTTAGAAAAGTGAAGTCGCCTTCGCGACCGAGATTAAGGATCCAGCCGCTTCGTCCCCGATCCAAATATCCGTTGGCGTTTAACCGTATCTCGACCGCGATCAGGTATCGCTGTCGTTCAGCGGCATCGAGAGTGTTGCCGGCGTTCTCGCCCAAGCGGCCGGCGGAGATCTTACACGCTGCCGCAACGTCAACTCTTCGTTGAGCATTCCGGCGTAACCATCCTGCGTGATGGAGAACAAGCCCGTGACAATTGCTAGCGGCGTTCAAGAATTCCTGAGAGTGCTGCAACCCCGCACCTCGGCGCTACCGGAAATGGCGACAGCGGTGTTGATCCTCAATGAGGATCGCCACGTCGAGTACGCCAATGCGAGTGCGGAAGCTCTTTTCAGTCCGGTCGATCCGATCGGCTGCACGCTGGCAGCCTTGTTTGCGAGTTGTGGCGCAACTGGCGGCGATAACGTGCTCGCGGCCGAGGACGCCGACGTGGAAGTGGCGCCGATGAGGCTCCAACTTGCCGACGACCGTCTGCTTGATTGCACTCTCCGTTCGCTATCGAGTGGCGGCTTCGTCCTGAGCATGGACGATGTCACGACCTATGTTCGTAATGCCGAACTCGCTGATCGAGATGCCCTTACAGGTCTTGCCAATCGGAAGGCGCTGAGAGAGCGGCTTGTGGAACGCCTCGCCGCCGCAGCGCGAAAAGGTCAGGCAACGGCCGTGCTCTATGTTGATCTCGACCGCTTCAAGGCGGTGAATGACACGTTGGGACATCCTATCGGCGACGCACTGCTCCGGAAGGTTGCGGAGCGTTTTAAGAGCGCGCTTCGCGACGGCGACATAGTGGCGCGCATAGGCGGCGACGAGTTCGCTGTTATCCAGTCCGACGCGCCACAGCCGGCGGCCGCGACAGCGCTGGCGTCCCGTCTGGTTGATCTGATCGGCCGTGCCTATGCGGTCGAAGGCCACATGCTGCACATCGGTGCGAGCGTCGGTATCGCGATTGGGCCGGGAGATGGCTCTGAGCCGGACGCCTTGCTCAAGAATGCCGACCTTGCGCTCTACCGCGCCAAGGCAGACGGGCGTGGCTGCCACCGCTTCTTCGAGTTGGGCATGGATGAGCGTATGCAGGCGCGGCGGGCCATGGAGGTTGACCTTCGACGCGCCTTGGCTCTCAAGCAGTTTGAACTTGTTTACCAACCGCAATTCAATCTCGCCTCAATGGCGGTCGTGGGTTTCGAGGCGCTTATCCGCTGGCACCATCCTGCGCGTGGGGCTGTCTCCCCTGGCGAATTTATTCCGCTTGCCGAGGAGATTGGCGTCATCACAGCCATCGGGGAGTGGGTTTTGCGCACCGCCTGCAAGCAGGCTGCCAGCTGGCCATCGTCGGTGACGATAGCCGTCAATCTGTCACCGGCTCAGTTCCGCAACGCCAAGCTCCTGGAAACGGTCAAATCGGCGTTCACCCAGGCTCAGTTGCCGCCTGAGCGTCTCGAGCTTGAAATCACGGAACGTGCCCTTCTCGACGACACCGATGCTGCACTCACTGTACTGAACAATCTGCGTGAGTTCGGCGTCGCTGTGTCGATGGACGACTTCGGCGTCGGTTACTCGTCGCTAGGTCACCTCCAGAAGTTCCCATTCGACAAGATTAAGATCGATGAGTGCTTCGTCCGAGATATCGAGGCCCATGCGGATCGACGCGCGGTCGTCCGTGCCGTGATCACCCTTGCCGGGACGCTGGGCATGAAGACGATTGCCGAGGGCGTCGAGACCGAAGCCGAACTTGCCTGCCTCCAGGCCGAGGGTTGCCAGGAGGTCCAAGGGTACCTCACCGGACGACCTATGTCGGCCGAGGCGGCCTCCGCACTGATCGAGCCCGCGCCTCTCGCGCTTGCTTCCTGAGGAGACATCCGATGTCGAACGACCTTTACCGGCTGGTGTACTACAGCCGCAATGCCATCACCGGGGATGCGGAGGCGGTCGCAAGCGAGATTGCCGCGATTTTGGCGAAGAGCCAGGCGAACAATGAGCGCGTCGGCGTAACCGGCGCGCTCATGTTCAATTCCGGATGCTTCGCCCAGGTACTGGAGGGCTCACAGTCGGCCGTTGAAGAGGTATTCGAGCGCATCCAGCAGGACGAGCGACATGGCGATGTGTCCTTGTTGGCGTTCGATCCAGCACCCGAACGAGCGTTCGAGAATTGGTCGATGGGCTTCGTCGGGTCGTCGATAGACGATGCGGCGCGCTACAGTGGGCTCGCCCAAGACACCGGCTTCGATCCTGCGCGTATGACCGGTGAAGCACTGTTCGCAACGTTGCATAGCCTGGCGCTTGAAGAAGAGCACGCGGCTGCGTGAGGTCGATAAAGGCGCTCGCAAGTCGTTGGTCAGCACGGCTGAGGAGTGTATCGCCTTGCTGAGAAATCGTGCCTTGAAGCTGTTCATCTATGCCGCCGAGGTATGCACTTGACGGAACTGGACGCAACGAGCCGGCGCCTAACGTGCTCAGGTTGCCGGGAAGGCCGCGAGATCGGCTTCGAAATTGCTATGGCATTCCAGCCGATTGTAGATCTGCGCTCTGGATTGCCGTTCGCCTACGAAGCGCTGGTTCGCGGACCGCAGGGAGAGAGTGCGGCAAGCGTTCTTGCTCAGGTGACCGACGAGAACCGCTACGCGTTCGATCAGCGTTGCCGCGTCGCCGCAATCGAGGGCGCAGTCAAGGCCGGGATCCTGGATACTGAGGCAAGGCTCTCCATCAACTTTCTGCCGAACGCGGTCTACTCGCCCGCGGCCTGCATCCAACTGACGCTGAAGACCGCCTCCGCAGCGGGCTTTCCAACCAATCGCTTGATCTTCGAGTTCACGGAGAACGAGAAAATGGTTGATCCTGCCCACATCGCGGACATCGTGGCGACCTACCGGAAGATGGGGTTTGGTACCGCGCTCGACGATTTCGGAGCGGGGTATGCAGGGCTCAGCCTGCTCGCCCGCTTTCAGCCCGATATTATCAAGCTCGACATGGACTTGGTCCGCGGCGTCGATGTGAGCACACCGCGCCGCATGATCATCGAAAGCATGGTAACGCTGTGCGAGAAGCTGGGGATCATTGTCATCGCCGAGGGCATTGAGACCGCTGCCGAGTTCGCGACGCTGCAAGCCATCGGGATCCGATATGTTCAGGGCTATTCGTTCGCCAGGCCCGGTTTTCGCGTACTGCCAGCGATCGATCTCGGTTCGGCTCGTGGGATGGCCCATCGGAGCAAGTGAAACGATCACTTAAACAATATTCTAGCTAATTCTGCTTCAAAGCAATTGGGTCGCAATTCACCAGGTTGCGCCATCACGCTGTCGCAACAAGGGCAACATACGCGACACCGGAAAGTCAGCATTTCTGCGCCACAGCTGGAAACGCAGCTCACTCCCATTTGTGGACATCAATTGTCCGCGCTGGTTCCGCGGAGTAGGTTGTTTGATTGACTCTGTGGCACTGAGCATGTTGGCTGCCTGTAACTAGCTGGCCCCACGCATGGATCCTGATCGTTGAGCCTCTTTACGTAACAAGGGCAATACGCGATGAACCAAATCCAGCGCGGCACCGGTCGCAAGTTGCTGCTTATCCATGGTCTAGGCGGCAGCTGGCGGTCGTGGAGCACCATTCTGGAAGCGCTCAGCGCCAACCGCATGGTGATCGCGATTGATCTTCCGGGACATGGCGCGACCCCTGCGGAACACGATAGCGGAACTTTCGACGGGCTGGTCGACAGCGTTCAGCGCTACATCGTGCACAACGAGCTGGTTGGGATTGACGTCGTCGGCAGTTCAATGGGCGCGCGGTTGGTGCTCGAACTCGCTCGACGCGGTGTTGTCGGCAATGTCATCGCGCTTGATCCGGGCGGGTTCTGGCGCGGGTGGGAGCGCACATTCTTCAAGACCACCATAGGCGCTTCGGGACGTTTGCTGCGAGCGATCCGGCCCGGTCTGCCAATGCTGAGCCGGAATGCGGCGTCGCGCACTGCACTGCTGGCCCAGTTGTCCGCGCACCCATGGGCGCTCGATCCGCAGATCGTGGCGACCGAGCTCAAGGGTCTTAGTACGACGCCGACCTTCGATTCTTTGGTCGATAGCCTTGCGACGGGTCCCGAGCAGACCGGACCTGCTGCCGACAGCACCGGCGGGATCGTGATCGGGTGGGGCAAGCACGACAGGCTCTGCCTGCCGAGACAGGCGGCGCGTGCGATGGCTGCATTTCCTTCTGCGCAACTGCACTGGTTCGAGTCCAGCGGCCACTTTCCCATGTGGGATATGCCCGACGAGACGGTCAACGTGATCCTTCACGCTACCCAGTCAACAGTGGACGTTGTTGGCGGATAGAGGCTGCGCCTAGTTGACCCAAAGTCGGTCACTCGCGGACCTGTTGCGCAACCCGGAACCGGACATTGGCTCAGGGTATGCTCCGGCTACCGAAAGGCGGCGGACGGCTTGGCTGCCGCAAAAGTGGGTGCCTGTCGCCGCCATTATCGGACGAGCTGGTTTTCAGCAAGTTCGGACATGCCGCTGTCGCAAAAGCGGCGACATACGCGACGTCCGAAACTCAAGAGTCTCGCGACATAGCTGCCGGACTCGCTGAGAGTAGCTCATGCAGTGAAGCGATTTTGCGGAACGGACGATATGCTGATCGGGTTGAGCTTCTATATCTGCCGCTAACCGGCGCTCTCCGTTTCGAAGGTGCCGGCCTTATGCATACGTTCGAGCTGTTGCTCGTGCTCGTCGCAGCTTCCGTGGGGCTCGCATATGCCGCAGAGCGGCTGCATGTCCCGCTAGCCGTTGCACTCGTGTTCGGCGGTATGGTGCTGGCGTTCGTTCCCGGTATCGGCACGGTCGAACTCGACCCGGAACTGGTACTGGCGCTTTTCCTACCGCCCCTGCTTCAGGCTAGCGCCTATCGAACCGATTGGCCGGCGTTCCGCTTCAACCTGCGACCAATCCTGTCGCTGGCGCTCGGCGCAGTCTTCTTCACCGCGGCTGCAGTGGCGATCGTTGCCAAGCTCCTCTTGCCCGACCTCCCCTGGTGGGCAACGATCACGCTGGGCGCGATCGTTGCTCCGCCGGATGCGGTTGCCGCGGCCGCTGTACTCAAGCAGGTAAAGCTGCCCAAGCGCATCGTCACGGTGCTGGAAGGCGAAAGCCTCATCAACGATGCCTCCTCGCTCGTCCTGTACCGGTGCGCTGTTGCCGCCACGCTCGCGGGCACGTTCAGCTTCGGCGAAGGGGTCCTTCAGTTTTTCGCCGCAGCGATCGGCGGCACGCTGGCCGGGTGGCTCGTCGGGCGTGCGGCCATGTGGATCTTCGCACGCCTCGAAGACACGCTGCTCGACATCACCGTCAGTCTGCTGGCCGGGTTTTTCGCGTACTTCCTCGCCGAGGAAGTTCATGTGTCGGGCGTGCTGGCGGCGGTCGCCTGCGGGCTTGTGCTCGGCCGTCGTCAGCACGCTGCCTTCACCGGGGAGACGCGGCTTGGCCTGTCGACGGTGTGGGGCTTCGTCGAATTCTTACTTACCGCGCTCGTGTTCATGCTCATCGGCCTCCAGCTGCGCGGCATCGTCGAACGTCTGGAAGGGTATGACGCACAAAGCCTCGGCCTGATCGCACTGGCGGTTTCGGTCACGCTGATTGTCAGCCGCTTCGTCTGGATCTTTCCGGCGACTTTGCTCCCCCGTTTGCTGTCTCGGACGACGCGGGACGCGGATCCGATGCCTCCATGGAGCTATCCGACCATATTGTCCTGGGCAGGCATGCGCGGGGTGGTCAGCCTGGCGACGGCGTTGGCCCTCCCCGCCCGCTTTCCGGGCCGTGACATCATCGTCTTCCTGGCTTTCTGTGCGATTTTCGCAACGCTGGTCCTGCAAGGTACGACGCTCGGCTGGGTGATCCGTCGTCTGGGGCTTGAACAGGAGGAAGTAGGATTACCCGAACCGGATACCGCCAAGGCGCGTGCCGAGCTTGCCGTCGCATCGCTGGATGCGGTGCAGGAGCATCTTGACAGCGATGCCTCGGAGCATGGTGAGGCGGCGGCAGAGTTGGTCGAGGAGTATAAGGTGCGCGCCGAGCGGGCGAGCATCGAGGGGCAGGACGTGGAGACCAAGATCGATCAACTAGTTGCCCAGCAGCGCTTGCGCCTCGTCGCCATCGAAGCTGCGCGCGAAAAGCTGATGGAGCAAACTGACCAGATCGATGCCGAGGCGCACCGGGCACTTGGGGAGGAGCTCGATCTGGAGGAGCAGCAGATCCACCGCGCGCTTGGCGACACGATCGACCTTTCGGTTAAGTGAGGGCGTACACTTACATCCGCACGATGGAAGGCTTCGCCTATCTGGCGGTCGTGCTCGACCTCTACTCCCGTCGCGTGGTGGGATGGTCGTTGCAAAGCCGTCAGACAACCGATGTGGTTTTGCAGGCCCTGCACATGGCGGTCTGGCGGCGTAAGCCTAAGAACCGCGTGCTGATCCATTCGAATCAGGGTTCGCAGTTTACCAGTATAGACTGGTCTGCCTTCATCAGGGCTCACAATCTGGAACACTCCATGAGCCGGCGGGGAAACTGCCACGATAAGGCCGTCGCCGAGAGCTTCTTCAATCTCCTCGAGCGTGAGCGCATTCGGCGACGCACCTATAACGCGCGCGAAGAAGCCCGGCAGGACGTGTTCGATTACATCGAGATGTTTTACAACCCGATCCGCAAGCATGTCAGGAACGGGATGCTGTCGCCCGTCGAGTTTGAACGGCAGCAGGCTTTGATGGCTCAAGGCGTCTAGAAAACTAGGGGCTATTCACACGTCGTGGTGGAAACGACGGTCGACGATTGCCGAAATCGTGACCGAATTACGCACTTTGAGTCCCCCAAGTCGATATCCGAATACAGTCCCTCGATTGAACCCATCAGCTTTGTACGGCCACGCCACGAGCATGCGCTAAGCGCACGTCGTTGCGAACGCTCAGGCTCACCCGAAAACATTTGAACGCCTTCACAGTGCGTGATTGCCGTTGCAGAAGCATCGCATGCACACCGACGACGCCGATACCGTGCACTACCGACTGCGTCGCCAGAGCCGAACGCCGGTGTGGCTGGCCTTGTCGTGGCGCGCACTGGTCGCGCTGGGCCTGATCGGTATCGCGCTGGCCGTCCACTGGTTCGACCGGGAGGGCCTCCGCCAGAATTCCGGCGCGCCAGTGACCTTCGCCGATATCCTGTATTTCACGATGATTACCGTGACGACGGTCGGTTATGGCGACATCGTGCCGGTGACGCAGCAGGCGCGGATGTTCGATACCTTCGTGGTCACGCCAATCCGGCTGTTCGTGTGGCTCATTTTTCTGGGAACGGCGTATGATTTCCTGCTCAAGGGCGTCTGGGAGAAATGGCGTATGTCGGTGATCCAGCGGCACCTCGAGGGCCATGTCGTCGTAGCCGGTTTCGGCACGAGCGGGTCCGAGGCGGTCAGCGAGCTCGTCCGGCGCGGTGCCGATCCGGGCATGATCGTGGTGATCGACGAGGATGTGTCTGCGCTGCGCACCGCCGAGGGCTTTGGGACGACCGTGATGGAAGGCAACGCAACGCGCAACGCCGCCTTGGAAGCCGCCCGTCTCGCGAGTGCGCGCGCCCTGATCGTCTCCGCCGGTCGCGACGACACGTCGATCCTGATCGTACTGACGGCACGGCGGATCGCGCCGGAGCTGCCGATCAGCGTGGTGATCCGGTCCGAAGATAACGAAGCAATCGCACATCAAGCAGGTGCGACCGTGGTCATCAATCCTGCCAGTTTCGCCGGCCTGCTGCTCGCCGGTTCGACGCACGGGCCGCACATCGCGGATTACATGGCCGATCTCGCCGCGACTGGCGGGCGGGTTGCGCTGCACGAGCGCACCGTGACCGCAGACGAGGTCGGCAAGCCGCTTGCCGACATCGCGACGGGGCTTGGCCACCGGATCTATCGCGGGCATCAGGATTTCGGCTTCTGGGAACCCGAAGCGCGCCGCCTGGAGGCGGGTGACCTTATAGTCGAGGTCGTTCCTCGCCACTGATACGCCGTATCCCGGCATCTAATATGCTGGCCGTCGCGATGCCGACGGCATAGTCCGACCGTCCATGCCGCGAACCCTGATCACCCTCGATTATGGGAACGGCTGAGAGCACAGGCACCTGACATTTTCGGCAAAATTGCTCGCCGTCCTGCAGACGCGGCGAAAATGCGCGCCGAACACACGCTTTCATTCGAAGGCGATCGTGGGGCATGGCGTATGACCGACTCGTAGCGGGCTTCGCTCGCCTATCGGGTTGTTCGGGCACGGGTACGATGCGATAGAGCGCGCGGGTGTTCGCGTGTCGGTGCGGACAGGTTTTTACGCTGGTCGGGCCGCCAACGACAAACCTGTTTCCGGAGACTTCATCATGAGCCGACCGCGCTCTGCAATGCCAAGCTCGATTCGCCGTTTCCTCGAAAGCCAATCCTCGGCAGGGTTGGTGCTTATGGGAGCCGCGGCTCTAGCGCTCATAATTGCCAACTCGCCCCTCGGGCCGAACTACGAAACCATTCTTCACATGTATGTCGGGCCGCTGTCGGTCGGGCACTGGATCAACGACGCGCTGATGGCGGTATTTTTCCTGCTCGTCGGCCTGGAGATCAAGCGCGAGATGCTGGATGGTCAGCTTTCGACCTGGCCGCGTCGCGTCCTGCCGGGGATCGCCGCTGCTGGCGGTATGATGGTCCCCGCCTTGGTGTATCTCGCGCTCAACCGCGGTCCGACCGCAGCCGGTTGGGCTATTCCAGCTGCCACGGACATCGCGTTCGCACTCGGCGTGATCGCACTTCTGGGCAACCGGGTTCCCGCGTCGCTCCGGGTATTTCTGGCAGCACTCGCGATCATCGATGATCTTGGCGCCGTGATGATCATCGCCGCGTTCTATACGGCAAAGCCGTCGCTACCGGACCTGGCCGGGGCTGCTGTAGCGATCGCGGTTCTGATAAGCTTCAACCGCTTCGGCATCCGCCGCCTGACGCCCTATCTGCTGGTGGGCGCGGTCCTTTGGGTCCTGATGTTCCGTTCGGGCATCCACGCGACCCTCGCGGGCGTCGTGCTCGCGTTGACGATACCGATGCAGTGCACGCCCGGTCGTCCGGACGGGAACTCCGACAGTCCGTTGCACAGGCTCGAGCATGCGCTGCACCTGCCGGTCGGCTTCATCGTCGTGCCGATATTCGGTTTGGCCAATGCCGGCGTGGCAGTGCTCGCCCTGCCCGCCGAAGCCTTGGTCGCACCCGTCACGCTCGGCGTTGCGCTGGGGTTGCTGATCGGGAAAGTCACGGGCGTATTCGGCTTTGCCATGCTGGCCGTTCGTCTCGACCTAGCGGATATGCCAGCGCACGCAGGGAAGCGGCAGCTGCTGGGGGTCGCATTGCTATGCGGGATCGGCTTCACGATGAGCATCTTCATCACCTTGCTAGCATTCCCGGGGAGCCAGATCCTGCAGTCGGAAGCGAAGCTTGGTGTGCTAGCCGGTTCGTTCGTCTCGGGTCTTCTGGGCTACGCACTGTTGCGCAGCGTCGGTGCCGCGCGGCCGAAGG
>NZ_JAXOJJ010000010.1:0-53934 GCF_036663615.1 Sphingomonas rhamnosi
CCGCGACACCACCATTGCCGGCCTCCGGCTCCGCTTCGCTCCACCTACGCCCGGCAATGGCGGCGGAGACAACAATGCACTAACTATCTATCCGGACCACCCGGTGGGGGCTGCCCAGGCCGGAAAGCGCCGGACTGATTGGCCGTTTCAACCTGTTTCACAAGCACAGCGAACAAGGCGGCCATGATACGGTCACGACCGATGCGGAAAAGATCTGGCTGCACCATCCGGATCTTGGCGACTTTCAGGTGGAGTACACGCTGCCAGTACCCGCTACGACTTCAGGGGCAGCTTCTCAATGCCCCACAGGCGTGACGATGCAGGACAGCAGGATGACTGTGCAAGGCACGGCTCTTTCTCGGGCGATCGCTAAGGATGACAAGTATTATAATCGGTTAAAAGTACTGCGACATCATTCTTAGTCATCGGTCCTCTCCTCGTGAACAGGCTTCAAAGAGCTTCAGATTATCAGGGGCGGGCCATCCCATAAACTGCTGTTGCGCTCGACCTCGTTGCCGCGAGATGGACGGTGAGCGCGGTCGCAGAGGCGGTCGGAATCGCTCGCCCACACCTGTCCGCAATGCGCCATCGCCCGGCGCCCCGACCACGTGGACGACCGTCGCTGCCGGATGCCGAGCTGGTCGCCGACATCCGCGTGCTCGTCGCCGATCTGCCAACCTATGGCTATCGCCGCGTTCATGCTCTGCTCCGCCGGCAGGCCGAGAAGACCGGGCGCAAAGAGCCCAATCCGAAACGCGTTTACCGCGTCATGAAGGTTCATGGGCTGCTGCTACAGCGGGACGCGAACGCCGCGAAGAACGGCGTCACGATGGCCGGGTCGCCGTCGACCTCCGCAACACTCGCTGGTGCTCCGACGGGTTGGAGATCACCTGCGATAATGGCGAGGAGGTGCGTGTCGCATTCGCGCTCGACTGCTGTGACCGCGAGGCTATGGGACACGTGGCGACGACGGGCGGCATCACCGCCGAGGACGTCCAGGACTTGATGGTCGCCACCGTCGAGCATCGCTACGGACAGGTGAACCGCGTGCCCGAACCGATCGAGTGGCTCACGGATAACGGCAGCTGCTACACCGCTTGCAACACACGTGCGTTCGCCCGAGGCATTGGGCTGATCCCGCGCACGACCCCAGTCAGCAGTCCCCAATCGAATGGCATGGCTGAGGCGTTCGTCCGCACCCTCAAGCGCGATCATGTCCGTGTGAACCCCAGGCCAGATGCGCAGAGCGTTATCGACCAACTGCCCGGCTGGTTCGACCATTATAACGAGGTGCATCCGCACCGCGCTTTGCGCTATTGATCACCCCGCGAGTTCATCGCGCAAACCCGCGAGGCCCTGTCAGGCCTTTAGGGGGCAACAACACTCGGTATCGCAGGTCTTTACGTTTGACTGCGGGCGCCTTGGTCCCTTCAACATTGGCAGCGGAAAGATCTGGATGGAGGAATATCTCGTCGCATAGGTGATCAACAGTCGTTGTCCGCCCAAGTTCTGAGCAATTATAACTTGCGCTGCCACCAGCCACCCAGCAGTTCCAAGGCCCGCATCGCGCCTTCGAGCATATGTCCGACCAAATTATCGCATGGCGTACCTGCGAGAACACAATCCGTCAAACAACTTTTATCTCCGTTCGGTTGCCAACAGCCTGAGTTCGTAGGTTATCAGCGAGCCGTGACTGTCAAGTCGTCCGATCGTGTCGTACGATACTGAGATCTGAGTGTTTATGTGGGTATTTAGAGCAAAATCTACGCTTGCGTTAACCATTTCGTTGGATAAGTGCCCCACGCGCTTGACGTTGTCGTTCTCGAACCATCGCAATCTTGTTTATTCGGCTGACAATTGCTTAAATGCCATGCTATCGACACCAAATGCTAAAAACACGGATAAGACGAATTTCCGCGACGGGGTCGCAAGCCTCGCAGCGCCTTGCGGCTATTGAAACGTCCATCGCCGGACTCGATAACGAGGATCTACTCGACCTCGCCGATATTTTTCCAGTGCAGCAGAATTCTCCGCTGGGTGACATTGCGTCAGCCGAAATGGCGAAGCGTGGCCTCCGCTGGTCCACAATTGCCCTGGAAACTACTTAGGCGATTTCTGTGTCGACCCGGCCTTCCTGCCGTGCCGGCGGGCCATTCGGTTGTGATCCATAGCGAACGCCGAAACGCTTGTGATCGTAAGGATCGCCATTGAGGTGAGGCCCCGCTTTGATTTAAGAGTGAGGCACATCACTGACGGTACGACCAGACGTTGCAGTGACGGCGAGGTCCTCTCGGGTGTTCAGCGCCGGAGGCGGTACATGTTCGAAGAAGAGGTCCGGATCGTCAAAGAGAAGTATTTGCCGGGTGAGCACGGCCACGCCCTCGGCGGTCGCTGGGCAAATAAACTGGCCGCGCTCGAGCCGTTTGGCATGCACCACCAAGCCTTGGTCGTCCAACCACAGCAGCTTGACGAGATCGCCGCGGCGCTGCTGCACCAGCGCCGCCAGCCCGACGAAGCCTTTGCGCAGATCAGTGATGCCGGCCACCAGGTAAACCCGGACACCTATCGGTGAGCGATTACCCGAACCCAGCTAGCACTGCCTTGAGCACCCGCGCATCGATGGGCGGCGCAAGGCGAACACGTTGCTCACGCAAGCTGATTACCTCAACAACGCCCGGCCCAAACGCCTCTGGTGGCGGATGAAGGGGCGCTGGCCAACTTGACCGGCACGAACGCCGGTGCCGGCAGATGCAGCGCCTCGACCGAAGCCCCGTCGCGCAGCAGCACGCGCCGCCAGCGATACACGAGCGAGGAGCATACCCGGTGCCGTTTCGCGAGATCCAACACGCTTGCTTTCGGCATCGTTACCTCCGACACGATCGCCGCCTTGTCGTCGTCGCTGAAACGTCGCCGCGGCTCAGCCCCACCTGCTCCCGAACCGTCGATAACCCGCGTAGCCATAATGCCGTACCAGTGCTTGCCACTGTGGCCCGCAGCTCACATCACCCGCAAGGCAGGGCAGACCGGACGCTTACCTCAAAACATACAGAAGCTCACCCGGCGGTCCGGCGCTGATGCTCAACTGCTTGCCGTCTAACGTACCAGCGCGAGCAGAACGACTAGGATCCAGCGCTTGAGCGCAGCCGTCGACCGTAAACCCCGGATAGTCGCGCAAGCGTTGCTGAACATCCGATGCAGTGTCACCCGTTTGCGAACACAGCTTGCGCCAGTTCGGATGAATTCCTGAGAGATTGCGGATCGTTTTGAGACTCACGCTCCAACCTTTCGAGATTACGATCAATTTGGGCGCCGAGACGTGTGAGTGCTTCGCCTAACACTCCAGCGATCGTGACGGCAGCCAACTCACGACAAGACAAGGAGGCCAGCATGGCCGCGTGCGTTTCAGCTTGAGCTTGGTCATGCTGCAGGAGGTCTACGGGCAAAGGCGCAGGACGCATCCAACGTGGCAGATAATTGACAACACGTGCGGGCATCAGCAAGCGGTAGACGTTTGAGGTTTGGTGATAGCGGGGTCCGGGCCCCTCCCCTTCGAGACGTTTAAAGCGGCGTTGACGCCCCAAAAATCCGACCCGCTCCAGTACGTGCAGCGCCCGCGCAATAGTGGCGCGGCCAAGCCCGGTCGCTTCGGCGAGCCAATCGTAACTGGGATAGACTTTTCCATCGTTTAAGCGCGCGAGCGTGCATATCTCTTCGTAAACGCGAACCGCCGCCCCCGTCAGTGCGGCAATCGACCGTTCGGTCGCTGTCAACGTACGCATGCCCGCATGCGCCTCGCGGCGCAGGCGACGTCCCGCATCGAGCGCACGGCGACAAGCTCGTAGCAGCCGGTCAGGCTCGCCAGACAGCGGTACTGCAAAAAAGGTCTTCTCAAATGTTCCGGCCTCGATACTGCCGCGCAGAACAGTAGTACCGTCGCGATACAGCCCGCCGGGCCGCGTTGAGCGTCCGCGGCTCTCACCTCCCCCAAGCGCATGCCTTCCCTTGCACGCACGTGTGAGCACGCGCGCACTCGCTTCCCCTAAGGTAAACGTCGTCATATTCCATCCCCCCCACGGGGCTGGGACACGCACAAAAAAATTCGTGGCGCGAAACGCGCATCCTTGAACCAGAGTTCGTTCGGAGCTATTACAGGAGCGTGATCTGCTAAGTTTCACGCCATCAGCGTTTGGCGACGCTGCCTTAAAATACCTCCTTGGGATGCCCGGCCTTCGTGCCGGGCTTTCCTTTATGTGGTCACAGCCGTTCCATAAATATTGCAGCGGCCGGAATGGCCGCGTGACTGTATTTTTGCAGTAATAACCCAACAGAGGAAGCGGTTACGGTTCGTGCTTTCGAGTATATAACGCAAAAAATTCGTGGTTTTTGGTAAAGTCTCTCTCCTGTAGATTCGTGCTAACGAGTAAATAACGGACCCGTTTCGTTCGTGCTATCGAGTAACAATTGTGCTGTCGTACGACTCACGTGTGTGCCGAACTCTAGGTTTCCCTAGACGATTCGGGATTGCTCCGGTGCTGCATACCTGTAGCATCACTCAGCATCTGTGAGGCAGAAGTCTGTAGTCGCGGGGTGATCAGCACCCGGTGTTGCGCAGCGCGCCGTCCGCGCCGCGGCGCAGCAGCCGCGCCGAGGTTCGGGGTCTCCTCGATCAGTTCAAGGTGGTAGTCCGGAATACTGTCGATTGCTACGATCTGCTTTAGCGCTGCCTTGAAGTTCGACAGCGGGTTCTGATAACCAATTTGCAACCGGAAGGTCGCTAGATCGATGTCCAGCCCATCACTCTCACACGTAGAGCGCGCAACTTCGTAGATGCGCCGCTCGATCGGTCCTAGCTGAAAATATGCTGAGGCATAGTCTAGTACATGGCGATCTAGTAGAATTGCGCGGAATAGCCAATCGCAAAGCCGCACCTTTACAGCCTTCAGCCGACGGTCACCATTCTTTGTTTTAGTGTAGTGTAACTTGGCCTCAGATAGCCACGAGAAGAAACCTTCCTCCCCTTCTCCACCCGCTTCGATATTGGTTCTGATTTGAGTGCCCTGTAATCGCTCAAGTGCTTCTGACAGTCGGCCATAGGAGCGTGCGGAGTGGTTACTACCCGTTACTGAGAAAAGATCATGTGCGGTAAAGATGAAGTCCTGCTCGACGCTACCGCCAGCCTCTAGCTTCGCCGCCATCAGACTGGCGATATAAAGCACAATCTCCTTGTCGTAGATTGTAGCGACGCCGCTCGCTGACGGCCGCACCTCAATCGATACGGTAGCATCGTTGTAGGTCAATGGCTTCAGCCAAGCGTTCTTGCTGAGCGCAAAGAATGGAAAAGCCATCAGCGAACGTTCACCTCGAACTTCACCGTGCAGTGGGCTGTCGAGCAGGAACAGGTCTCCTTGTGAAATGCTGCCGGACTTGACCGATTGTGCAACAGGAGAGCGGGTGGGTGCGGTCGAACGAGCCATGACCATTTCCTACTCGAAAGCACGAATTATGGCACACTCAGAATAAATTTCCTCAGAAAAACCGGCAATAGCGCTTCGCTATTCGTGCTTTCGAGTAGGATTACCGGTACCACGCCGAGCTGCTACGGTCAGGACTCGTTTATCTGAGCCAGAAGATGACGAGGGCGATAGCGGAGAGAAGACGGTCGGCATTGATCGTAGCGATTGGGGACGCGGCGCCAGGCCTTCAGGGGCCGAACATACTCTCGATACGACTCCGGCTTCGGTAGCGACGCTTGTTGTAATTGACGGGCATGATCCGGGATTTTCGGCCTAGATGCAGGGCGTGATGTCCTCTGCCTTAGGCTGACGTGGTGGCGTGGACGGCCCCTGCACCAGCGTGGCTATGCAATACTGCGGTCGTCGTAGGTCAATGTGTGGACGACCCCTGCAGCGCAAGAGCTTTTGTGCGACGATGAGCACCGGTCGGGTGCATTCATGTGCTCGGCCTGTTCGCGCAGCACCGATGACTGCTGGCCCCTGATGAAGTCCGCAGGCCGGCTCCCTAATCGCGTCATCGCGCTCGAAGCGCTGTGCCCTCCTGGGTTTTGCCGACCCCCGGTCTGACCGGTTCGTGATCACTACTCAGCTACTCCTACGCCACCCTACTTCTACACGCTCACCGACAAAAATGACGTGCCTTCATCGTGGAACAAACACAGCTCTACCAATTCGTCCGTGCTGCGCTTCGCAGGCACCACGCCCGACGATCCCGCAAGCCGCACTAAAACGTCAGAAGATCAGCGCAGCAGGTCCACGGCGAAGGCGCGCACCGCGGGGCCGATATCGGGCCGGCCGATCGCCAGCGCCAGATTGGCCTGGATATAGCCTGCTTTGTCGCCGCAATCGTAGCGCGCACCGCCGAAGCGAAAGGCGTTGAACGGCTGCTGGCCGATCAATTGCGCCATCGCATCGGTCAGCTGGATCTCGCCGCCCGCGCCCTTTTCCTGCGTCTCCAGTACGCGCATCACCTCCGGCTGCAGAATATAGCGGCCCGGAATCATGAGATTGGATGGCGCGGCGCCGGCGGCGGGCTTCTCGATCAACCCTTTCACCTCGACCAGCGCGTCGTCCTCGGCCCCCGGATCGATAATGCCATAACGGTCGGTCTCGTGTTCGGGCACTTCATAGCCGCACACTAGATTGCCGCCGACCCGCGCATAGGCATCGACCATCTGCTTGAGGCAGCCTGGCTGCCCCATCATCAATTCGTCAGCGAGCAGGATAGCGAACGGCTCGTCGCCGACGATGTCGCGCGCGCACCACACCGCATGCCCCAGCCCCAGCGGCTCTTGCTGTCGCACATAAGCGACCGCGCCGGGCTTCAGTCGGGTATTGCCCAGCACGTCGAGCGATTTGCCGCGCCCGGTCATCGTCGCCTCGAGTTCATAGGCCATGTCGAAATGGTCCTCGATCGCCGATTTGCCGCGGCCGGTGACGAAGATCATCTGCTCGATCCCCGCCTCGACCGCTTCGTCGATCGCATATTGGATCAGCGGCCGATCGACCACCGGCAGCATTTCCTTGGGCATTGCCTTGGTCGCAGGCAGAAACCGTGTGCCGAGTCCACCCACTGGAAACACCGCTTTACGCAGTCGTTTGATCATCGAAACGTCCCCCCAAGTTCCGCGCTAGCTCTATGCTGACAGTCGTGACGAGACAAGGAATAAGTAGGGCGGGACTAATTAGGCGGCCGTCAGCTATAGATGTCGCGAACTGTTTCCGTCGCGACGAAGGTGGACGTGTTGTGACCTACTGTCTGATTCTTTGCCAGGTCGGCGCGGACGGCAAAATGGTGGAAGAGCGTAGTACGACATACCACGCTCAAGTCATTAATCCAAAACAGCTTTCTAAAGTAGCGTGATCTGTACTACGCTTTAACATACGGGCTTTTACCGTACTACAGTGCGTAGGGTGCTCTTGTGAAACACGCGTTGTTTGATCTCCAAATCTCATAGAGCATTGGCTGTAATACACCGTTTTCAGAGTTCGGCGAAGCCTCCATGGCAGTTTCAGCATTTTAAAAACAGTAATGTTCGAGGTTTGATCCGAATTTGGAGAAATAGGCATGTTAAAGGTCGAAACTACTAACGCGACTGGCGCCGTCCTTTGCAGCCGGACTTGCCCGTTCGACCTTCGTCTGCCGCAAAAGCCGTTTCGACCGAGGTCCACCAGATACAGCGGTCGGCGGGGATGTCGCGGCGACTTTTGCAGGGGCGACGGGAGGATCGTTGCCCTGAAAATATCGGGGCAGCCGCGAGGCAGCCCCGATCCGGATCAGAAGTGCAGTGCGGTGGTGCCGACCGCAGAGCCGACATTGCTGTAGACGTAATAATCGATGCCGTTGCTCGTGACGATACCGTCATATTCCAGCGCGCTCGAGCCGTTGAAGGCGACGCTGCCGCCGGCGCCGCCCAGATCAAGCCGGTTGCCGCCACCGAAGGTGATCTTGTTGTCGTTGTTGCTGTCGGCAAGTTTGGTCGTGGTGACAAACAGATCGTCGCGAGTGAAAGTGAGCGTATCGCGTCCCAGGCCGGAGACCGGGTTGGCGGTATCGAAGAAGAACACGTCGGTCGCGTTGACGGTCGAGCGCCCGCGCATTGTATCATTGCCCAGCGTGCTTTCGTACACTTTCTGCCCCACGGACGCGACCGGGCGAACACGCGCATCGCCATAATAGAAGGCCTGGTCAAGTTGACCCAGCAACCGCAAGCCGGTGCTGCCCTGCGCGCCGGCCAATTCCACCCGGTCGCTGTCGGCGCTGTCCAGCGACAGGACGCTCTTGCTCCAAGTGATGATGCCGTCGTGGTTGGAGTCCTTGATCGCCTTGGTCGTGGCGAGCACGTCGCCGCGCTGCCAATCGGTCACGCGATCCGACCCGGAGGTGCCGCCCGAGCGCAGTTCGAACACGTCGCGGCCGGCGCCGCCCGTCAGCACATTGGCGACCTCATTGCCGATAATGCGGTCGTTGCCGCCCCCGCCAATGGCGTTCTCGATCACCGCGCCATAAGCGATCGAGACGTTGTCGGTGAACAGGCCGTTGTCCAACCCGAGCTGTTCCTTGAGGTCTTCGTAAAAGGCGTAGGCCGCCTCGTTGCGTGGCGCAAAGCCCAGTGCCGCCCGGTTGGCGTTGACCTGCTCCAGGGTGAGGAACTCCTGGATCCCGCCGCCCGAGGAAAAGGCGCCCTGGTTAAGGTCGATCACCGACGACGTATTCCAGCCTGAAAAGTCGAGTGTATCGTTGCCGCCAGCATCCCAGATGGCGACGATCGGGCGCGTGTTGAGCGCGAAATCGTACGCCGCATTACCGGCCGTGGCGTTGAAGCCATAGACGGTGTTGCCCGTGCGGGTGGTCTGGTCGGCCCCATAGATCTTCTGGATGGCGACGATGTCGTGGATCAGCGGGGTCGCCGCATAGGCGAAGTTGAGCAGCGAGAAATCGATATGCTGCGCGCCGGTCTCATACGCGTCAAAATAGCTCATGATGCTGTATTGACGCGAATCCTGCGCATAGAAGGCGTCGTTGGCATAGGTGATCGGATCAGGCTCGCCGTCGCCGTCATCATCGTCGAGTGCGTCATAATCGCCGGGGTGACTGAGGCCGATCGTATGGCCGATCTCGTGCACCATCGTCGTCTGGGCATAATAGCTTGCGAGCAGCGGCGAGAAGTTCGACGCAACGCCGCCATCGATCCACACGTCGCCGCTCAGCCGGCCGGTATCCTCATAGCCATCGGCCAGCCCTTCGGCATCGTAGATGTCGCCGAACGGGAGATAGGCATAGGCCTGCGCGCCGCCGGTTGCGGTATTGCCGAAGGTGATGTCTGCCGAGCCCGACTTGGTCTGCTGGAAGGAAATGGCGACGAGATCGTCCCACAAGGTCATCGATCGCTGGGCCAGCGCGATCTGGCCCGCGTTGAAGGCGGTAAAATCGAAATATTCGCTGTACGCCGCCGTTCCGGCGATGTTGACGTAATAGCTGTTCCCCAGTTCCTCCTGGTTGAGCCAGAAGCCGTAGTTGAGCACGCCGTCGTTGAGCTCGCCGTAATTGTTGGTGTACCAGTCATAGTCCGATCGATTGAGGAACGCGCCAACCTGCGCGGCGCTCCAGATCGGCTTGCCGGCATAGCTGGAGCCGGCATTCGGATCGAGCGATGCGGCAAGGGGGCCCGGGCCACCATCATCCAGGTCAGCAAAGGATTCAGCCATGTATATTCTCCCTTTCGTGATGGTTGTCGGCCCGTCCTAGTGAACAGACCTCCTATTCTAGCCGTCGGCCTCTGGCGGACCGATGCGGCAGAATACGGTTGAGAAGGTCGCTGATCGCGGCCATAGGGGCAGCGGCATTCCAGGCGACCGCGTAGCGCGCCGGACCTTCGGCATCGTCGATTTCAAGCGCGCGGCGGGCGACTGCGACCAGGCTGCGGCGATCATCGTCGAGTTCGATGGTGACGATGACGGCGCCGCGATCGGGGCGCGTCCCGTCGCTTAGCGCCCCGTGGGGGGCCAGCGTGACCGGCAGCGCGCTATGGCCCCGAGCGGCCTCGCCGATGGTCTGGCACAAGGCGGGATCGACGCTGGCCGAACAGGCTAGGACGATGTGCGAGACACCGCGCCAGAGCGGGGACGGCATCTGTGCCATCGCCCCGGCCGCGGGCAGGGCGAGCGTCAGTCCGATCCCGAGCGCCGGCGCCAACATTCGGCTACACTCCCCTGTCTCTTTCGTTAACCATGCTGACACCATTGAGCGAGGTGTCAACATTATGTCACCGCAATGACGCTATTTTTCTTCGCGCAACCAACCAGAATATTTCGCCCGGCGCGCGCACGATTTCGCTTTGTTGTCGAATCGATCGATAGAATCGTCATGCCGATCCGCCCCCAGAACCGCTGGCTCTATCTGACCGACGGGCCGCAATTGTCGGAAGCGATCCGCTTCGAGCGGGCGCGCGCGCGGTGCGAACATTGCGCGCGACCGCATCTGCAGCGGGTCGCGCATCTAGGGGATGGCCGCTGGTGGGATGCCGAAGCCGCCTGCTGGCGTTCCGCGCGGGGCAAGCAGATCGCGCTTGGCGACGGCGTCGATCTTGCTGCGATCCGCACGAACAATGTCGTCCTGGCCTGCGCTATGTCGATCACGATCCCGGCCATAACGCGCCGGCCAATCTGAAAGCGCTCTGCCAGCGGTGCCATATGATCCACGACGCCGCCGAACATCGCTGGCAGCGATGGTTGAACGTGTTTCGAAGGCGCGGCATCCGCCACCTGTACGAAGACCCGCGCGCCTCGCGCGGATGCACTAGGCCCCGGCCGTCATGCCGATCAGAGGAAACGATCAGCGACATGATTCTTGAACAGCTCGGCATTGCGAACATAACCGGAGAGCCGAGAAATGGCTTGCCGCTGTCGAGGATCGAGGATTTCAATTGTACGAGCGGAACCGTCTGCTTCACTTTGCGCATCGCAGCGGCAAACGAGCCCACGCCAGATAAGACGATGTGGGAAGCATTCCCCACGTCAGTGGAGAGGTTTGAGATGACTACGTCGTTTGTGATGTGGCTAAACAGATTATAGACCGAGCCTACGTTGACCCAGCCATAATCCAATATGCACATTCTGGACACGACTGAACCGCCCCGGATTTACCGGTGGCTCCAACTCCTGAGAGTGTGGAGCCATGGCGAGCAAGACGACGAACAATTTTGGACCCGAGGTCCGCGAGCGAGCGGTGCGGATGGTTTTCGATCACGAGCGGGATCACCCGTCAAGATGGGCGACCGTGGTATCGATAGCCGAGAAGCTCGCCTGCGTTCCGCAGACGCTGCATGATTGGGTGAAGAAGGCCGAGGTCGACAGCGGCACGTGCGGTGGGTTGCAACGTAGGCGGCCGAGAACGGCGGCGTCATCGACTGGACCATCCGCGATCGCCGATCTTCACCCGAGGGGGGAGAGCGCGGACGGACTTTACACCTGACGCCGGAGCAAAAAAGCGTGGCCCCGGGTGGCTGAGGGCCGGGGCCACGCAACTACTTAGCTGCAATAAGATGTTTGCCGCTTATGCGACGTATTCATAGAAATAATAGGTGTGCCCGGCGATAAGCTGGGAGCCGAGAATGGCCAGATTCAAATCGTTGGGCGCGTTGAAATCGATTTGACCGCCGGGATTGGTCGATGGATCGGAGGATATTCCCCCTTCCGCCCCGGGCAGATCCAGGATGCGGTTGCCACCAAAGGTGATGAAAGGATCAAGATCCTGATTCCAGATTTCCGATGTCGTAACGATGCGGTCACCAAGGCCGAAGCCGGTGATGACATCACCGCCGAGGTTCAGCCCTAGCGCGGTATCGTACAGGAAATAATCGACGCCAGCAGTGGCGGCGAGGATGTCATCCCCGACCGTTCCCTCAATCACGTTGACCTGCAGACCGTTTGATTGGCCCAATGGCCCGTTGGCGCCACTGTTGAAAGCATTGATCAGCTCGACGCGGGTGGACGCATCGGCATAGACGAACGACGCATCTTCACCCACGGAGGTGGTCTTCGAGCCGAGTTCACGTACGGCGTAGATCGATTCACCCGCTTCGTTGATCATATTGAACTGGGCAGACCCGGTCTTCGTCGCACTCGACCTTTCCACGTCGAGGCGAGCATTGGCGCCCAGCACGATATAACCATCATTGTTGCCGTCGAAGATTTCGGCGCGCGCGAGCAGGGAATCGTTAAAACCGAAACCGGTAAAAGTCTTGTCTCCTACCGATAGGCCGCCAATCGTGTTGTCGAAGGCGTAGGCGTCTGCGCCAGAGGTGCCGTTCTGAACGTCGCCGATATCCCCTGTTCCGTCCGGAGTGGCGTCGAGCGAGAACGTGGTGACCACGGCACCTTTGACCAATGTGTTGTTATTCGCCATTTTTATTCTCCCCATCAAATTGTCACGAATTTGCCAAGCGATGTAACTTGGCGAACAGATTGCGCAGGCGCACATCTACCTAAGTAGAAAGACGGTTTTTCCGAAGCGATGCCCCCGCGTGAGAAAGGATAGATTGGTTAATAATCCGTTGTAATTCTATTTGGGCGATGTTAGCCAATGAATGCGTCACCCGGATGGGTGAAGGAAGATAGGTCGGCGATCATTTCTTCTTTGGGAAAAGAACCGGTGGCGGACAGCCTCGATCTGATGACTGAGGCGATCTACGAGGCGGGCGTGAGGCCTGCGCTGTGGCCGTCCATGCTCGACCGGCTCGCGTCATATGTCGGCGCCCGCGGCGGGCGGCTGATGACCAGGTCGGGCGATACGAAAAAGTGGATGACGTCGCCCAATCTGGCGCCGGTGATGCTCGAATTCGCCGAGCAGGGGTGGGATCAGCATGATGTAAGGGCGCTACGGTGCCGCGCCGCGGCGGCGCATCCCGGCTTTCTGACCGATGCCGATCTGATGACGCCGGACGAGCTGGAGCGCTTGCCGATCTACACCGAATTCCTCCATCCCCGGGGTCTCGGCATTGGCGCCGTAACGACCCTGCCGGGCATGCCGCCGGAGAGCCTGATCGTCACGGTGGACGGGTTCGCCAGCCACCGCGCCGCCAGGGCCGCGGTCCCCGCGCTGGATGCGCTGCGGCCGCATCTGGCGCGCGCCTCGACCATTTCCGCGCGGATCAATGTCGAACAGGCGGTCGCCGCCACCGATGCGCTGGCGTCGATCGGCACGGCAGCGGCGGTGCTCACCGGCGATGCGCGCATCATCTGCGCCAACGATGCGTTCGGCGCGTGGTTCGGCGGGGTGTTGAATGAGTGCCAGGGCCGGTTGAGGCTGTTCGATCCGCCCTCGGCGCACCAGTTCGATATCGCGATGCAGTCGGCCAACCGCGGATCGGGGCGCTCGATCGCGGTGAGAAGGCTGGGCGAGCCGCAATTCGTGCTGCACCTTGTGCCGACGCTGCGGCCCGCCCAGGACCTGTTCCTGTCAGGAACGGTGATCGCCGTCATTGCCGTACCGGGCGCATCGACGGTGCTGGATGTGGATCTGATTCGCACCTTGTACGGCCTAACGATCGCCGAGGCCGAGGTCGCGCACCGGGTGGCGGCCGGGGCGACCCCCGCCGAGGCGGCGACGGCGCTTGGCGTATCGACCGAAACCGTTCGGACGCACCTGAAACGCGCCTTCGCCAAAACCGGCGCGGAGCGGCAGGCGGCCTTGTCGTCCCAGCTACGCTGCGTCACCCCCCGCCGCTGCTAGGCGGCCGGCCCGGCGTGCCGGACCTTGGGCGGCACAGTGGAGCCCGCCACAAGTGGGATTGTAGAATGCAGATATCGCGCCGAGACTTGGACCGGCGCGGTAGATCCATTGCAGTCGCCGAAGTACTACAGACCGATGACGATATTCGAGTCCCGACCCGACCCAAACTTTCCCTTGATTCCCTGATCAGAGTCCTGCGATACTTGATTGGCAATTCAGGATAATGTCCGGGGGCGGTACCATGAACAATGGCAATGACGGAACATCCTCGCGACTTCATTACCTGGACGCCCTGCGCGCGTTCGTGATGACGCTCGGCGTGGTTCTGCATGCCTCCGTCATCGGGCATTTCTGGTTTTCCCGCGGTGTCGGCTATTTTTCGGGTCTTTTCCGCATGAAGCTGTTCATGCTGATCGCCGGGTTCTTCGTCGCGTTATTGATCTCGCGGAGAGGCATCAATGCGACGCTGCGCGAGCGCCTGATCAGATTTGGCGTGCCGGCCGTCGCCGGCACCATTCTGCTCAACCCGATCGCCGACTATTTCCTGTATGGCACGGCGGTGGATTTCATCTCGCCGAACGCGTTCTTCAGCAACAATTTACAGTGGAACAAGGCGGGTTTCGAATGGGGGAAGATCGCCCCGCCCTATATGAGCTGGCACCTGCAGCTGTGGTTCCTGTATGTCGCCGTCATCCTCATCGCCGGCACGCCGCTGTTCCTGCGCTTGATCGACCTGGCGATCGTCAAGAGGGCGGCAACGGCGATATTCTATTCGCCCAAGGGCGATGTCCGCGCAGGCATGTTGGGATTGTTCATGGGCCTGGCGTTTGCCGGGGGGCGGGTCGCGCACTTCGTGACCACCCAGCAGGCCGGGGTCGATTCCCCGCTCAACTATCTGGCCATGAATACCTGGCTGTATCTTCCCTATTTCATTCTCGGCCTGGTCGCCTTCCGCAACGAGAAGATCATGGAGGCGCTCCATACGGTGTCGCTACCGTGGATTGCATTGTCCTTCGGCGCGCTGGCGGCGAGCCATGTCGCCTACAAGCCGGTCCTGCAGCTTGCCGGGCTCGGCCCCGCCGAGCTGGTCGAGTATCTCGGCAAAGGTTTTGCCGGGTATTTCGTCTGCGTGATATTGCTGGCGACGTTTCGCAAGGTCGCCAACAAGCCCCGGACGTTCGCGGATTATTTGTCGAAGGTGTCCTATTCGGTTTATATCTTCCACGTCCTGATGATCTCGATCGTGCAATATATATTGGTGAGTACCGGCTATGATCGGATATCGACCTATTGGCTGTCGATCCCGCTTGCTTATGCCGCCTGTATTGTGGCGCACACGGTGCTGGTCGCCTCCAATCCGGTCGGCGATTTCCTGTTCAATGGAAAGATCCCGGCCAGCAAGATCGTGGCCAGTCGCGCGGCCGAAACGGCAAGCACGGTGTAACTGTCCCGCGACACGGCGCGAATCGCTGATCGCCAGCGTTGTTGTCGCTGGCGGTCGGCCAGCGCGGCGTATCGTGCCGGCGTCACCGGCCGAGCGCGTAAATGTTTTGCTACGCGGCGGCGGCTTGTCCGCGCGCTGGAGTATGACGGCATGTATCACGATGACGCCACCAACCGGGACTATTTCGTCTACAGCCTGCCGAGTTCGTTGGCCGGCTTGGCCTCGCTCGGCCAGTTCTGACCGGGACGTCTCCAGCAAGTTGCCCGTCGGGGCGCGTGGTATGCGCCCCTTCCGCCTGCTGGCCGATCGTGCGGCTTACTTGGCCTGGCATGCAACCACGGTGGCGATCACCGCCAGCGTCTCCTGCGGGTCGCGCACGCGCACCGTGTCCAGCCCCAATTCTTTGGCGGGATAATCATTGCCGCCCGGAAAAATGGCGTCGCCGACGAACATCATCGCGTCGAGCGGGATGCCGCTCGCGCCGCGAAGTTTCTTGAGTCCGTAAGCCTTGTCGACCCCTTCCCTGGTAATGTCGATCGAGGTAGCGCCGCCCATGTTGATCGACAGGCCGGGCAGACGGGCGCGCAGATCGGCCTGGATGACCTTGCGCTTGGCAAAGTCCGGGTCCCACTTCTGCTTGGCGTCGAGCGGAGCCTGCTGGCCCAGCGCGGAGAAGGTGATCTGGCTTCCCCGGTCCTCGACCCGTTCGCCCCAAACCTGTTCCGGTACGAAGCCGGTGGCGGCCAGCGCCTCATCAAAGGCGGTCTTAATCCGCGCGCGGGTCTGCTCATCGAACAGCTCGGCATAGACCGCGCTCCACGCGCCGTCGGTGTAGCAATAGAGTTTCGTCCCCGTCGTCGGCATCAGCCACAGCCGCGACCGGTCGGCGCTGGCGGGCAGGCGGCTGGCGACCTGCTTGTCGAACTGCGGCCAGTCGCCACCCGAAATCACCGCGACCTGCGCGACGGACAGCAGATCGGACAGCGCCTCGCCCATGTCCTCCGTTAGCGGCTGCTTGCTCTCGGCGAGCGTTCCGTCGAGGTCGAAGGCGACAAGCTGCTTCATGCGAAAACTCCGTGGGGGCTGCGGGATCGCTTTTGGGCGGTAACCCGGTCCGGTCAAGCGCTACGTCACGTCATGGGGACCGCGGCACCGCCCCCCTGCACTACCGACCGGCAGGTCGCCCTTCTACGCGGCGGCAAAAAATTCGCGGCGCAGCGATGGGCTGATGAACGACAGGTTGCGTAATCGCCGCAAGCCCTGCAGCGGTTCGCGGGCGAAGGATTTCAGGCCGAGATGTTGACGAACGCCCACGCTGCCCGACGCGGCATGGGGGTGCCCCACCCGGTACATAGCCCCCGGATAAGGCAGCGGTGTCATCGGGTCGCCCAGAGCCGCCAGCTTCTGCTTGATGAACTTGTGGCTGCCATGCACCTGGCGGTTGAAGAGCGGCAGATCATCAGCGGGGGCGGGATAGAAATATCGCGCATGCACGATCGCCGACGACCCGCAAATCCTGTCCAACCCCGCGCGTCGGAACACGATCGGCGAGCCATCATAGAGGTAGCCGTGCGAAATATACCATCCGGCGGCGTCGGGCGTGGCTGCGGCGGTCGACGCCAGCCGCCGGCTGACCAGATCGTCGTAATCAACCACGATGAAGTGGCCGCGCGGCTCGACCGTCTGCAGGCCTGCCCACACCCGGGCGCCTTTGTCGTCGCGGATCGCGTCATACAGTTCTTCCGTCGGGCGATCCGCCCCGGGCAGGGACGGACAAGGCAAGTCCACCTCGACATGCCGGAACTTTTGCGGCAGCGACGGCAGCACCGCTCCCCGGCTGGTCACGACGATGGTCTGCCATTCAGGATGAGCCTGCGCGGCGATGGAATCGAAGGTAATGCGCATGAAATCAATTACTCTGCCCCAGTCCGGCACAGAGTCTTGGTGTCTAACCGGCACTATAAACGTCAGCATCTAGGCCCCCCCAGCTACTATACCGATAGCGACTCGCACTATATCGGTGACGATACACAACCGCAACGGTTGCGTTGTTTGTGCGCCGGACGCGGAGTAGGTAGCGCCAATCTAATAACGGGACGCACAAATTGGATATCGAAGAAGCTAAACGTCGGGCCAAGGCAGGTCCCGGAATCCTGATTATCCGACGCCTGTTCGCGCTGCTGGTCGCCTTTGTTTCCACTGTAACTATCGCCCGCCTTGTCAGGCCAAGCGCGTTCGGTCTCGCCAACATGTCCACGATCATTTTTTCGTTCGCGGCCATCTTCCGCGATTTCGGCCTTACCAACGCGGTGCTGCGGAAAGGTCACATCTCGCAGTCCGAGCTGACGCTGATCTTCTGGTTCAACGCGGCGACAACGCTCTTCCTGTCGTTGGTTATCGCCATCCTCTCGCCGTTCATCGCCGATTTCTACGGTGAACCCATCGTCCGCTACGTCGTGCTCGTGTCGCTGGCCGGGTTCTTGGTGAACGGGCTCACCTTGCAGCACCGGGCGATGATCAACCGCGATCTTCGTTTCACGGCGATCGCGGTGACCGACACGGTCTGCAGCGCCGCGGGGCTGGCCTTGACCATCGTGCTAGCGCTGATGTGGCACGACGTTTGGTCGATCGTGCTGGGCGGCGTGTTCCAGGCGGTCCTGACCTCCGTCGCCTACGTCGTGCTGAGCGGCTGGCGTCCTGGCCGGTTTCGCAAGACCGAGGAACTGCGCTCGCTGCTGCAGTTCGGCGGCAATTCCAGCGTCTATGCGCTGTCGATCTTCGTCTCGCAGAACATATCGGCGATCCTGATCGGCCGTATGTTCGACCCGGCCGCGCTGGGCCAGTATAACCGGGCGCAAGCCATCCTGAACCTGCCCACCGCCAATCTGATCCAGCCGATCACCCAGGCGATCCTGCCGCTTATGACCCGGCTGCGCGCGCACCCAGAAGAATATCGGCTGGCCTACCTGTCTCTGACGCGCAAACTGTGCGTCTTCCTGATGCCGATGGCCGTCGCGCTGACCTTTGCCAGCGTGCCCCTAACCATGGCCTTGCTGGGCGACCAGTGGCGCGTGGCGGGCCAAGTGCTCATGGCGCTGTCGCCGGTCCTGGGGGTGCTCGGGCTGATGTATGCGGTCGGCGATCTGTTCGTGACGCAGGATCGCTCGGCCGAACTGCGCAATCTCGGCCTATTCGAAATGGTCATCCGGGTGGCGTCCGTTTGCGTCGGCCTGTTGTTCGGGCTGGTGGGGGCGGCTGCCGGCTATTCGATCGGCACGACGATCGTCGGCATCGTCCGCATCCGGGTGGCCGGCCGGACCGGGCCGGTGACGACTCGCGACCAATTCTCGCAGGCCCTGCCCTCCTTGCCGCTCATCGCCGGGGCCTGCCTAGGGGGCATCGTGGCGATCTGGGGCGGCGCGGGCCAGGCGCCGGCGATCCAGGCCAGCGGGATATTGGGCGGCGCAGCGCTGACCTCGCTGGCAGTCGGCCTGCTGTTTGCGCGCACACGGGCGGCGTTGTACGAACTGGCGGAGGTTTTCGGGCTGCACAAGCTGGCGGTGTTGGGGACGTATCTGCGGCGGCGCTAGGCATCGGTGCCTTAGCGCGGGCGCAGTACCGCTTCGGGATCGAGCAGGGTGAGCGCCGCCCCATCGCCCGCTTCAGGGGCGTCGTGCCAGCGCCACAGCACCAAGCTCTGCCCCCCGCGGTTTTGGACCGATGGAACGATCGCGCCTTGAGCTCCAGCGGCGATTAGTTCCTGCGTCAGCGCCGAGCTCGGCGGCACCTGCCCAGCGATCAGCGCGATTGCTTTCCAGTCGCAGGCAAGGGCCTGCGTCACGCGTTCATCGGGGCGGGTGAGATCAGCGATTCGTGTCGCCTCGACGCGGTACGGCGCGAGCATGCCGGGTTTGGGCAAGCCCTGATAATATTCGGCAACCGCGGTTGCGTAATCCAGGGCGAGATAGAGCGCCGCGGTGCCCCTCATATTCCAACGGCCGCCATAAAGCCGCGCGCCGTCCCCGGAGAAGGGCGCCAATTGATGACGTGGATAAATCATGCGCCATAGCGGCGCGGCCAATGGCCGAAGTGGGTAGGTCATCGCCGTCGATCAGAGGGTGATCGTTGGCGCATTGGCCGTTGGTGCGCCGACGGTCACGAATAGACGCCGGCAGCCTGTCGTTCGAGATCTTCAATCACCAGATCGCCATGCCCCTCCTCCACCAGCGTCTCTGGCGTTTTACCGAACCCGGCGAGCGGCTGATATTTGAACCAGATGATTGCCTTGCCTTCGTCCTGCGCCAGATCAGCCGCGCGGGTGATGATGCGGGCGATCTCACCGAGCTTGACCTGGACAGCGGGGCTTTGCGGCTTGGCGGTCATCGTGTTGCGGTTGACGCGGGCTAGTTTGGCGAGCTGCGACAAAGGCAGTTTGAGCCGCTCGGCCATGCGGCGCGGCGCGATGATGTCGGCGTCTCGGATGTCGTCGAGAAAAGCGGCAAGCATGAGTGCACTCCTTGCCTGTCATATGCACCCCGGATTGGCGGAGTTCAATCAATCCCTAATCCCTCATAGCGAAGCATCCTGCCGGGTTACGAGGTTTATTAGAAAAGGTTAGAGGGTTAGGCTTGGTGGAATGCGGTGTAAGTGACTGATCGTGCGCGCATTTGTTCCGTCCGGCGTTCCCGGAATGTCGGGTGCACGTTCCCGAAATGCCGATGCTGCCGTTCCCCGAGTGTCGAGCCTTCGTTCCCGAAAGGCCGATAGTGTTCCCGAAGTGTCGAACAATCGGACGGATCGCGAAATGCGCGCGCTTGATTGAATCAATATCAACAGCTGGCATGTTGGAGATGTTCAAATTCGGCCCGGCGGGCGTAGTTCGGCGGGTGATGATGATGACGGTTTGTAAGGAGCCGACACTTCGGGAACGGCGCGACCGGTGATCGGCGCGCGATGCCGGTCCGCCTAGCGCGGCAATTCGTGGCGGTGCTTTTCGTCCCAACGCCGAACGAAGCCGATAAAGGCGCTTTGGTAGCTGACCGGCGTTTTGGCCGGGTCGGTCCCGATCCACTTGCGAAATTCCTCGTGCAGTGTCTGATAATCCCAGCCCGGGCAGTCGTTGCGCAGCGTCGCCAGGGTGGCCTCGGTAACGTCGCCCGCAGTGCCGCGGGTCGCCAGGCCCTTGATCGAGCGGCGGATCAGCGCGGCCGCGTCGGACAATTCGGCCGTCCTTTTCGAGGTAAGCGCCACAAGCGGCGCGCGCCTGTCGATAACCTCAGGCGCCAGCTCAGGTGGAAGCTTGGTCGCCAGCTTGGGCGGGGCTTGAAGCGGCGCCGCCATTTGCGTCTCCCCCTCGGCCCGGCGTCGCATGCGGACGGCGGGTTCGCGCTTGCCGGCTGGCTGTTCGACAGCGAGCGTATAGCCGGGCAGCGGATCCTTTTCGACAATCCGGGCGATCTCGAATTTGAAGCGGCGATATTCCCCCTCGGCCCCGGATTTCTCGAACAAAGTAGGCATCGAGATGGCGAAGCCCCCCTCCCCTGCCCCACCGGCGTGCTTGCGCGCGACCTTGTAGAGCCAGCGTTCGCGCCCGCCGGTCAAATTGAAATAGGCGCGGTCGATCGACAGGACGCCGCCCGTCATCATCACGCCTTCCCAGAACCAGTTGCTCAGTTCGATCGTCATGCCGCGCGAGCGTTCGGTCCTCTCGTCCACGAGCTGCGTCCAGCCGTCGAGCCAGCTGAACGTCGCTTCGCGTCGGCTTTCGGCCCGGATATTGGTCTTGATCGTTGTCGCGACCAGCCGGTCGAGCGACTGGCCAAGCAGTTCATAGGCCCGCCCCGTGGTCGGCCGGCCGATCGCGCGCAGCAGATCATAGGGCATCAGGTGCAGCTTGCGCGGTACGTCGTTGACGCCGCGCCGCGCCATGCCGGCCAGGACCGATGCGCAATAGATCAGGATGTCGGCGTCCCAGATCGTTGCCATGCCGTAATCGGGATTCGCCGAGACATGGACCCACAGTTTCCCGTCTGGGCTTTCATAGTCGATCGGCTTCACCCGCTTCGACTTAGCCAGCGAGAAGAACGGGCGCTCCATCATCTCGCGCTGGTCGCGTAGCGGCAGATCGGCGATATAGGGCAGCAGCAGGTCGAACTGTTCCGACCCGGCCTTGCGCCCGGTGCGGCTCACGGGTGCCCTTCCGACGGCGCCAGGCGACTGGACAAGCGAGCGGTGTTTCCCCGGGGAAACAGTGCATCGGGATGAGCAGGCGATGTGTGCGTGCGCACGACCGACCTGCCCCCAGCCAACGGCAACCCGGCCACCGCGTTGCTCGCACGGCGCATGTTTCCCTGGGGAAACATCACCGCGAAAGCCCCCGGCCTTGCGCCTCGAGCGTGGCCAGTGCCTCGCGCAGCGCCTCGGCCAGTTCATCGGGACCGGCACCGGAACCAGCATGCAATCGGATCGTCACGCCCTGCCGATTGACCGATTGCACGGAGAGCGCGGTATGGCCGTGCGACGTAGTCCAGGTGAAAAGCCGGAGACGGGGCGTGTCGTGGCACGTCGCGGCAATCAGCTGGGCTTGGACCTGGGCGGCCGGCACCGCCTGCTCGCCGGCATCGCGACGGCGTTGCTGCTCCCGCGCCAGCCGTTTCGCCTCTGACAGGATCGCCGGCGCGGTATCGATGTCGTCAAGCAGCTGGGCCAGCGCATAAGCGGGCTTGAGCTGGACATCGCCCGGCGCGGCGAAGGCGGCGACGACCGCATCGGGCAGGCCGGCGACCTTGAGCATCTTCGACAACCAGCCCTTGGAGAGCTTGAGGCGCTCAGCCATGCGGGTCAGGTGGTTGCCGTAATGGCTCCTGAGCGCGGCGGCATAGTTGCGTGCTCGTTCGAGATCGGAGACGTCCATCCGCGCCCGGTTCTCGAGGTCGGCAAGGCGGAAAGCGGCCTCGTCATCGAGATTGGCCACTTGCGCGACGAACTGCATGTCGGGATAGGAATGCACGCGCAGCCAGCTGATCGACCAGTGACGTCGCGTGCCGGCGATGACCTCGTAATCATGTGCCGGATCGTCCTCGACCCGGCGGACCACGGCGGGCACCTTCTGGCCTCCTTCGGCGATGATCGAATCGATTAGCTCGCGGCAACTTTCCGCTGAGAGATGCGCATAGGAACGGGCATTGCCCGGCCAGATGCGGACGCGCAGCGGATCGAGCAGGAGCTGCGTAACCTGGCGCACCTCGCCGCTGGCGACGCGCGCGAGCGCGGACTCGCGACTGAGCAAGGTGGTGCCACGGGGGCGATCGGGCGCGCTATTCGCCATGGCGCCCGCTGGAGCCTGCCGTGGGGCCTCCGCTTCCGACCTAGCCTCCGCGGGGGCAGGGGAAGGCACGGCCTCCTCATCGGCCAGCAGGGCCGCGAGATAATCGGATTGCTTACGCGCCATAACTCGCCTCCGTGGAGCTTATGGGTGTCCGCGTCGCGTGTTCACATCGCGGCATGAAGAATGTCCTCTTCGCTCGACGGGGTGATCCGGCCCCATCCCTGGCGCACCAGCTGTTCGACCTGCCCCAGCGCTTCGTCCAGATTGGCGCGGCAGCGCTTGTGGGTCTTGGGCGTGCCAATCGGCTTTTCGAGTTCGTAGACGGACATCATGCGCATGGCGGCGTGGCTGATCTCCGCCGACTCAAGGATCGGGACAGGCAGGAGCGCGGGACCGAAGCTTTGCTCCATGATCGCGCGCACCATCGCGTGGCTTGGGTCGTTGGCGTCGAACTTGGAGCAGATCAGCCGCACGAAGCTGTAATCGACATCGATGCCGGCGCTGGTCAACTGCTCGATCAACTGATCCATCATTGACAGGAACTGGACGGTCGAGCAGAAATCGGGCGTCGTCGCGGCGAGCGGGACGAGCAGCGCGTTGGCGGCCTGCATTACCGCCAGGCTGATCGTGCCGAGTGCGGGTGGGGGATCGAGTAGGACGATGTCATAAGACCGGGCGAGATCCGCCAGCCCTTGCTTCAGCTTGCGAAAGCGCGCCGCAAGCACCGACTGGCCATCCGATCCCGACGCCGCAAGCTCATATTCAACATCGAACAGTTCGAGGTTCGAGGGGATCAGGTCGACGTTCGGCCAAGACGTGCGCTTGACGGCGTAGAGCAGGTCGGACTGGGTCGGGTCGATCGACAGGTAGGGGTATAGCGTCTCCGCCCGCGTGATGTTGAAATGCGGGTTGAAGCCGAACAAGGTGGTCGTGGTCGCTTGGCTGTCGCAGTCGACGACCAGCACGCGGTAGCCCTGCACGGCGAAATAGTGCGCGAGATGGGTCGTGACGGTCGACTTGCCGACGCCGCCCTTGAAGTTCTGCACCGCTATGACCGCGGGCACGTCGAGCGGCGCGCGCGCCGGCGATGCACCAAGCACGTCGCGCATGTGCAGCAACTCGTCGACCGAATAGCCGAGACGCCGGCCGTTGCTGGCCGCGGGGGAGGGGGGTAGGCGGCCGTCCTCCTCCGCCATGCGGATGCGGTTGGTCGAACAATCGAGCAACTGCGCCGCCTCCGCGATGCCGAAGCGGACATGCAGCCCCTTGCGGCTCTCAGGAAGGAACGCTTTGCGCCGCAGCCGCTCGATCATGCGCTCGCCGGCATCAGCAAGGTCGCCGATCTGACTGGTGATTGCGTTCATCGGCAAGCCTCGTGCACGGATTGAGTGTTGTCACCCGTAATATCGCACACAAAGGTTCAATCGACAACAAAATCGCCAGTTTGCGGCATTGGGCGGCCCGCGAGCGAAGATTGGCGCGGCTTTTCGTGTCTGATCGGTTGATTATCGCATGTGGGCGAAGTCAGTCCGAGGACATCGAAGCGGCATAGTCGTCGTCAATCGGTAAATGGGCGGGCGAGGCCGCTTCGTGGCCCCTGGCTCCGGCGCCTTTCACCGGCACGGCGTAGATGTCAATTAGGCGATATACCGTCGATCGACCGATCTTCAGGCGCGCAGCAGCCTTGCCAGCCGAGCCGTCGCACGCTTCGAGCGCCTCCACGATCGCCCGTCGCTGGGCGTGCGCCATGGTCCCCTCGATTTCCCAGATACGAGCCTTCATACCGCGTACCTTCAAGGAAATCTGAGCAGTATCAACGATATAAATAGTGCCAAAATGAGACATTCCGCCGGCCGACCTGACCGTTGCGCGCGCCATTGCATGGTGCAGGGCGCTCCTGATCAGCCGCCCGACCGTCGCAAGGGCCTTGTCCTGCTTCGGTACAGATCGGCATCCGCGGCATGCAGCAGCGCAGCGGGACTGTCGCAGCCGGGGTGCTGCCCCATTGTGGCAATACCGATCCCTACGGTCGGACCGGCGTCGCCGGTCGGCGCCCGTGCGCCCAGCAGTTGGTGGATCCTCGTCGCTACTTTGCCGGCGCCGTCCAAGTCGGTTTCCGGCAAGAGCAACGCGAATTCGTCGCCGCCCACGCGGGCCGCCACGTCTCCCGGTCGCTGGGCGGCGTTGATCAGTGTCGCGGCTACATTCTGCAGCCAGAGATCTCCTGCCGCATGACCATAGGTATCGTTGCGCGCCTTCAGGCCGTCGAGGTCGATCGCCAGCAAAGATAACGGCTGGTTCTCGCGCATCATGCGGCGATGTTCGTGGCGCAGCGCCCTATGGAAGCCACGGCGATTGGCCAGGCGCGTCAGCGGATCGGTCAGCGCGAGGCGGTTCAACCGTGCCAGCCGGGCGGCGTAGACGGAGACGTCGTGCAGCGCCAACAAGCGATGGTCGGCATCGCCGATCGACGCGGATCGCACGTCGAAACGCTGCCGCGCGGCCTGACGGGCAATATAGGCACGAAAGTTTCCCTCGCGTGCTATCCTTCTAGATACGAGGAGCGCATCGATATGGCGGCCGATCAGCACCTCCGTCGGCCAAAGCATATAGGCCGCAGCCGAGGCGAAAAGGACATGGTTCTGCCCATCGACGACAAGTAACGGGACCGGGCATGCCGCAAGCAGGATTGCCGGATCGTACGATTCATCCGTCATCTTGCCCAACCAAGCCCCACCATGATCTAGACGTACATGCTGACATCAACGAAGGAAAGCGCTTGTGCCTGCCGATGCTGCGCAAAACATGAGGATTATCGTCTCGTCCTATTATATGGCGGCGATCATCGATCGCGCCGGGTATATTGTCGATCCGATTTAGCACCATGTATGGCAGGCTGGAACGCGTAACGGCTTTCCCGGCTGTTGGCGCGTCCCGTAAAGTTCGATACGCAACATCCGCAACCCGGCACCCGCCGCAACATCTTGCTCGACAGGGGACTCATGAACGTCATAGCCGGCTACCGGGAACTGATGACGGCCGATTTAATTCCTGCGGCGTGGCGCGACAGTGCCGATATTTATGTCTTCAATCCTGCCGTGATCGCCGACGGTGACGGCATGCTGGCATTCTATCGCGTGGTGCGCGCCGATCTGGGGCGCAGAATCGCCGCATGTCGCTTGGATGCCGATGGCGTTGCGATACCCGGATCGGCGATCCCCTTTTCGGACATGATCCGATCGTATAACCCATGGTATGCCGATCCCCGCGCCTACCTGCTGGGAGGCAAATGCTATGTCTACTGGAATACGGGCTATCCCGAACACGGCGACAACCAGCAATTTCTGATCGAGGTCGATCGCCCGACGCTGCGGCCGGTCGGTGGCCCGATCGAGATGATGCTGGACGGCACGCGACAGCGTATCGAAAAGAACTGGATCCTGTTCGAACAGGGCGCGGACCTGTATGCGATCTATTCCATCTCTCCCCACCGCATCCTCCGCGCGCGCGACCGGTCCGAACGGCGCATCGTGTTCGAAGACGCCGTTACTACATGGTGGGATTCAATCGCGCTCCTGCGGCGCTTCGGCCCGCCGCGCGGGGGCGCCCAGCCGGTCGCGAACGGCGCCTATCTCTATCATTTCTGTCACGCATCGTCCGGCTATCCCAGCGGGTCGTGCTATGTCGCCCAATGCTATGAGTTCGAAAATCGCCCGCCGTTTCGGCTGACGCGCTTCACCTTCGAACCGCTGCCTCTGCCGAATCCACGCGCCGACCGGTTCGTCCTGCCGAAACTGAACAAGAGGGTCACCTCGGTGGTCTATCCATCGGGCAACATCGCCGTTGGAAAGGGCGATGTGTTGGTGTCCTACGGCGTCAATGACGAAGCGGCCTTTGTGGCGACCATTCCCTTTGCCGACATTGATCGCGCCTTGCAGCCGGTGAGAAGGACCAACCCGGTGATCTGGCGCCTGCGCTTAGCCCTTCTGTCATGGACCCGGCGTATTCAAAAGCGACTAGCGACATGACCGGCGTCCGTCCGCCCAACAAACGTCCGCCTCGCCAGTTCGGCCGCGAGACGGGCATGATGAAAATCGTACATTCGGCCTTGCGCCAAGGTATTCGGGGGAACATCGCGTGAATACTTTTACGCTCGGCTATCAGAAATCGTCGTTCGGCAATGTCGGGGACGACCTTAATCCCTGGCTCATGCAACGGCTTTTGCCCGACGTTACTTTTGCGGAATCCGGCAAGGTGCTGCTCTGCATCGGATCGATCATCGTCGCCGGTCGCTGGGAAGGATATGCCACCAAGCTGGTGATGGGCAGCGGCGCCCGATCGTTGGGCCGCATACCCGTGCTCGACGACAGCTGGGATGTCCGCTTCGTGCGCGGCCCGCGGTCCGCAGCCGCGCTGAACGTCCCGGCGATTTCCGATCCGGCGTTGCTGATATCCCGTTATGTGACGCCGACGAAAACGCGCAAGGGCATCGGCATTGTCCCTTATTACAGGAGCAGCCGTCGCATCTGGCAGGCGGTCGCCGCGCAGATGGGCGCGCGCATCATTTCCCCCCGGCTGGCGGTCGATCCCTTCATCGAGGCGCTCAGCAGTTGCGAGCGCGTTTTTTGCGAAGCGATGCACGGCGCCATCTTCGCCGACGCGCTGCGCATACCGTGGCGACCGGTCTCGTTCCAGAATGCGCTGTTCGAAGGGGAAACCCATTGCTTCAAGTGGAGCGACTGGGCGGAATCGGTCGACCTCACGTTCGATCCGCTGGTCCAGCCGCTGGATCGCATCGCGGCCTGGCCGGTCGAGGGAAAACTGGCCAAGGTCCGCGCCGGTTTGAACGGGCTGCTCGGCAGCCGGGATCTGGCGGCGCTGCTGCGCGGCGGATTACGGGACGATCGGTTCGTGCTCAGCGCAAACGATGTGTTCGACGATCGCGTCGGGCGCATGGCCGACGCCTTCGCGACAGTGAATCGCGGCCAATGACGCAGCCCGGATAATCGCGCCGGCGACAGCGCATCGGATCGACGGGGAAGCATGGCAGGCGTGCGGCGCATTTCGGACCCGGCCTGACGTGCGGCGCGTCTCCGCCTGCGCGGGCCGGTCAATACGGGAATGCGCTTGCGCCCTTGCCCACTCTGGGCGAAATGAATGCAATTTAGGGGGAAAACGGGCATTGACGCGTAAGCATTCGAAACTGCCCAAGCGGGGCAGATCACAACGTCTTTGCCCCCTGACGGGCGCCGTACTGATCCTGTTGCCGACCGGTGCGCTGGCTCAGGTGTCCGGCCCCTTCATCGGCATCGCTCCACGGGCCGCCCCAGGCGCGTCGCGGGGCGGGGATCAATTTTCCGTCACTCCCGCCCTCACCACGGTCTATGATAGCAACGTTCTCCGCTTGAACTCCATCCGCTCCGGATCGGCGGCCCGCGACGATGTTCGCGTCACACCAGCTCTCACGCTCAACATACGGCAGGGATTTGCCCGCAACACGGTGTCGCTTTCGGGCGATCTCGGCTATGACTTCTATCGGCGTTTCAAGGGTTTGCAGCGGCTGCGGACCAACCTCAACGCGGGTGCGGGAATTCCGCTCGGCGCCAGGTGCGAGGTAAGCCCGAGCGCCAGCTTGCTGATCCAGCAGGCGGAAATCGAGGATCTGGGCGTTGCGGTCGGCCGCACGGCGCGGGTGTTCGCCGGGCAGGTGACGGCGCGTTGTCCGCGCACCGTGGGCTTCTACCCGGTCGTCCGCGCCGATGCCCTGCGGCTGACCAATAGCGGGGGAGACAATGGTCTTGGCCGCCGGAACTGGAGCGCGACGGGTGGCATCGTCTATGCTCGCCCAAGCCTGGGGCAGGTCCAGCTGTTCGCCAATACCGGTCAGTTTCGTCGCTCGAGCACTGTCGGGGGGCCGGATACCGGTGCCGATATTGCCAGTATCGGCCTGCAGTTCGATCGGGCGATCACGTCTCGCTTCGCCGCGCGCCTGTCCGTGGCCGGCGTCCGCGTCAGCCCGACCCGCCGGCTTGCCGGGCGGTTCGAAGGGACGACCTATTCGGCCGAGGTGCGCATCGCCCCTTTTCCGTCGTTCATCCTGTCGCCGCGCGTATCGCGGCAATTCATCGGCAGCATCAACGCCGGCTCGGATTATGTGCTCAGCCGCGAAGTCGGTCTCGGTCTCAACTGGTCGATCGGCGCCCGGGCGGGGATCGTCGCGCAGATCGGCAAGATCAATCGGCGATATTTTGGCGAAGACCCGTTGATCCGCCCTCAATTGCGCATCGCCGATCAAACCAATGCCGGGAACGTGGGCGTTCGCTACACGCTACGCTCGCTGCGGCTGCAGCTCGGCGTGTCGCGTAGCGAACGCGACAGCCGGAATGATTTTTACGACTTTGATAGTACACGCGTTGAGTTTAGCGCGAGGGCTGGTTTTTGATGAGGTTCGCCATGGCACTACACCGTATCGTGCTGACATTCACAAAGGTTACGGCGATGATCGCGACAATGGTTGTCGCGATCGCCGTTCCCGGGGCAGGCGCGCTGGCGCAGACGGCGATGCCCACCCCCCCGGCCGCTTTGGCGCTCCCTCTTGCCGCGACGACGCCAGCCTATGAACTGGGCACAGGTGACGAGGTGCAGATCACGCTGTTCGGGCAACAGGACATGACGGTGCGCACACGCGTGCGGGAAGACGGCACCATTGCCTATCCGCTGCTGGGCAATGTCGGCGTCGCCGGGCGCCGCGCTGCGGACGTCGCGACGATCATCGCCTCGCGACTGAAGGCAGGCGGCTATTATGCCAAACCGATCGTCAACGTCGATGTCACGTCCTATGTCAGCAAGTCGTTCACGCTGTTCGGCAGCTTCGGCACGCCTGGCATCTATCCCATCGATCGCCCGACGACGCTGGCGATGGCAATTGCCCGGGGCGGCGGGGTGAAATCGGATGCCGCGGACTTTGCCCTGCTGCGGCGGATTGGGGAAGCCAACGAGCGCAGGATCGACTTTGCCGATCTATCCGACACCGGCGGGATCAACACGCTGCTGCAGCCCGGCGATACGGTGGTCGTTAACAACGCGCCGCAGGTTTTCGTCTATGGCCAGGTCGGCTCGCCCGGCAGCTATCCCATCAAGGGGCGGATGACTTTGCGCCAGGCGCTGATCCGCGCCGGCGGACTGACGCTGGCGGGCAATGAGAAAAGCGTCACGCTGCGCCGCGACGGGCAAATCCTGAAACGCATCAACCTTGATGAAGAAGTTCGCGCCGACGACGTGCTGTTCGTCAATGAGCGATTCTTCTAAATGCACCGCAACGGTTCATCCCCGATCGAAGGAACTGTGCGATGAGCAGTCTGCTCAACCGGATATATGGTTGGCTGGGCATCCGCTCTCAGTCCAAACGCGTCTTGTTGCTGTCGGGCGAAGCGCGGCGGGTTGCTTCGCTGCGCGCCGTCGCGCCGCCCAAGCATGTTATGTCGACGCCCGAGCCTGCGCCGCTCAATGTCGATGCAAAACGCAAGGCGCTGCACGCCGCGTTCAATTCGTCGCGCCCAGTCGATGCGGCGGCCGAGCTTGCCGGGCGCGAGCAGGAGATCGCAACGCTGGTTGCCACCGTGTTCGATGAGGAAGCGCATGCGCTGATCCATGGCGCGCGCGGATCGGGCAAGACCTCGCTCGCCCGCGTGTTCGGCACGCAAGCGGATCAGCGCGGGATCGTGACGATTTATTTCGCCTGTGATGCGATCGGCAGCTTCGCCGCGCTGCTCGGTCCCTATCTGCCGTTCATTCCCGCCATGTCGGTCGCCCGAGAGGAACAGGCCGGTTTTCGCCAGCGGTTGAATACGCTGGGTAGTGCTTTCGGTCCGCGCGAACTCGTCTCGGTGCTCGCCGAGGTCACGTCGGCGCGACTGCTCTTCATCCTTGACGAGTTCGACCGGATCACCGATCGCGCCCTGCAGGAGGATGTCGCCACGTTCATGAAACTGCTGTCGGACGCCCGCGTCCCGCTCCAGCTGATCATCGTCGGCATCGCCGGCAACGTGAACGACCTGATCGAGCTGCATCCTTCGCTGCGCCGCCATCTGGTGGCGATCGGACTGCGCCGGATCGGCGACGACAGCGTCCGCAGCCTGATCGCCGGGGGAAGCCAGCGCAGTGGCGTCGTATTCGATACTGCGGCGACCCGCCTGATCGAAAAGGCCTCGGCCGGCTCGCCTTACCATGTACGCCTGTTCTGCCACCAGGCCGGGCTGGCGGCGCTGGCCCGGTCCGCCACCATGGTCGATGAAGCGGCGGCGCTGCAGGGTCTTGCCGCGGCGACACGGCGCTGGGCCTCGCTCAACCAAGAGGACAGCGCCCTGTTCGACCATCTCGCCCGCGAGCCCGCAGCGCGCGCTACGCTCACCCAGATCGCCGTGCAGGCCGCGATCGACGACGGTTTCACCCAGGCCCCGGGCGCCGTATCGCACGGGCTGGACGATGCGTTGATGACCGATGGTCGCCAGCTCGGCCGCACGCTGTTTCGCGATACGCTGGCGCCGCAATTCCTGATCGCCACCCTTATCCTCGCCGAACGACGCCAGGGCGACGGCACCTTCGTTGCGGGAGACCTATCGTGAACTTGCCCGATCTGATCGCTGCCCTGCGCGCCCGCTGGCGGCTCGAACTGGCCATTGCCGCGATCGTTTTTGCGCTGGTGGTGGCGTGGACGATCGTCTCGCCCCGGCAATATGTTGCGACCGCCACGTTGCTGTTCGATGATCGCCAAACGCAGGCGGTCACGGCCGAGAACAATGCGCCCAAGATCGACGCCAATGTGCTGGGCACGCAGGCCGACATCATTGCCAGTGCGGCGACCGCGACCGACATGGTCAAGCGGCTGCATCTGGCTGACAAGCCTGCGGCGCGCGCGCGCTGGGCGGCGGCGGGGCGCCCGGGCACGATCGAAAGCTGGATCGGCCGTTCCCTGCTCGGCAATCTGACGGTTGAGCCGGAGCGCAACACCAACGTCCTGTCGGTGCGCTACAAGTCGCGCGATCCCGATGTCGCCGCGCAGATGGCCAACGGCTTTGCCGCGACCTTCATCGATACCCGCCTGCGGCTCGAAACGGATCCCGCGCGCGCCTATACCCGGTGGTTTCAGGCGCGGACCGGCGAAGTGCGGGCAAGCCTGGAACAGGCGCAGCGCCGATTGGTCGAGTATCAGCGCCGAACCGGGGTGATCAGCATCGGCAATGCCGATGTGGAAACCGCGCGCTTGAAGCAGCTGGAAACGCAGCTGGCCGATGCGCAGGCGGCCCGGGCGCAGGCGCAGGCGCAGGTCGGCAGCGGCGCCGCGGCGTCGAGCGAAGTCCAGTCGAGCGGCGTGGTACAGGGGCTGCGGACGCAGATCGCCGGCAAATCCGCCGAGATCAGCCAGCAGCGCACCGTTTATGGTCCCAACCACCCGGTCATCCGTGCAGCGGAAGCGGAGCTCGGCACCTTGCGGGCAAAGCTCAACGCCGAGGTCGCTACCGGCACCCGGTCGGTCGGGGTTGCCAACAGCGCAGCGAGCGGTCGCGAGGCGGAGTTGCGCGCGCTGGTCGATCAGCAGCGCAACCACGTGCTGGGCCTGGGCAGCGACCGCAGCCAGCTTGACGTGCTGCAACGCGACGTCGATTCCGCGCGGGCCGCCTATGACAATGTCATGAGCCGCCTCAGCACCATGCGCTTGCAGGCCGAATTGCCCAGCACCAACGTCCGTCAGCTCGACGAGGCGCGTCCGCCGGTGCTGCCGACCGAGCCGAACATCCCGGTGCGGATCCTGCTGGGGTTGGTCCTGGGCGCGATGCTGGCGGTGGGCGCGACCGGACTGCTCGAACTGCTGCGACCCCGCGTGCGGACGATATCCGGCCTGTCCACGGCCACGGATGCGCCGGTCTTGGGGGTGATCGATTTCGGCAGGTCGGGGATCGCCCGACGCCTGTCGACCGAAGGGGGTAACATATGAGACTTCGGGCCAATCCGGAAAGCCGGGGAGCAGAAGGCTTCCAGGACCAGGCACGCGCAGAGGACTGGCAGCGGATCGGCAAGGTGCTGTTCGAATCCGGCACTGTGTCAGACGTCGATGTACAGAGCATTCTGCAACGGCAGGATCAGACCGGGGAATTGTTCGGCCAGGCGGCCGTTGCGCTCGGCCTGATCTCGGACATGGAGCTGCGCAGCGCGATAGAACAGCAGCAGAAGTTTTTCGTCCTGCCGGAAGATTCGGACACGGTCGATCCGCTCGTCGTTGCCGCGTTCAATCCGAACGATCCGCTGTCGCTGGAGGTGCGGCGTCTGCGCCGCGAGATCACGCGCCGGGCGACCGAAAGCGATCGCAGGATCCTGACGCTGGCGCTGCTCGCTTTCGACGCCAATTCCGAACGCAGCCTGATCGTCGCCAATCTCGGCGTGACCTTCGCGCAGGCCGGATATCGGACGCTGATGGTCGATGCGGTGCTCGACCATCCTCAACTACACGGCCTGTTCCGGCTGCCCAACCGCATCGGCGTGTCGACCTTCCTGTCCAGCGATGTCGATCTGGACGGCGTGGGACAAGCGACATCGGTGCCCGGGCTGACGCTGATGACCGCCGGCCCGGCCGTGCCCAATGCCGGCGAACTGTTCGATCGCCAGCGCCTGATCCGGCGCCTGCAGCCGCTGACCGACGTGTACGACATGATCATTCTCGAAGTCGGCGGCGAGGTTGCGCTGGAGGCGAGCGATGGCAGCGACGCGATGCTGATGCTGACCCGCAAGGGGGGCAGCGACATGCGCGAGGTGCGCCGCGTCACCAACGCGCTGGCGACATCGCAGACCCTGCTGCTTGGATCGGTCCTGATGGATTGAGGGCCGGCTGGCTGAAAGTTTGGGCGGCGCGCGAGAGGCGCGTCGCCGCAGGTTCTCAGCCGGGCTCGTCGAGCATGTTGCGGGCAAAACGGCGCAGTGACAACGTCGTCTCCTGCCAGTTGATCAGCATGTCATTGGCCTGGTCCTGGCCCCATCGGCCGCGATGCGGCGCAACGCGTCTTCCATGCGCACCGCCCGCTTCTGCGCGGCATTGAACCGGTCCTGCGTGACCCACAGCTTCATGCCATCGATCGCCCGGCCCATGCATTGCGTCCCGTCGCAGGCGTGCAGGTCTTCCAGCATCAGCGCCATGACCTCGCCGATTGCGAGCAAGATGCCGGCGTTGGTCTGGATTTGCGTCGGTTCCTTGCCGTGCACCTCCTAGCCGACCGCGATATGGTCCGCCGGACACGTTCGAGGAGTTGCGCCCGGCTGTCGTCACGCAAGCCATGATCGCCATATGGTCATCTCCCTTTTCATTGCTTCTAGCAAAGGATCGGCAACTTGCTAATCCGGTAGTAACCATCGCACGCGACGATCTCGGGCGACGGCAGATCGTCGTTTTGCGCTCCAACAAAGACCTGATACCATACGGCAAACAGCGGGGGCGATCATTCGGTGGCAGTACAGGGGCCGATCCAGGCGGCAGGGCAGGGTCACGCGGCGTCTTTCCATGAGCGTGTCATTGGCCCGGTCCGCGTCACCGGCGGCACCGAGGACGAGGCGGTGGCGATGATCCTGGCGGCGTTGGCGGCGCGGCGACCGGCGATGTTCGGCTTTTGCAACGCGCACAGCGTCAACGTGGCGCGAGGCGACGGCGATTTCGTGGCAGCGCTGCGGCGGATGACGGTGTTCAACGACGGTATCGGGTTGGAGATCGCCAGCCGGATGGTGTATGGGCGCAGCTTCCCCGCCAATCTCAACGGAACCGATCTGACCCCGCGGCTGCTGGCCTCGCTGCCGCGGCCGACGCGAATATTCCTGCTGGGCAGCCCGCGGGGCATTGCCGAACGGGCCGGTCAGGTGATCGCTGAACGCTATCCGCATGCCAAGGTGGTCGGCGCACAGCACGGCTTCTTCACGCCGCAGGACGCCCCGGCGCTGGCCGAGCGGATCCGCGACAGCGGGGCGGCGCTCGTGCTGGTCGGCATGGGCCAGCCGCGCCAGGAATTATGGGCGGCGGAATGGACCGAGCAGATCGGCGCGGTCACCTGCTGCATTGGCGCGTTCCTCGATTTCACCGCCGGCGTGGTAACGCGGGCGCCGGTCTGGGCGCAGCGCTACGGCCTGGAATGGGCGTATCGGCTGGGGCAGGAGCCGCGCCGGCTGCTACGCCGCTACGTCCTGGGCAATCCCAGCTTCCTGCTGTCGATGACCGGCGTCGCGATACGACACCGGCTGGGCCACAAGGCGGCCGGGCAATGACCGGGCATGGTGGCACACTCCTGCTGCGGCGCGATGCTGTCGCGCGATATCGGGACACCCGCGTTCAGCCACGGGTTGCAGGAACGGGATCGGTAGCGCAGAAGGCCCGTCAGAAATGAAGGAAACGCATCGATGAGTAGCGCCGCGACCGACCTTGCCGGCGACCAGACGGCGGGGCAGGGCGGTGTTCACCATCATCTGCAGATGCATATCGGCCCGCTGGATGGCTTGCGGGGGCTGGCGGCGATGCTGGTGGTCTTTTCGCATATCGGCGCTTTCGGGCTCAAGCCGTTGTTCGACACGCCGATTGGCAATTACGGCGTCTTTCTGTTCTTCGTACTCAGTGGCTTCTTGATGGGCCACCTGTATCTGACGAAAGAGGCAAGCTCGAATAGCGTGAAGACCTATTTCGCTGCAAGAATATCGCGGATCGTCCCGATCTACTACATCGTCATTATCGCATCGTTCCTATATGGCCGTTCTGTCGATCACGGCTTCACCTACGCGATGTCGCCGTTGGATTTGCTGCGATGCTTGGCGTTTATCGGCAACGTTTCGGTATTCTGGTCGATCGGGCCGGAATTCCAATTCTATTTTCTTTTCCCGCTGGTCTGGATCCTGCTCAGCCAGGCCCCGGCCCGGGCGGTGACCTGGGGCGTGCCGATGATGTTCGTCGTCCTGACGGTCATCCTCTATCGATCGGAATGGCCCGGCATCGTCGTCCTGTCCAAACTCCACATCTTCTTGGCAGGCATTCTGCTCGGCGTGCTGCGCCCGTTGCTGGTGGGCAAGATGTCGTCCCGCGCGGCATTGATCGCCCAATTGCTGGCGACGCTGGTCATCGTGGCGCTTCTGCTCCCGCAGAGCGTGGTCGGATCGGCACTCTATCCGACCACGGCCGGCGATGTTAAGCACAACCATTATTACGCCGATTTCGGCAAGTTGCTGATGCTGTCGTTCGTCGTCTTCGCCTTCAGCTTCCCAACTGGCTATGCCCGCATTCTGCTGGAAAACTGGCTCGCCAAGACCGTGGGCAAATATAGTTTCTCGGTCTATCTTCTACACGTACCGGTTTTATATGCTTTCCAGCATAGCGGCATATCCGCAGCACTTCCCTATTTTATCGCCGTGCCCTTGATATTGGCCACGGTGCTGCTGGTGGCCGGCCTGTCGTTCCACGGGGTGGAAGACCCGACCCGTATCGCTGCGCGCGCCGGCCTGATGCGCCTGTTTCGCATTTCACCACGTCCCAAGCAGGATATCGCCACCCAATCGGCGTGACCGCGTCGCTTGGGCGCACGCGATGCGCACTTGTAGCGTGAGGGGTTTTTGCCTAGCGCTGCTACTGTTGCGTGAATGACACCGGGTCATCGGGGCTGTCTCGATGCGACCGTTAGGCTGCGAGAACGGGGTACAAGGACAGATATGGGCGAGCTAGCCGGTTCTGTTCGGATGCCGTTCGCTGATCGGGTGGATAAGCGGTCGCGCGCGTGGGACACCGCGACGATCGCGGTCACCGTCTTCGCAACGCTTTATTTTGGTATTCTGGCGTTATTGAACGCGCATCTGTTCCCCGTCAGCTATGCGATCGTCGCAGGGGCGGAGGGCCTGATCCTGATCGGCGCGGTGGTGATCATCGCGCAGGCGCGTCTTCGGGACGGCGATGCGCTGCCGCTGATCCTGCTGTTCGCTTTCACGCTGCTCAGCGTCTGGGTGTCACTGATCAACGACATGATCTACCCCGATCCCTTGCGCAACATGGCGATCATTGCCTTGTTCACGCTGCTGGGCTTGCGTGTGTCGCCGACAGTGTCGGACCGGGTCTTTGCAATCATATCGATCGTCACCCTGATCTTCCTAGCGATCGAGGTGGTTTCGACGGACCTGTACGTCGCGATCCTGAAGCCCGCTTCCTTCTACCAGAACTTCCGCGGCTACCAAGTCAAAGAATGGGACGAATCCGGCCTCTTCGGCAACGCGCGGAGCTTTGCCAGCCGATGGTCGTTCGGCCTGGTCTCGCACCGTACCTCGTCGATCTTCACCGAACAGGTATCGCTGGCAAATTTCGCGGGGGTGCTGACGGTCATGGTTCTGACCCGGTGGGCGATGCTGTCGCGACATCTGCGCCTGTTGCACGTGGTGACCATCGTGGGCATTCTGCTGACCAACAGCTCGCGCACATCGACGATGCTGGCAGTGGCCTCCGTCGCCGCCTACCCGCTATACCCGCGCCTGCCCCGCTACGGCACGTTGGCCTTCGTACCTTTGGTGATGGTGTCTGCCTTCGGCCTGATCGCCGTGACCGGCTTATCGCAAACCGACGATCTGGTCGGGCGGGTCAGCATCACCGTCCAGGCGCTGGAGCGCAGCGACCTCGCCTTCTGGCTTGGCGCGGAGATCGCGCGGGCCGCCTCGTTCCTCGATACCGGCTATGGCTATCTTATCGCCTCGACCTCGCTCGTCGGGCTTATCTTGTTCTGGCTCTACGTTTCGATGATAGTGCCGCAGCGTGACGCGATACAGAAACGATGCGCCTATTCGCTGGCTTTGTACGTCTTCGGCAACCTGCTGATCGGGGGGACGGCGATTTTCGCGATGAAGGTGGCCGCACCGCTCTGGTTGCTGGTCGGTACGACCGCCCGACGAAGCGACTATTCATGAAGCCCCCCGTGTATGCCTCGCTGCAATATATCCGTGGTATCGCGGCGATGGCGGTGGTCTATTTTCACGCCGTGCTAGCCTCGGTCAACGCCTTTGCCGGCAGGGGCGCGGCGCTTCCCTGGGTCGGCGCGTTCGGGGTTGATCTGTTCTTCGCGCTGTCGGGCTTCGTCATGTGGACATCGACCGTCGGTAAGCCGATCTCGACGCTGGAATTCTACCGGCGTCGGATCGTGCGGATTGTGCCGCTTTACTGGCTGATGACGAGCTTGTTGCTGGTGATGACGCTGCTGCTCCCGCGGGCAACGGAAACCGCGATGCTCGCGCCGGGGCATGTCGTGGCGTCCTATCTGTTCGTGCCCTGGCCCAATCCTGGCATGACTGGCCGCCCGTTCACCGATCTGATGACGCCGTTGCTGGTCCCAGGCTGGACGCTCAATTACGAGATGTTCTTCTACCTGCTGTTCGGTCTGGTGGTGACGGTGGGGGGTCACTGGCGGTTCCGGACGTTGCTGATTGGCCTGCCGCTGGTCATGCTCGCCTGCATGGCCTTTTCACCGTATAGCATGGTGCTGAAATTCTACGGCTCGCTGCGCTTGCTGGAGTTCGTGGGCGGCGTGGTCCTGGCCAGGATGACGTTGGGCGAGCGTCGTTCGACACCGGCGGTGCTGGCGGTCGGCGCGGTGATCCTGGGCATCGTATCGCTGCCCGTGGTGGAGGCAACGCGGGCCTCTGCCCATATCATGTATCCCGTGTTGGGCATCGCCAGCTTCCTCGTCCTGTGGGGACTGATCGCGCTCGAACGGCAAGGCCAGATGCCGCGAAGCCGGCTGCTCACGCTGCTCGGCGATGCCTCGTTCAGCATCTACCTGACCCATATCTTCGCCATCGCCGCGCTGCGGGTCGTCGTGTTGCGGCTGGTGCCGATGCCCCTGCTGCGGGACGGCGTCGTGCCGCAGGCGGGCTTCGTGCTCGCCGCCATGCTGGTGGCGGCGATCGGGGGAATCATCGTCCACTTGCTGTTCGAGCGGCCGGTGACCCGCTATCTTACCGGCAGACGGTCGGCGTCCGCCGGGCGTTCGGGCGACCCGGTGCCGGTATCCGTAATGAAGGGTTGAATCATGCCGCGTCCGCTTCTTCCGATCGCGCTGGTCGCGGGCGCGTTTTTGGCAGCGGGCACGAGCCTGTGGGCGCTGGCCAGTCCGGCTGCGCTGATGATGACGGGGCAGGGCGCTGCGCAGAAGGCGCGTCCGGCGGCGCCGGCACGGCCCCTGCGCTATACCGGCCTCAATCTCGGCGCGGGCGGCTTCGCCTCGAAGCAGAAGCCGGCGCTTTACGGCAAGCATTACGCGTATCCCAATGCGCGCGAGGCGGCGCCGTTTGTCGCGGCGGGGATGAACATCGTGCGCGTGCCGGTGCTGTGGGACCGGCTGCAGGCGCAGCCGATGGCGCCGCTCGACGCGACCGAGATGCAGCGCATCGACGCCTCGTTCGCCGCCTTGTCGGGGTTCGATCGGATCATCCTAGATGTGCACAATTATGCTCGGTATCAGGGCGTGAAGATCGCCGATCCGCAAAGCGGCGCGATGCTCGCTGATCTGTGGACCCGCCTCGCCGAGCGTTATGGCAAGGACCCGCGCATCGTCTTCGGGCTGATGAACGAACCGCATGGCATCGATGCCCAAGCGTGGCGCGGCGTCGTCGATCAGGTGGTCAAGGCGATCCGCGCGACGGGCGCGCGCAATCTGGTGCTGGTGCCCGGCGTGCAGTGGACGGGGGCGTATAGCTGGACCGCCGGGGGCAGCCGATCAAACGCCGCGGCCTTTGCCAGTTTCCGCGATCCCGGCGGCAATTTTGCCTATGAGCTGCACCAATATGCCGATAGCAACTCATCGGGCACGCATAACGACTGTATCGATCCTGCGGCGGCCGCGCACCGGCTCGACAGCGTCACCGCCTGGCTCGAGACTCAGCATGCCCGCGCCGTCCTCGGCGAATTCGGCGTCGCCGCCAACCCGCAGTGCCTGGCCGCGCTGGAGGCGATGCTGGGGCGGATGGAGCAGTCCCCGGACGCGTGGCTCGGCTGGACCTATTGGGCGGGCGGCGCGTGGTGGGGCACGTATCCGTTCAGCATCCAACCCGACGCCAACGGCGCGAAACCGCAGATGCGGGTGCTGATGCGACATATTGCCGGCAGGAAGCGCATGTGACCGACCGATATCCACACGACCGATATTCGCAGCAGGGGAGGCCGAGGTGATCGACCGAGTATTGCATGCCGTCAAACGGCGGCTGACCGCTACCGATGCCAGCGCGCGCTTCACCGAAACCTTCCCGACGGTCGACGTCTTCGAATGGCGGCCGGGCGGGGGGGCGATCAATTTCGGCGATCACCTGGCCACCGTCGTCGTCGCCAAGGTGCTGGCGGACGGCGGCCACCTGCCGGGGGAACAGGTCGCGCGCGGGCGGCGCATGTTTTCCGTCGGTTCGGTCCTGCACTTCGCCTCGACCGGCGATGTCGTATGGGGCAGCGGCATCAATCGCAAGCTGCCCGACGATCGGCACGTCTTCGCCGATCTCGACGTGCGCGCCGTGCGCGGCCCGCGGACGGCGGCATTTCTGCGCGATCGCGGGATCAACGTGCCGTCCGTCTATGGCGATCCGGCGTTGCTGATCCCGCATCTGTTTCCGGGCCGTTTCGTCCGCCAGGCCCGCCACAAGGCGGTGTTCGTCCCCAATCTGCACGATCTGGGGCAGGTGACGACCGAGCTGCCCGTCATCTCGCCGCTCCAGGGCTGGAACCGGGTGGTCGAACAGATCGTGTCGGCGGAGCTCGTCGTCGCCAGTTCGCTGCACGGTCTGGTGATCGCCGAAAGCTTCGGCATTCCCGCCCGCTACGTCCGGCTGTCGGAAAACGAAAATCTGTTCAAATACGAGGATTACGCGTTCGGCAGCGGCCGCGACGAACTGCTGCCCGCCACCTCGATCGAGGCCGCGCTGGACATGGGGGGCATGCCGCCGGCGGTCATCGATACGCAGGGGCTGCTGGCGGCCTTTCCGTGGGACCTTTGGCAAGCATGATCACCGTCCTCGGATGGCCCGTCGGTACACCGGACGATCTGAACCCCTATGTCCGATTGATGTACCGCCGGTTCGTGCCGCCGGACGTCGCCTTGCTGGCGTACCGACCGCTGATGCGTCACGTGCCCGAGGCGGACCTGTTCCACGTCCAATGGCCCGAAGGCATCTTCGAAGGGCGCGGCGGCACCATTCCCTTGGTCGCCCTGGCCAAGGCGTTGCGCGTCTTGGCGACCGCCGACGCCGTTCGGCGTCGTGGCGGGGCAGTGGTGCTGACCGCCCACAACCTCATGCCGCATGGCACCCTGTCGGCGTGGCAACGCCGGCTATATGCGTGGTATGTCAATGCCCTGCTCGGCAAGGTCGATCTGATCATCGCACTGACCGCTAAAGGGCTCACGCTGTTCCGCGACCATTATCCGCGTGCCGCGCCGATTGCCGCCGAAGTCATACCCCATCCGCATTATCGCGAAAGTTACGTGTCCACCATATCCCGGCCGGACGCGCGCGCCGCCTTTCGACTGGCGCCGGCGGCAACTGTGATCGGTATCATCGGGTCGATCAGGGTGAGCAAGGGCATTCCCGACGCCATCGCCATGTTCTGCCGCGTCGCCCATGCCGACGAAATGCTGCTGGTTGCGGGCGAATGCGCCGACGAGGCGTTATGGCGGCAGGTGCAGGATGTCGCCGCACAGGATCCGCGCATCGTCATCCGACGTGGCCGGCTGAGCGACGCCGAGATGGCCGCCGCCTTCGCGGCCATCGATATATGTCTGATCCACCAGCAGGGCACGCTCAATTCCGGCACCGCGATGATGGCGCTCTCGATGGACACGCCGGTCGTCGCCCCCGCCGTGGGATCGCTCCCCGAACTGGCCAGGACGGTTGGCGGACAGTGGATGGCGCTGGCCGCGATCGATGCCGACGATGCCGACTATCGCGCGGCCTTCGACGCGACGGCGGCGGCGCGGGGGCGGCATTGCGACGCGCTCGACGCCTTTACCCCGGACGAATTGTCGAAGCGCATGCTGGAAAGTTTCACCCACTTGGCACGTAGGACGCTTTGATGAATCAACCTGGCATCTCGGTCATCGTCCCCACGTTCAACGACAGCGCGGCATCGAGCCGCTGTATCGCCGCTTTAAAGCAACAGGATTATGCCGGCGAGATCGAGATCATCGTTGTCGATAACGGTTCGCTCGTGCCGCCAACCGTTCCAAGGGACGTGACACTGTTGGTCGAGCGCAAGCCGGGCTCGTATAACGGCCGGAATTGCGGGATGGCGGCGGCGCGGCATGACATATTCGCCTTCACCGATGCCGACTGTCGCCCGCATCCGCAATGGTTGACCAACGGCGTCGCCGCCTTGCAGCAGATCAATGGCGTCGGGCTGGTCGGTGGGCGGATCGTGACCGTCGTCGACGGAGCGGGCGTGCCGACCATCCCCGAACTGTTCGAGGTCGCGATCGCCTTTCCCCAGGACACCTACATCGCCCATGGCCGCTACGCCGCCACGGCCAACATGATTACCACGCGCGAGACGATGGAACGGATAGGCCCGTTCGACGGACGCTTGATGTCGGGCGGAGACAAGGATTGGGGCTGCCGGGTCGCCGCGGCGGGGCTCGCCTTGATTTATGCCGCCGACGCCTGTGTCGATCATCCCGCGCGCGGGTCGCACGACGATGTGCGCCGCAAAGTACGCCGCATCGTCGGGGGCGAACGGGATCGGCGACCGTCTTGGCGCCAGGCGTCTGTCTTCATGGCCCGCCACATGCTGCCGCCACGGACGCGGATCGGCGCCGTGCTCAGGCTGCATGACGTGCCGTTCGGCCGGCGGCTCCTGGTGGCGTGCTATTGCGTGTTGATCAACTGGACCTACGCCTTCGATCGCCTGGCGCTGCAACTGCGCAAGTCCGCGTCGGAACGGTAGCGGCTGCCCCCCGAAGGGGGCAGCTTACAGCATGAAGTCGGCGACCTTCAGCGCGCTGCTGAACTGATCGAGGATCGCCGCGAAGTCGGCGACGCCGTCGCCGTTGACGTCGCCCTGCACCGTGACAATGGCGTGCCCGTCCGTCGTGCCGGATGAATAGCGCAACTCGCCGGCGCTGCCGGAGAAGGCGGCGTTGCCGATAAAGGCAAAGGCCTGGTTGCCGCCCTTGGCGGTGCTGGCATCGATCGCCGACAGGTCGAGCCGGTCGAGACCCTGGACGAAATCGGTAATCACGTCGGATGCGCTCTTGTTGCTGTCGGCCAGCGCGAACTTGAAGACGTCCTTGCCCGCCCCGCCGGTCAGCCGGTCGGCGCCCGCTCCACCGGTCAGCACGTCGTCGCCCGCGCCGCCATCCATCCGATCGGCGCCTTTGCCGCCGTCGATCGTGTCGTTCCCGGCGCCGCCACTCAGCGTGTCGTTGCCGGTGCTGCCGGTCAGCACATTGGCGAGAGCATTGCCAATCCCGGTCTGCCCCCCGGTGCCGGTCAGGATCAGCTTTTCGACATCGGCGCCGAGCGTGAAGTTGGCAATGCCTGATTTTACGGTATCGATGCCGCCACCCGCCTGTTCGGTCACGACGTCGCGGATATTGTCGACGACATAGCTGTCGTTACCCGTCCCGCCGATCATCGTATCCGCACCGGTGCCGCCGTCGAGCACGTCGTTGCCATCGCCACCGTCCAGGACGTCGTTACCGTCCTTGCCCAGAAGATAGTCGGTGCCGGCCATGCCCCATAGATGGTTGGCGCCAGCATTGCCGGTCAGGCTGTTGGCTTGCGCGTTGCCGCGACCGGACTGGTCGCCAATTCCCTGCAGCAACAGCTTTTCGACATTGGCGCCCAGCGTGTAGCTGGCCAGCGTGGTGCGGACGGTGTCGCTGCCTTCGCCCGCCTGCTCGATGACCATATCGCCAGCGGCGTCGACGACATAGCTATCGTCGCCCGTCCCGCCGATCAGCCAGTCGGCGCCTTTGCCGCCGTCGAGATAATCGCCGCCGCCGCCGCCCACGAGCATGTTCGCCCGGTCATCGCCGGTGATCTGGTCCCCGCTGCTTCCGCCGATCATATTCTCGACGTTGCGTAGCGTCACCGCGCCATTGCTGACTAGGACGGCGCCAGTGACAAGATTGGCGACGATCCGCGACGATGCCGCGGCAAAGTCCGCGGTGTCGACGCCATCGCCGCCATCCATCGTGTCGCGGCCACTGCTCAGCACCAGCCGATCGTCGCCGGCCCCGCCCTGCAGCAGATTGACGCCTGCATCGCCCTTCAACACATCGGCAAAGCCCGAACCGGTGACGTTCTCGATGCCCGTCAGCGTATCGCCCTGGGCGTCGCCGTCACGCTGCGACGCCGCTGCAAGGTCGATCGTCACGCCGGCCGACGATCCTGCATAGCTGCTGCTATCCAGGCCCGTCCCGCCGTCGATCCGGTCGGCGCCCGCGCCGCCCTCGATCACGTCATTGCCCTGATGGCCGTTCAGCACGTTGGCCCGCGCGTTGCCCGTTAGCTTGTCGCCGCTGGCGGTGCCGTTGATGACGACGCCGTCGCCCGAACCGACCGCCGCATCCTCAGCCGCCGCCAGCGCGATATGCTTTTCGAGGACGTCTAGCTGCGCGCTCTCGCTGCCATCCTTGTCGCGCAGCGCCAGGATATAGTCGCCCCACCACGGCCCGGCGCCCCAATAGGTCGCTTCCAGACCAGCGTCGCGCACTGCGGTGAGAAAATTGTCAAGGACAACGAGCCAGCGCGGATCGTTGTCCGGCACCGCGAATTCGCCGATCATGCCTTGCGCACCCCGTTCGGCGAGCCAAGCGACGAAGCCCTGGATCGCCTTGGCGCCCATTTCCGGCGTGGCGCCCTGCTGGTCGTAGCTCTCGCCATAGGTGCCCGACGACCAGCGGTCGAAATAGATATGCGCCTGGTAGACGATGAGGTTCGCCGGATCCTGGATGTCGAGGGTGGGGTTGTTCGCCGCCCACCCCTTGGCGGCGGCATAATTGTTGCCCTCGACATAGATCTTGGTGTTCATATCGACGGTGCGAATCGCATCGACCGCAGCCTGTGCCGCCTGCGGCCAGGCTTCCATGTTACCCATCTTGTTCGGCTCGTTCATCAGGTCATAGCCATAAACCGATTTGATGTCGCCGATCTCGGTTGCCAGCTTCTTCCAGAAATCGGCGAACTGCGCGTTGGGGACTTCGGGCGAGCCGATCTTGTCACCCTCGTAGCTGCCGAAATTGTGAATATCGACGATCACCTTGACGCCGGCGGCATCGGCGGCGGCTAGGAATTTTTTTAGGCGGCCGAGTTCGACGATGTCGAGTTCGCCATTGGCAGTGTGCTGCAGCCGCTCCCACTTCACCGGCAGGCGAACCAACTCGACGCCGCGATCAGTATAATATTTTATGTCCGCTGCCGACGGATAGATATACGAATATCCGTAGGCGTTGCCGCCATTACCGAATTCCGCGCCCGACAGGTTAACCCCGATCATTTCCCGAACTTCCTTTTCCGGTGTTGGGGAAGGAATAGCTAACGGGCTCACTGCTAACTGATAGCGAATCGAGTAAACATTTAATTAGGCACGATTTTCGTGGAGATAATTGATCGCGATGGCGGGATAGCGGCGTGGCTCGACTACGAGTTTTGCAACTTCCTGCCACGTCAGGAAGGTGCGCGGAGCAATCGTTCCTGCAGCCGCCAAGGCCGCCGTCATGGCGCTGCCGATCGATCCGGCGTCCCCCGGCGTATAGCCGAACCGGCTGGCGACGTCACCAACCGCAAAGGAGGGGCACACCGCGGGCAAGGCAAAATATTCGTATTGCGCCATCTTCAGGCTCGATTCCGCCAGATATTCGACACCGGGGGCAGGGCGGTAGGGGGCGACGCCGATCGTGGCATGCTTCACATAAGGCAGCGTATCGACGAACTTCATCTCGGCATGGATATGGACGTTTGCCGGCGCGTCGAACGTCGTCCCGCAACCGATGACATGGAAATCGACATCGGGGAACTGCGCCGCGGCAAGCTGGAAGACGCCGGGATCGAACAGCATCGATCCGACCGACACGGCGGTCCGTCTGCCCGGCGCATAGGGGCTGGGGCCGATGCCGGCGAAATCCTTGGGCTCGATGCCGAACTCGGCGCGGTACAGCTTCCCCTTGGCCCATTGGAAATCCGACGCCATCTTTGGCGAGCGCAGACAGACATGGTGGATCAGCGCGGCGTCCGCCTCCAGCCGCTCGCGGATAAACGGATGCGCGCCGACCGTATCCAGCCGATCGGTGGCATAGTAGATGATCTTTACGTCGGGATTGAGCCGTTTGATCCGCCGCATGAAGATCGCCGCAACACTCGATTCCAGAACGACATAATCCGCGGCACGAATGAACGCATCGAACTGCCGGTCGCGCATTTCGGCATATAGCGGGTAGAGCCGCGCCATGGCCGCATTGAGCAGCTTGTTGCCCGACTGAAACGGATGCACTGCCGTCCGCCACAGATAGCAGCGGATGCCGTTGACCGTTTCGACCTGGTTGGCCTTGTCCCACAGGAACATGCGGGAATCGCCCGTGATCTTCGACAGTCGGCTGAACCGGGTGGAAACGAACGATACGTCGTAGCCGGCCGCGACCAGCCCGTCGGCGACCTGCTGGATGCTGGCGCGCTTCGCGGTCCGATAATCGTGATAGGCGGACAGGAAGACGACGTTGCGCCCGCTCGCGCTCATGCCCGCTGCTTCACGTTCAGCCCGGCGCGATAGAGCGAGAGGATCTCGTCCGCCCGATATTCCCAGGTAAAGGTATGGCGCAGCGCCTCGACCGCAGCGGCGTCGACGCGGGCATCGACCGCGGCGGCAAGCAGGCGGGCGAGAGCCGGCACGTCGCCGACGTCATAGGTGCTGTCGACCTTGCCCACGCTGGCGATCGCCAGATTGCCCGGAATACGCGAACAGACGATCGGCATGCCGGCCATCAGCGATTCGAGCAGCACCGTCGGCAGACCTTCCTGCTCGGACGCCAGCACGAAGACATGCCCACCCGCCATCATTGCCGCGACGCCATCGTCATCGACGAAGCCGTGAAAGGTCACCCGATCGGCGACCCCCTTGTCCTTGGCGAGCGCCTCGAGCGCGTCGCGCTCCTGGCCCTTGCCGACGATGTGCAGATGCCCCTCAGCCAGCACCGGTTCGGCGAGCGCGCGGATGACGTCGTCGATCCGCTTGACCTTGTCGAGCCGACCGATCGACAGGATTGCCGGATGACCCGCCATCCTGGCTGGCGCGGCGGGCGTGATGAGGTCGGACGCGGTGATGCAATTGGGGATGATCGAGGTTCGGGCGGCAGAGATGCCGCGGTCCTTCAACCAGCCGAACCAGGCGTCGGTCAGCAGGATCGTCTGTGATCCCTTTTCGAGCAGGAACTTCTCGGCCGTCCGATCCCACACCGCCTTGGTGAGCGCGTTGATCGGATTGTGCGGCGTGTAGAAGGCGTGCGGCGTATAGAAGAACGGCTTGCCGCGCCGCGCCGCGCCAATCGCACCGCGCACCGCATAGCTCGAGCGCGCGCCATGAACATGGACGATGTCGGCCCAGGCGAGATGCGGCGTCAGTTCAGCCGCGGTCGCCCGCGCGGTTGTGTAAGGCGTTTGGATATCCTCGGCATCGGGCGCGACCACGCGCACTTCGCATCCCTTCGCGGCGAACGCGCGGGCGAGCCCGTGAATATGACGGGCGGTACCACCACCGCCCAATAGCGGCTGAAAGTCCTTGTGGACCTGAAGAACCTTCATCGATCAGGCCGCCTGTTCGGTATCGACGATCTTATAGCCCAAATCGCGCATGATGCTGGCGACGGCGCGGCGTGCTGTCCATTGCGGCGTCCAGTTGCGCCGGGTCTTCAGCTTGGTCGGATCGCCCAGTTGCTGCATGCGATCGATCTTGCGGAACCGCGTGGGGTCGCTTTCGATGCGCACATCGACGCCCATCAGTTCGCCCATCAGCGCGACCAGATCGCCGACCGACATCTCGTCGCCCGTGCACAGGTTGAAATATTCGACCGCTTCGCCTTCCGGCAGTCCTTCGAGCAAGGCAACGAAGCCGGCCGCGCTGTCCTCCACGAAGATATAGTCGCGCTTGGGCTTGGTGTTGCCGAGCTTCACCACCGGGTTCGCTTCGCCGGTGCCGATCTGCTCAAGAATGTCGGGGATCAAATGGCCGTTGGGATCGCCGGTGCCGATCGTGTTGAACAGGCGAGCGATGTGCACCCGTGCGCCGGTGCGCGCCGCCCAGCCGGCGAGCTGATATTCGTTCGACAATTTGGTGATCGAATAGACGTCGGTCGCCCCGGTCAGCGTCTGGCCTTCGTCGAGCGGGCCATCATCCCAGCGATAGACCGCGCCCGACGAGGCGAAAACAATGTTCTTGATGCCGGCCGCGGCAGCGCCGTCCAGCAGCGCCTGCGTGCCGAGCACGTTGACGTCGAAGGCGAGATGCGGTTCGCGCTCGCAGGTCGGGATATGATGCACGGCGGCCAGATGGAGGATCGCATCGGGCCGCTGTTCGGCGAGCACGGCGGCGATCGCCTGCTGGTCGCGAATATCGACGTTGACCGGGATGATGCCGTCCGACGCCTCGGGCAGGGGCAAGCCAACATAACCGTTGTCGGCAATGATTACCCGGACGCCCCGGTCACGTAGGATCGCGGCCGCGCGCGAGCCGATAAAGCCGGCGCCGCCGGTGATGAGCACCGTCTGGAACGGAAAAGTGTCGGTCATCGGTAGAACCCCCATGAAATCGTTGGCCGCACGGTGTGTGACCGCTTTGCCATAAGCCTACCGTCACATGCCGCAGCGCACAAGATTAACGCTCGGACAATCCGAAACAATAGCCGCTATGACATCGATACTATAAACATGACATCGGGGTTCTCGGCGACAGATCTGACGCTTTTGCCGTAATATTGGTGTTGGCCGCATGCCTTGTCATCGCGATCGGCCACGCAAACCATGCCAGCGCTGCGCTGCGGCTCCGCGGATCGTCACCGCGAGCTGACGGCCGATCGTTCCCAGCAAGGCGGCCGGCGCCGTCACCATCAGGATCACGATCCAGGGCAGCAACGCCACTCCCGCCGCCAGCAGCACCAGCACGTCCGGCAGATCCGCCGACCGCGCCATGGCGACCACCGGCGCGCAGATCAGGATGACGGTCAGCGCCAGCAAGACGCCCGCCCGATGGACCCGCAACAACGGCATCAGGGCGACGCCCACCCTTTGGCAGCAGGCCAAGGTGATCGCGATATAGGCGATGATCACGCTTATGCTGACCGCCAGCGCGACCCGCGTGATGCCACCGGGCATGGCGACGAGGCAGCCGCCGACAACCAGCACCGCATACAGCGCCTGCGTCCAGATCATCTGCCGGGTCGCCCCCAAGGCGCGCTGTACCGAGCCGCTGATCTTCATCCCAAGCCGGAAAAAGGTAGCGACCGCCAGGATCGAAAACGGCAGAATCACATCGTGCCATTTCGGGCCGAGGACTATGCCGATCACTTCGGGCGCCAACACATAGAGCAAGGCCGACACCGGCAGGCCGAACAGCGCGGTCAGTTCGAGCCCCTGCAGATAGGCGCGGCGTAGCCGTTCCGGCTCGCTTTGGACCGAGGCGAGGGCGGGAAAAACGAGGCGTTCGGCGATCGTGCCATACAAGTCCGCCGGTATGTTCATCAGATTGTAGGCGCGGGCGTAGAGGCCGAGCGCAGCCGCGTCGAGAGAATGACCAACCAACGCATTGTCGCCGCGCAGCGCGGCGAAGTTCAGCAGCCGCGACGCGGAAAAGCCCGATCCGCGCTTCAACAGGCGGGCCGTGACCGCCCGATCGAACAGAGGGCGCATGGGCGGACGGACGATCGTCCACAACCACAGCGCCGCGACCCCGGTTTCCACCAGCGTCGCGGCGACCAGCGCCCAATAGCCGTAGCCCATCACCGCCAGGCCAACGCCTACCAGCCCGGTACCGGCAAGTTTTGCCGCAAAGCGCGCGATAACCACCCGGCGCGCCTCGAGCCTACGGACGAGCAATGCCTCCGGAACGACGCCAATCGCCTGAATCAGGAACATCAGGGCGAGTATCCGCAGCACGGTGGTCAGCGCGTCCATGTCGAGCAGCATCGCGGCGACCGGCGCCAGCAGGACGGTCGCCAAGGCATAGGCAACAGCATTCAGCCCGATCACCGTCACCCCCGCCCGCACGTCGCGCTCCGTCAGCCCGGGCAATTGCACCAGCGTTGCGCCGACCCCCAGCTCGACCAGTAATTGCGCCAGCTGGATGACGATCATCGCCGCCGCGACTACGCCGAAGTCGGCGGGGTCGAGCAAGCGGGCCAATGCCGCGGTAAAGCCAAGTTCGACGACCCGCTGGCCGAGCTGGATGACGCTGATCCAGCTCGCGTTGACGACCAGCATGCGCTTCATGACGTGACACTCATCGGTTCGAGCAGGGGGACCGGGGGGTTGCCCGGGCCGCATGGCTCGGCCCGCCGTGGGACAGTGATTTGCGACCGCAATTTTATCTCAAACGCTTATGGTGCATGCTGAGGTGAATAAGGGGGCAGATCGATCGTGCAAGAATCATTAGCGCCGGCACCGTTGGTATCGATCGTCACGATATTCTACAATCGTGCGGCGTCCGTAGCGGAATCGATCACCAGCCTGTTGACCCAAGAAGGGGCGGATTTCGAGATCATCGCCATAGACGATGGTTCGACCGACGACACCCTCGCTCGCTTGCGCGCCATCACCGATCCCCGGCTCATTGTTGTGCCGCAGGCCAATAGCGGCTTCACCCGCGCCATGAATGCCGCGATCGCGCTGACGCGGGGACGCTATATCGCCGTCCATGGTGCCGGCGACATCTCCCTGCCGACGCGGATCGCCCGTCAGGCCGCAATTCTCGACGCCCGGGCCGAGGTGGGCGTGGTCGGCTGCCACGTTCAGAACGATGCCAAAATCGGGTCGGATAGCTACGTGGTCCGTCCACCGGACGCCCTGCCGTTTTTCCAAACTCTGCTCGAGCGCAACCTGTTCACCCATGGTGAGGTCATGTTCCGGAGCGACGTCTTCAATACGGTGGGTGGGTATCGCGAGATGTTCACCTTCGCACAGGATCGCGACCTGTGGTTGCGCATCAGCCGGCATACGGATTATGCGATCGTGCCCGAAGTCCTGTATATCCGGCGACGTTTCGCAGACGGCGTGAGCAGCGATCCGCACAAGCTGTTGCTGCAAGCCTATGCATCCGATTTTGCCGTACAGCTCGCCAGCGCCGGCGGCGAGCGAGACCTGTTGGCCCTTTACGGGCCGTTGGCGGCGTTCCTCCGCAAGAAATCCCCTAGGCTTGCCCGAACCATCGCCTGGACCGGCGCAAGGCGCATGGTAATGGGCGACAAGGTCACCGGCTGGTCGTTGGTAACGACCGCGCGCGCCGAATGCTTGACGCGTCAGGTCGCGATGATCTGGCTGTTGGGCGTTACTCACCGGATACCGGGCGTGTGGTCGATTGCCCGGTCTGTATTGGCGCGCCGCCTGCAAGCGTTCGATCGCTGACCGGCCGCGGGAATCAGCATCCTACACGGTACTTGGCGGAACGCTTGCCACGCCGGTTTTGCTGCGCCTTTGGGTCCAATCCCCGGCCCGAATAGGCCCATTATGTTGCCTATCTTGTCTGCCGATCAAGATCGCTGGGTTGGTTCGCGCTCCCGGGTAAGCCTTTGGTTCCCTGGTTAATCACTTACCGGAAAGTGTATTAATTTAGGACACTTGGTCCTATGGCGCGTTCGATCGCCAATTTAGTTGACAAGTTCTTAATCAGACTCCACTGGGGATCAAACCATTAACGTTTCGTTAACGGTAAAATTCACCGAAAGAGGGATGTTAACATGGCCGCGAATTCGACTTTGGTTAAGGGCGCGACGTTTACGGAATTTGGTCTCGACGCCTCGCCGGACGGCACGGGCGACGCTGGTGACGTGCTGGCAGGTACCGCCGGCGCCAACGCCTATTACTTCGACAACACTCGTGGCGGCGCCTCGGTCGGCGACAAGCTGTTCGAAAACTTCGGGTTGAACGATTCGCTGCTCGCCGGCTCCGAGATCTTCGACGGCAACAACGATGGTTACATCGTTCTCGGCGCCAATGCGCGCCTCGACGTCGAGCGTTCCAGCGCGACGAAGGGCGGGACGGCGCAATTCAACATGATTAACGAGAGCGGTGAGTCGATCTACGCCATGCGTGAACTCGGCAGCAAGGGCGGCGCCGGTGCCAACGGCGCATTCGTCTATGCCGATGCGGCAACGCGCGTCGATCTCTACAATTCGCTCAACTCGTCCAACCAGTTGACCCCGGATCATAGCGCGTTGAACGAATTTCTCTATTCGGGCGCTACGGCAAACGTGATCGAGGGCACCGTTGGCGACAACACGCTGACTGGCACGTCGGGCAGCGATTATTTCCTGTTCGACACCGCGCTTGGTCTCAATCTGGGCCGCGACACGATCAGCAACTTCGGTGCCGGTGACGTGATCGTGACCACGAGTGAGATCTGGAACCAGAACACCAATGGCGAGATCACCTACGGCACCAACCGCGTTCTCGATCTTCCTGGTTCGAATGGCGGCGTTTATTCGGATCCCTCGCAGAACCCCGGCGGTCAGATCGTATTCGGTAGCGCAGGGTCGCCGACTCCGAGTTCGCTGACGATCCTGGGTGAGCAGGTCATCGAAGGCCACACCTATTATTATTACGGCTTCCCGGAAGGTGCCTCTGCTTAATCGGCAGCATCACCGTTGGACATGCAAAAGGCGCGCTCGCAAGAGCGCGCCTTTCTTGTTTGATATTATCAGGCGGCGCGTCAGAAACAGTATCAGTCATGAGAAGAGCCGGGCCTGACGCCCGGCTCTTCTGTATACAACCTGCTAGAATCCTAGCGTCGCCAGGCCGCCGGTCGAGCCTTCGAGGCTGTAGACATAATAGCTGACGCCATCGTGGATGACAGACCCGTCGAACTCGAGTGTGTTGACGGCCGCGCCTGTCGTGTTGAAGATGTTGACATGACCTGCGTCGCCAATGGTCTGCGGCGTCTTGCCCAAATCAAATTGCGCGCCGGCGCCGGATCCGACGATCCCGTCATGATCGCCATCGCTCAGGGCGGTGGTCGTGACGAGGATGTCCTTCTTGCCCATGTTAACGATCGTGTCGTCGCCGAGGTCAAAGCCGAGAGCGGTGTCGAAAAAGAACTTCTGCACTCCTTTATCGACGATATCGCCTGACATGCGATCATTACCCAACAGGCTTTCGAGTGTGCCCTCAGGCTTCACCGCGCCATCGGCATAGACATGCGCACCGTCCATCGCGGCGCCGAGATAGCGCAGCGAACTTACGTCGGTCAGGATGAGCACGTCGCCCGTGTTGGTGCGATCGACCCGCAGCCTGTTACCGCTGAAAGTGATCAGGCCATCGCCATTGCCGTCGTTCAGCGCGTTGCTGAAGATCAGCACATCGCTACCCTCCAGATTGACGACGGTGTCATTGCCCGATTTCTCGTTCACGTCGAAGTAGAAGGCGTTGGCCCCCCTCGGCCCCGTCAACACCTCACTGGAGGAAGCGGAGCCGTCGATCGTCTGGTGCGCGGCGAGCAGTTTTTCGAGCGGCGACGACCCGGACGGCGGCGCCGTCACGTTGATCGATACCAGCGCGGTGTCGGCAGCCTTGCCGTCGGACGCGCTGTAGGTGAAACTGTCTGCGCCGCTATAGTCAGTGTCGGCAGTGTAGACAAAGCTGCCATCGGCCAACAGCTTGAGGGTGCCATGGGCAGGACCATTGATCAGCCTTGCCGTCAGCGCGTCGCCATTGGCGTCCTTGTCGTTGGTCAGCACGTTACCGGTCAACAGTGCGCCAGCTTCGACGCTGCCGGCATTGTCGGCCACAGCGACCGGGGCAGTGTTGGGCTTGGAAGTGACGGTGATCGTCACCTTGGCAGCGTCGGATGCCGAACCGTCCGACGCCAAATAAGTGAAGCTGTCTGTGCCGGTGAAATCGACATCGGGGACATAGGTGAAGCTGCCGTTACTTGCCAACTGGAGCGCGCCGTGGCTCGGTCCGGTGGCCAGGATGCTGGTGAGGGCGGCGCCGGTGCCGCTCTTGTCGTTGCTCAGCACGTTGCCAGTGACCGCGGTCCCGGAGACCGCCGAAACCGCATCGGCGAGCGCGATCGGCACCGGCGCGCTGACCTTGAGCGTAACCTTGGCATTGCTCGACGAATGGCCGTCGCTTGCGGCATAGGTGAACGTGTCGGTGCCCACAAAGCCGGTCTTGGCGGTATAAACGAAGCTGC
>NZ_JAXOJJ010000011.1:0-42225 GCF_036663615.1 Sphingomonas rhamnosi
GAAAACCATCCGTACCGCGCGTTCGCGAACTTCCGGCGCAAACTTGTTCGTCGTCTTGCTCATACAGGCTCCACCTTCTCAGGAGTTGGAGCCTCCGGCAAACCCGGCGCGGTTCAGTCTTCATTCGCCTGAAACGCAGCGTAGCGCGCTCCCTTCGTCGGAACGACAGGTGGCTGTTCGGTGCTGTCAGTGTAACGCGAACCGTCTGCACACGATGCACCTCGAACTTCGGGTGCGGCGGCCTAGCTCGCGAGGATCTGCCACTCGGCCAGCGCGGCCGAGCGTCGTTCCTTGTAGGTTTGGCGGTCGACGAGGTGGCGTTCGAGATTAAAGTGGTTTTGGACATTGGCATGGACCGAAGCGAACTTTTGCAGAGTCTTCATTCGCCTGAAACGCAGCATAGCGCGCTCCCTTCGTCGGAACGACAGGTGGCTGTTCTCAACCCGGTTGTTGGCCCAGCGTCCGACCTCCTGTTTATCGGTATAGCCCAGCTCCTGGGTATAGCCCAGCTCCTTCATCGCGGCACCGTACGAGCGCAGTCCGTCGGTGGTGATCGTCTCGGGCCGGCCGTGACGCTTCAGCGCCTTCTTCATGAAGGTGAGTGCTGCCCCCTTGCTCCTGGGTTTGGTGATATAGCTCTCTAGGATCTCGCCCTCGTGATCGACCGCTCGCCAGAGGTAGACCATCTCACCGTCCAGCTTCACGTACATCTCGTCGAGGTGCCAGCGCCAGTGACGGAAGCCCCGCATGCGACTTACCCGCTGCCGTCGGATGTCGCCGGCGAACATCGGGCCGAACCTGTTCCACCACATGCGCACCGTCTCGTGACAAACGTCGATACCACGCTCGAACAGCAGGTCCTCGACGTTGCGCAGCGACAGCGGAAATCGGACGTACATCATGACCACGAGCCGGATCACCTCCGCCGACGAATTGAAACGGCGGAACGGGCTAGGCGGCAGCGCCCTCGATTTTCGGCTCATACACCGCCGGTATCATCCCCCCTCCCCGCCTGCCACTTTGGTCTGACAACGCCCGGGAGAGACCTTTAGCATGGCACCAGGCAAAACCGACCGATGAAGCCGTCGCGGCAGCCAACTGGAACGCGGTTGTAAGATTGGCTGAAAGGGCCGACTGTGGTGGCGATGGCGTTCAAGGAAAATCCGCTGGTATCAATGCGAGCCCTAGCGCAACGATTGCTGACCTTGGAAGGTCGGCATCCGAACGCCTCCGGTGATCCGGCCGACGAGGCGGCGCGGGTCTTTGAGCGTCTACGGGTCGCGCTGGCGCGGTTTGCCGGGCTTGACGCCTTCACCTCACTCGTGCGGCGAGCGCATGCGCTTGCGCGCGCGGACGATCCTTCTCTGCGACAACTTTCGGTCAGAGCGGATGGATCGCTCGAAGGACTGGAGAAGGTCTCTGGCGATGCGGTGCTCGCGATCATCGTGCAGTTTCTGGGGCTATTGGTCGCTTTTGTCGGCGAACCCCTCACGCTGCGCTTCGTTAGCGACGCCTGGCCCGACGAGTCATTAGACGACCGACATGAAGATACGAGGTCAATCGCATGAGCAGTGAGAGTATTAATCAGGAGCGAGACCGGGTCCCTATCCGACGCCTGCCCACCGGCGTCCCCGGCCTCGACGAAATCCTCGCCGGCGGACTGCCGGAATATTCGTTCAACATCATTGCCGGCAATCCCGGCGGCGGTAAAACTACGCTGGCGCATCAGATAATGTTCGCCAACGCCACGAGGGAACGCCCCGTTCTCTATTTCACCGTACTTGGCGAGCCGGCGGTCAAGATGCTGCGCTACCAGCAGCAATTTTCGTTCTTCGACATGGCTAAGGTAGACGGTGCCATTCGCTTCATCAATCTCAGCCACGTCGTCATGGAGAAAGATCTTGGCGCGGTGCTCGATGTCATCGTCAAAGAGGTCGAGGATTCCAACGCCGGCATGGTTTTCGTCGACTCGTTTCGCACGATGCTGCGAAGCGGCCACACGAAGTCGGATGGGATGGATCTGCCCGACCTCATTCAGCGGTTGGCGCTGTACCTCACGAGTTGGCAAGTCACCTCGTTCCTGATCGGCGAATACTCAGAGACAGAGTTTCGCGACAATCCCGTATTCACAGTTGCCGATGGGCTGTTGTGGCTTAACCAAAGCGTCGAACGCAATTCGATCGTGCGCAAGATGCAGGTCATCAAGATGCGCGGTCAGAATACTGTGCCTGGGATGCACACCTTCCGCATCACGGACGATGGCGTGCAGACCTTCCCGCGCACCCTTGGGCTCACCGCCCCGTCAGATACCGTCAAGGGCGAGCGGCGGCTTGCGACCGGTGTCCCCGGCTTCGATGCGCTGTTGAACGGCGGCGTACCCGAGGGCGACAGTATGCTTCTGGCTGGGCCGTCCGGATCAGGCAAGTCGATGCTGGCGTCACAATTCGCCGCCGAGGGTCTTAGTCACGGTGAGCCGGCCATCATCGTCATCTTCGAAGAGCTTCCAAGGGACTATGTTCGGCGGGCGGGGAAGGTCGGCATCGATCTCGTAACGCCGCAGGAAGAGGGCACGCTCAAGATCATTTACATCCGCCCGCTGGACCTTTCGGTCGATGAAACTGTCCACGAAGTCATCGCGGCAGTGAAAGACCTTGGCGCAAAACGGGTCGTGCTCGACTCGCTTGTCGGCTTCGAAATGGCGCTTGCCCCAGAATTTCGGCACGAGTTCCGAGAGTCGCTCTATCGGATGATCGCGGCACTAACCCGGACGGGCGCAACTGTTGTAAGCACCGTGGAGGTTCAAGAGAACTTCACCTCGATGGGTCTGAGTAACTACGCCATATCGTTCCTGACCGATGACATCGTGCGGCTGCGCTACGTCTCGATCAACGGACAAATGCGCAAGATGATGCTCGTCGTAAAAATGCGTGGCGGCCCTCACAGCATCGATATGCACGAATACACGATTACCGACAGTGGCGTCGTAATCGGCGAGCCGCTCAGGGGCTATCGCGGCCTTACCAGCGGCATTCCCGAAACCTGGTCCTGGGAGTCCCGAGATCGGCGAGCCGAGCATCCGACTGCCGGCGCCCGTGACGAGTCCGATGAAGAGTTGCCTCGAGGGAAAGCGGAATGACGGATCACGCGCAGGACGGCGAGCACGAGCAGCTCCTGCGCGACATGAACGCTGCGCTCCTGACATCCTCGATCCGTCAGCAAGAGTTGACCGAAAAAGCCCAGCGGGCCGAGGCGAGTATGGAAGTGATGGTAGCCGAGCTCCAGCACCGCACCCGTAACCTCATCACCGTGGTGAGCGCGATCGCGAACCGGACGATGGCGCGGACGGGTCCGACTGAAGAGTTCCGCATAAAGTTCAACGAGCGCTTGCAGGCGCTCGCGCGTGTGCAAGGTCTGCTATCCCGCACCGAGATCGAGCCGATCACTATCGGCGCGCTGATCCGCATGGAACTGGACGCGCTTGGAGCAGAAGCCTCCGACGATAGAGTAACGCTGAAGGGACCTAACGTCGTCTTACGCGACACTATCGTGCAGACAATGGCGCTGGCGATCCACGAGCTCGCCACCAATGCTCGGAAATACGGCGCGCTTGCGGCCCACGACGGGGCGCTGAAGGTCACGTGGGCTGTGAAGCAGGTGGGCGACGCGGCCTCCAACCTTGTTCTGGAGTGGGTTGAGGAGGGTGTCGGTAGCGCGCCGGGGGGCGAGGATACCACGCGAAAGGGGTATGGGCGCGAGTTGATCGAGCGCGCTCTTCCCTATGCGCTCAACGCCACGACCAGCTTTGAACTGAACAATGACGGCTTGCGATGCACGATCGACCTGCCGCTCACCGATCGCAACCGCGCAGAGGACCGCGAGTAATGACCAATACCAAGACCATGCTTACCGGACAAAGTGTTCTTTTGGTCGAGGACGATTATTTGATCGCGGACGACATGGCCTGTCTGTTGGAGGCAGGCGGCGCTGAGGTGATCGGACCAGTGGCAAGCGTGGATACGGCTATCGCGCTGATCGAGCGGACGGAGCGCATCGACGGGGCGATCGTAGACGTCAATTTGCAGGGCGTGATGTCCTGGCCCATCGCCGACGCGCTTCTTGAGCGCGGCGTGCCCTGCGTATTTACGACAGGGTATGACAAGTCTTCTATCCTAGCGCGTTACGCAGACGTAGTCCGCTGCGAAAAGCCCGTCGATCTGAACAAGATTGTAAAGGCGCTGTTCGGCTGAGGCTCCATACGCATCAAATCCTAATGCTTCAAGGGCGTTGCTGGTCAATCGTCCGTCTCATTGTTGCTCGCGCCGTTTACGCTTTTCCGCAGGTTCAGAAGCGTCAGAATCCCGGGTCGGAAGTCCGGCCACGGAAACTTTTTTGCGTACCTTCGGCTACGACTGACTATGCCTGAAGCCCGTCTTCCTCGGCGGACCGCCTGAGCAAGCCGCTAACCAACAAAGGCGCACCGATTGCTCGCGGCGTGGCATTCACGCCATGTGTCGCGTGATCAATCGGCCGACCCGCTTGGCCGCATTCAGCACGGCGGCGTCGTCATGGTGTGCATAGCGCGCCGTTGAGGTAATCCTCACGTGCCCGAGTAGCTTGCCGATTATCGGGAGCGTTTCGGACAGTCCCGCCGCGTGGCTAGCAAAGCTGTGGCGCAGGTCATGGATGCGAACGCCCGGCAAACTCGCCTCGTCCCGCCATTGCTGCCACTGGTAATTCAGCGACAAGGGCCGGTCCCGCGCCTCGTCCAAGCACACCTCGGGCCGATTTTGCTGCCGGGGCAGGCTGTCGAGCAAGGCGCGCACGGTACGGGTGCGCCCGCCCATTGGGCCGAAGTCCCCGGGCATTATGACGATGGGGGGCTTTCAGGCGGCACCCTTGAGCGCCCTGCCCTTCAGCGCCTGCTTGCGGAGGTTGCCGCCGGTGCAATCGACATCATCGTCGTCTACAAGGTCGATCGGCTTACCCGCTCGCTGCTCGATTTCTCGAAACTGGTCGAAGCCTTCGACGCGTCCGGCACCTCGTTCGTGTCGGTAACCCAGTCGTTCAACACCACCACCCGCATGGGGCGGCTCACCCTCAACATGCTGCTGTCGTTTGCGCAGTTCGAACGCGAGGTCACCGCCGAACGGATCCGCGACAAGATCGCGGCGTCCAAGGCCAAGGGTATGTGGATGGGTGGCATTGCGCCGCTGGGATGTCGGATTGGCAGATCCTGGAAGCGGAGTTTCGTTTATGTTAGGTTCGGCGGGGCCGCCCCACATTTACGCGCGGCCTTTCGTCGAATGCGCGGCAATGCTCTAAGCGTACCATGATGATTACCCGCCCAATCACGCTGCTGACGTTCATAGCCGCGCTCTCCGCAGCGCCGCTCTCCGCGCAATCCACCTTCGAGCAGGTTGATCCGATGATCGGAACGGGCGGTCAGGGCCACACCTTTCCCGGCGCGGTCGCTCCATTCGGCATGGTCCAGTTCTCGCCCGACACTGACACGGGTTGCGTGATCCGCACGTGTTACAGCCACGCCGCCGGCTATCGCTATGACGATCCGACGATCCAGGGCTTCTCGCTGACGCATTTCTCGGGCGCGGGGCATTCAGACCTCGGCGATTTCTTGATGATGCCCATCGCCGGCGACACGGTCCCGCTCGAACCGGGCGATCCGGCCAGGCCCGGCACGGGCTACCGATCGCGCTTCGATCATGCCGCGGAGATCGCGCGACCCGGTCAGTATTCTGTGATACTGAGAGATCGCGGTGTTCATGCCGAGCTTACCGCTGGCACCCGGATCGCCGTAGCACGCTATCTCGCCTCATCGAAGTCAGATGCCATGCATCTCGTACTCGATTTACGTAGTTCGCTGTATAATTACCCGGGCAAGGTGTTGTGGTCGTCGATCCGGTTGCGTCGCGATGGCACCGTGACCGGTTGCCGGCAGACCCGCGGCTGGGCGCCCGGCCGAATACTGTGCTTCGCAATGCGCTTCTCGGTGCCGCTCAAGTCACACGCCATCGTCTCCACCGAGACCGATCTCGCGTACAAGGGTTTTCAGGGGCCGGGACGCGCGAGCGACGAGGTCGCCGAACGGTCCGGCCGCGCGCTGGTGGCACGCTTCGATTTTGGCGCGCTCGACCGTCCGCTCGAGGTGAAGGCCGCGATCTCGTCGGTCGACGAGGCCGGTGCGATCGCTAACCTTGACAGCGAGCCCGGCGACTTCAACGCTATCCGCGCGCGCACCACGACGGCATGGCGCGATTCGCTCAATGTGCTAAAGATCAAGGCGCCCGCGCCAATGCAGAGATCGGTTGCCACTGCCCTGTATCACAGTCTCCTTGCGCCATCGATCGCAAGCGATGCAGACGGTCGCTATCGCGGGCCGGACAATCAAGTGCACAAAGCCGAGGGTTTCCCCTTTCGCTCGACCTTCTCGCTCTGGGATACGTTTCGCGCGGAGCATCCGCTGCTTACCCTGGTGCAGCCTGCCCGTACATCCAGCGACATCGTCCGCTCGCTCGTTGCGAGCCGCGAGAACAGCCCTGATGGCATCCTGCCGGTGTGGCAGTTTCAGGGGCGCGAGACCTGGACGATGATCGGCTACCATGCTGCACCGGTCATCGCCGACGCATATCTGAAAGGCATCCGCGGATTCGATGCAAACGCCGCGCTCAATGCGATGGTAGCGAGCGCCACTTATGCGCCGTATGGTGGGCTCGGCGAGTATATGAAGCTCGGCTATGTTCCCATCGACCGGGAGCCTGAGGCCGCCTCGAAGACGGTGGAATACGCATATGACGATTGGACCATCGCTCGCATGGCGCGCGCGATGGGGCGCAAAAATGTTGCGGCGACTTTCGAAAAACGCGCCAGCAACTGGCGCAACAGCTTCGATGCGAAGACGGGCTTCGTGCGCGCACGCAAGGCCGACGGCAGCTTCCGCACGCCGTTCGATCCGACCGAAATCAACTACGGATCGGATTATACCGAGGGCAATGCTTGGCAATATAGCTGGTTCGTGCCGCAGGATCAGGCTGCGCTTACCACCGCCCTTGGCGGCGATGCGGCGACCGTCGCGAAACTCGATGCGATGTTCGATTACGACAATTCGAAGCTGGATTACAGCCACGCCGAAGACATCGCCGGGCTTATCGGCCAGTACATCCATGGGAACGAGCCCAGCCATCACGTCGCTTATCTCTATAGCTATGCGGGCGCGCCGTGGCGGACCCAGGAACGACTAAAGCAGATCGTGGAGAGCCAATATCATCCGACCTCTGACGGCTTGTCGGGCAATGACGATCTCGGGCAGATGTCGGCGTGGCTCGTCTTCACGGCGCTTGGGTTTTACCCTGTCACGCCTGGCAGTCTCGAATATGTGATCGGCCGGCCGTTCGTCGATCGCGCGGATTTGACGCTACCAAACGGTAAGCACCTGATCATCAGAGCGGACCGCCTCGACACTCGACATCCCTATGTCGGATCCGTCAGCTTGAACGGGGTGCCCGTAACGCACGCATATTTGCGGCACGATCAAATCATGGCGGGCGGCGAGTTACGTTTTACCATGCAATCGATGCCGAACACCGCGTGGGCGGCTTTGCCTGCAGATCGGCCATACTCGAGCAGCCAGTCCCATTGACCCATACCCGGCCACTCAGTGCCAGCTGCGCGCTTCCCCAAAGCCGCCGCTTGTTCATGTGGCGCTCGCCTCCTTCAGTCATTTTGGCTGCAGCACGGGGAGTGAGGTTTCATGCCGCTTCTCAGCGGGATTGGAATTGGTTAGCTTCAGGTAATGACCATTCCCCAAGCCGATGCCCTCGCGTTCGAGAGCCCCAAGGATCTTGCCGGTTGGCTCGCCGAGCACCACGCGGACAGCGGGGAACTCTGGGTTCGCATCTACAAGGCGGGTTCGCGACAGCGTTCGGTAACGTGGACCGACTGCGTCGTGGAAGCGATCCGCTTCGGCTGGATCGATAGCCTGAAGCGTCTAGGTGACGAGCGCTCCTACCTCCAGCGTCTGACGCCGCGCCAGGTCGGATCCAGCTGGTCGACCAAGAACCGTGAACACGCCGATCGGTTGATCGCTGAAGGGCGCATGACTCCGGCCGGGCTCGCGCATGTCGTAGCCGCGCGCGCAAATGGACGCTGGGATGCCGCCTACGAGGGCTCGGCCGCCATGGTCATACCGCAGGATTTCCTGGACGCGCTAGCGGCCCTTCCTGAGGCCGAAGCGTTTTTCCGGACACTCGACCGCAAGAACCTGTACCCGATCTACTACCGTCTCCAGACAGCCAAACGGCCGGAGACGCGAGCGCGCAGGATGCAGCAAATTCTTGAGCAGCTCAGTCGAGGTGAGCGCTTTCACTAAAACGGTCCATAAGCTGCCATGCAGGGGTACGGTTGGCGATCCCCGAATCCGACATTCTTTCATGTCGCCTGCGGGCCAGCCGCGGTCGCCGGCTTCTCCCGATCGGCCCGTCAAGCAACAGGGCAGACCTGCCAAGTTGATCCGGTCCGCGCGGTTATTCGGCCTTTGAAAACTGTCGATTTCGGCGCTGGCTGGTGCGGGTAGCGTGTCGGGGAGAAATGTGAGAGCGTTGCGAATGCGTGCTTACGTGTTCACGACCGGCGTGATCTTCACTGGCCTCGCGCTAGCGCATGTCGCCAGAGTTATCGCCGAAGGTGCTGGTCTCCTTACCGAGCCAGTCTTCCTCGTTACCACCTTGCTCGCCATTGTCATGGCTATTTGGGCATTCTGGTCCGAGCGCATTTCTCGGCGCTGACGTTCGCTTCCAGTCGCGAGTCGATCTGCAGCGTTCTGGCGCACTGACCCATAAGCGGCCACTCGGCAGCCTTTAGCCTGTTCCCACAACCGGAAACTCGTTCATCTCGGCTTTCAGGGAAGGATGATGCAATGCTGGGCCAACGGCACAGCGAGAAGGGCAAAAAGAGTCCACACCGTGTTTAGCTACCCGTATCATTTGTCCTTCTTCTGTTCGACAGCAATTGGCAGGATCACGGTAACATGGCACCTTGAAGTTGAGGAAGGTGACCGATCGTAGAGACCGATCTCCAAAATGACGCTGGTATCCGATCCAGCCCGCTGCTCGACGATCGTCCCGCCGAGGTCGATCGTCTGGGATTCGCGTCTTATGCACTGGCGCTTGAGGAGGTCATCCTGAACCCCCAGGCCAAGACTCCCTTCATCGTAGGTATCTTCGGTCGCTGGGGAACAGGCAAGACCACCTTGATGCGCATGATCGAGGCACGGCTGTCCACGCGCCAAGTTGCGCCGATCTGGTTCAGCGCATGAACCTATGGCGGGGACGAGGCCATCGGCGCGGCCTTCCTGCAGAATCTGATCGGGCAAATCTCGCGCCGGCTTCGAATTTCGGACCAGGTTCGCTTTTCGGCCGGCTTGCTCAACCGCGGGCTAGCATGGGACCGGCTTCCCCTTAAGCTGCCAGCGATCCTAATGCGGCTCGTTCTTATCCTGGTTCCCGGCGTCCTCGGCCTCCTTGCGTCTCACGTGCTTGGACCTTCCCATGCGCTCGGCGTTGCCTTGGGTTCGCTTGGCGTCGGCGCATCACTCTTCGCTGGCTGGCAGCTGCTTAAGCCGCTCGTCCACAAAATCGGCACGCTAGAGCTACCCGGCCAGTCACTCTACCGCGAACTCGATTTCGAGGCGCACGTTGGAACGCTCGCGCGATTTCGCGAGCAGTTCGCGCGCATGGTCGGATCTTTGCCGGCAAGCGCTTCACAGGTGGTCATCTTCATCGACGATCTCGATCGCTGTGAACCGGACAAGGCCCTGCAGTTACTCGACGTGATCAAGGTCTTCCTAGACGTTCCGCGCTGCATCTTTGTAGTTGGCGTGGACATCGCCGTTGTCCAGCGGGCTCTCCAGCGGCGCTATCCCGACGATCTTCTCGCGCAACGCGAATATCTGAGCAAGATCATCCAGCTACCCTTTCACCTTCCGCCGCCGACGCCAACCGAGCTGCGCGATTTCGTGCTTAAGCTCGACGTGCGTTTCCCCGATGACCGATGTGGTGAAGTCTTTCTCGGATCGGTCGCGCAAAACCCGCGCGAAATCAAACGCCTAATCAACATTTATGGCCTGAACTGGTACCTGGCGCAAGCGAAGGCTGGCGCGGCGGTCACGCCGGTCAGGCTTGCGAAAGTGGTCGTGTTGCAGCAGGCTTTCGAGCCGTTATTCGGGCTACTGCGGGACCGCCCGGACTGGCTCGGCCTGCTCGAACGCGCCATGCGTGGCGACGAAGAGCCGGTGGATGGCCCCGACGGAACCGCCGGTGGAGAAACGAGAGTTATCACTGGCGGCGGGATTACCTTGCCCCCCGCGATCGCCCCTTTCTTGAGAACGACCAACTCCGCAAGCTGCTCACGCTTCACCCGCTGCTCGACATTAGAGAAGACGACGCCAATTTCGCGGGCCTCGGCGCGGAGGAGATAGGGCTATATTTCAATTTCGCTGCGCGCGTACCGCTCCGCGTAAGTGCGGAGATTGCGACCGCAACGGCCGAGACCGATGGCTCGAACTTGCCCGATTTTGGGCCCCGATACCGGGTGCTTTCGCGTCGTGGTTCCGGGGGCATCGGAGAGGTTTTCCTGGCGCAGGACACATTGGGCGGGCGGCAGGTCGCAATCAAGCGCCTGCACGCGACGCTGGCGCAGGATCCGGACTGGATCGCGCGCTTTCGCAGAGAAAGCGAAGTGCTCGCCCGGGTAAGTACGCATCCCAACATCGTCACGCTTTTGGAGGCCGGCACAGCCCCAAGCGGGGAGCCCTATTTCGTGATGGAGGACGCCGGCGTCACGACACTCGAGACGGCGATCCAGGAGGGGCACCCGCCGGATCTCGCAGTCCTGATGCCACTGTTTGACGCGCTCGCACACATCCATGATGCCGGGGCCATTCACGCCGACATCAAACCGGGCTCTATCGCACTCGACCGCACCGGGCAGCCGCGCTTGATCGATTTCGGCCTCGCTTTCGACCGTGCGACTGAGAGCACAACCCGGACAGGAACCGGCGACGTGTTGGCAACGCTGCGGTACGCCAGCCCGGAGCAAAGCATGGGTCAGCCCCTGGATGCTACCTCGGATCTGTTCAGCTTCGGCATCGTCCTTTATCAGTGCCTTACCGGAGGACATCCGTTTGGGGAGCAAAAGCCATTTGCGCAGGCCTTCGCGCAGTTGTCGAAGGACGAGATTGCGCCGCCCTCGACGCTCGTCCCCGATCTCGCACCGGCCGTGGACGACTTCTTTGCGAGGCTTCTGGCACGAGATACGAAGCGCCGCTACGCTGATGCGCGCAGTGCTGCGGCGGCCTTGGCGCAGGCACTATCGAAGCACCAGGTCCTGTCACCGCGGCACCAATTCTATGACGCAGATGAGATCGTAGCTGCTGCAGGCGAGGATGCGCCCGCGAGCGCTTCGCGCGCGCTAAAGATCTTCGCCACACCTCAACAGCAGAGCTGGCTCGTGGCTGGCAGCCAGGCGCTTCTGTTCCTGCTCGATGACGTGGAGAGGCGTCGCATTAATCGCGTCCGGCAACATGCCATCCTATTCGCCCATGTGGCACCAATCCGCGGTTCGGTTGGCGCTGACGGTGTCGGACGGGTGGACATCGGGCGCGGCCCGTACGCGACGCGATGGCTTTACAGCGTTGACCTTTTCCCCGAACCCGCGGCGCTTGAGCGAGCGATTGGGCGGTTGCTCAGCGACGCTATGAACACTGACCGGCGTGAACCAGCAGGATAAGGGATCTCGACAGAGGCTCTTTTGACAAAATGCGCCATTTGCACTGTCGGCCTGGACCCACAAGCCGACATTCAAGGTGCCCTACCGCCTCCCCAACTTGAGACACTCATTCATCTTCACGCTGCGCTGAGCTTGAGCCTTTCGACCTGCACCTCGTCCAGTCGCTTTACCTCCATCAGACCGTTGGCGTCATGGTGGTTGGCTAATTGGGCATGCCATTGCCCACCGGCATCAAACCCGCCTGCCTCAGCCTCCTAGAACTGGTGCAGCGCGCGCGCGGGTTCGGCTCGCGCGACGCGCCATGCCTGGCTGGCAACCGTCGCGGCAGCGATGACTAGCGCGAGCGCGCTGGCGGCGACGAAATACACCGGCGACAGGGTGATCCGATCGTCGAATCCACCCAACCAGTGCGACATCGCGAACCACGCGATCGGCCACGCGATCACGTTCGCAAGGAGGACCGGCTGGAGGAACTGGATCAGCAGCAGCCGCATAACGTCGCTGGTCGAGGCGCCCAGCACCTTGCGGATACCGATCTCCTTCACCCGGCGCATGGTGTCGAACGCAGCCAGGCCATAGAGCCCGAGACACCCGATCGTGACCGCCAGCACCGCGCCGGTCGTGAACAGCCGCGAGCGCTGGACGTCCTGGCGATAAAAGGAATCGTATAGTTTCTGGTCGACCGTGATTGCGCCCGACGGCACATTCGGAGCAAGGCGACGCCATACCAATTCGACCCGCGCCAGCGTCGCCGCGACGTCGCTATTAGTACGAATGACGAGGACCGGAGCCGCGCCGCCATCCGCTCGATAGCTGTACGAGACAGCATTCAGCGGCTCGCGCGGAGTAGCGAAACGCATGTCGCCGACGACGCCGATGATCCGCGCAGTCCGGTCGCCCTGTGCGATGACCTGTCCGACGGCGGCGGCGGGGGTTGTAAAGCCTAGGCGCTGGATCGCCGTGCGGTTGAGGATGACATTGTGGTCGCGCGTCTTCGTGCCCTTATCGTCCTGCTCCTCGTCGATTGCGAAGCGGCGTGGGTCAAATCGGCGACCGGCGAGCAGCGCGACGCCATAGGTCTCGAAAAACCGCTCGCCGACGGTCGCCTGGAGAATCATCGGCGGTTCGCCGGTCGCTCCGGCACGGTGCATGGCGCTGATCGAATAGCTGCCCCCGGTGGGTGCGATTCCACTGGTCGTGGTAGCTACAACTCCTGAAGTGGCGCGGACCGCGGTGGCAAGCGCCGTGCGTTGCACGCGATCAACGGCTGCGGCACCATATCCCGGCACCATGATCAAACCGTGGCGCGAGAAACCGATATCGGCGTTCTGGACATGCCGCGTCTGCGCGACGAGTATTCCGGTGCCGATCATCAGTGCGATCGCGATCGCAAACTGAAAAACGACCAGCACCTTACGTAACCGCGCGCCCGGACGATCGCCCCCTGGCGTTCGCGCCGATGCCAGCACGCCCGCGGGTTGAAAGCGCGAAATCACGAAGGCGGGATGGAACCCGGCAAGAACCGACACCGTCACGATCAACACCGCGAGTGGGACCAATATCGAGTCCGATCCCCAATAGACGATCGCTAGGGTGGTGCCGCCGGTGGCGTTCACAAAAGGCAGCGCGACTTCAGCAAGCGCCAACCCGACCAGCGTTGCCACGATCACCGCGATCAACGCCTCGCCAAGCAACTGCACGACGAGTGCTCCACGGGTCGCTCCGACGACCTTGCGCAGCGCAATTTCACGCGCACGTAGCGCGGCGCGCGCGGTTGCGAGATTGATGTAGTTGATCACCGCAAGCAGCAGCGCGACGGTGCCTACCGTGCCGAGTACGGTAACAACTGTCCCCACGGTGTCCGCGGCAAGATGCACGTCGGCCAGCGGCACGATGCCGGTCTTGGCTATATCAACCATGCCAACCGGAAAATCGGGATCTGGGTGGCGTTTGACGAATGCCGCCAGGTCGCGCGCTACGCGTGCGGCGGCGGCATCGTCGGGAAACGACAAGAAAGTCCGGAACCCCTTGCCGCGCTGTGCCGTCGCATCGGGCGGAATGGCCGTGAACAGGTCGCTAGCGTAGGATATGTTGCCAGGCAGCGGCCGCAATACCGCTCCCACCCGGTACAGATGGGGCGCACCATCGAACAGGACGGTCAGCGTTCGCCCGATCGATGAGCCTTGCCCGAAATACGTCTGCGCGGCGGTGGTGGTTATGACGATGCCATCGGGTCGCGCGAGCGCGGCAACCGGATCGCCTTCGGCCGACGGAAACGGGAAGAGCTGGAAGTAGGCCGGGTCGACCTGTCCCATCGTTTGCGCAACGCTGACCGTACCGTTCTGAACCGCGACGTCGTACTGGAGCAAGCGCGCGCCCGTCGTGCCAGGATAGTCAGCCTTCATCTGGGCCAACATCGGCGGCAGCGAGGGAATCTCGACCTTCGGATTACCGGGAAACTGGAGCGTGCGCTCGATCATCCAGACGCGCTCCCACCCCGGCAGCACGCGGTCGTAGTTGGTTTCGAACCGGACGAACAGCATCAGTACCAGGAACACTGCGATGCCGAGTGCGAGCCCGCCGATGTTGAGCATCGCATACAGCCGATGCCGGGTGAGCGAACGGTACAGCGTCAGGAAAGCTGATGACATCGCTCGGTCCCTATTCGTGGCGCAGCGCGCGCGCGGGTTCGGCACGGGCGACGCGCCACGCCTGCCCGAAGACCGTGCCGCTCGCGATCAGCACCGCGGCGAGCGAGGCGCCGACGAAGAACAGCGGCGACAGCGCGATCCGGTCGTCGAACCCGCCAAGCCAGCGCTGCATCGCGACATAGGCAAGCGGCCACGCGACGAGGTTGGCTAGGATCACGGGGCGCAGGAATTGCCCAATCAATAGCCGCAGCACCTCGGCGGTCGACGCGCCGAGCGTCTTGCGGATACCGATCTCCTTCACACGCCGTGCGGTGTCGAACGCCGCCAGGCCATAGAGCCCGATGCAACCGATCAGGACCGCGAGCACCGCGCCGATCGTGAACAGCCGCGAGCGTTGCGCGTCGGCCTTGTAATAGCGCTGGTACAAATTGTCCTCGACCGAGCGCGCCTCGAACGGAACGCCGGGAACGACGCGCTTCCATGCCGCCTCAAGCCCCGCCGTCATCGTCTTCGCATCGGCGCCGGCATAACGGACCGCCGCGAACGGCGAGAGGATATCGACAGTGTTGTAGGTATAGGCGACCGGCGTGACGGCATCGCGCGGGCTCCTGAAGCGCAGGTCGTCGACCACGCCGATGATCGTCGAGTCCCGTTCGCCGTCGTTGATCGCCTGCCCCAGCGCCGCGGTCGGTGACGCAAAGCCCAGCGCGGTCACCGCCGTCCGGTTGATCACAACGTTGGGCCCTGCCCGCTTGCGTTCGGCCATCGTCAACAGGCCGCGGTCGTCGGCATGCGCGGCGTCGAACAGGCGCCCCGCGACGAGGCGCGCGCCGTACACGCGAAAATAGTCGCGACCCGTGCCGACATCCATCAACGATATCTTGGCGCCGGACACCCCAGCCCGGCTGTATCCCGAGAAATTGGTCGTGCTCTGGTCGCCCGGGGCATTGTTGGCGACAGTGACGCCGACGACGCCGGGGGCCGCCGCGAGGCTGCGCAGGATCGCCGCGCGCTGCGGGGAGTCGATCCCGCCGGTCATCAGCGAGCGGACGATCATCAAGCCGTCACGGCGAAAACCGAGATCGGCGTCACGGATATGCTCGGTCTGTTTGAGCATGACTCCGGTGGCGATGGCGAATGCGATCGCGATCGCAAACTGCACGACCACCAGCGCACTCCGCAGCCTCGTGCCGCTACGCCCACCGCCAGGCGCGCGCGTCGAGGCGAGCACCGCCGCCGGGCGAAACCCCGACAGTACGAACGCGGGATACAGCCCCGCGACCAGTGCTATGCCCAGGACCAGCAGGACTAGCGGCAGGACGACGCCGTTCCAACCGACATAGCGGATCGCCAGCGACGTTCCGCCAAGCGCATTGACGAACGGCAGCGCGATCTCGGCGAGCGCGAGCCCGATCAACGCCGCCACCGCGACGGTCGCCAGCGCCTCGCCCAGGAATTGCCGGATGAGCGACCGCCGCGTGCCGCCCAGCACCTTGCGCATCGCCACTTCGCGCGCGCGCAGCCCGGCACGGGCGGTGGCCAGATTGACGTAGTTCACGATCGCGATCAGCAGCGTCAGCAGCCCGACCGCGCCCAAGGTCGTGACGATCGCGCGATCGCCCGGACTATACAGATGCATCGCAGTCAGCGGCCGCAGCGACTGGAAATACTCGCCTTTCTTGAGGCTGCCACCCGCATAAGCGTGGCGATCGAGAAACGCGGGCAATTGCGCCTCGAACGCGCGCGCGGCGGCATCGCTGGGGAAACGCAGGAACGTGGTCAGCGACGCGCTGCCCCAGTGCTCCCACCATTCGTTGCCGAAGCGCGTGCGCGACAGTTGCGCGAACATCTCGCTCTTGAAGGTGACGTCGTCGGGCATGTCGCGCAGCACCGCCCCGACCTTGTAGGGATAGGTCGTCCCGTCGATCGACAGTTGCAGCGTCCGGCCGATCGCCGACTGGCTCCCGAAATATTTCCGCGCGGTCTTCTGCGTGACCACCAGGCCGTTCGGATCGGCAAGCGTTGCTGTCGGATCGCCCTCGACCGCGGGAAAGCGCATGAGATCGAAGAAGTTAGCGTCGACTGTGCCCAGGTCCTCGGCGGTCGCCTGTCCGCCCTCCTGCACGGTCGCGGCCATGTTCATGTAGCGCGTACCGACCAGCTGCGGGTAATCCGCCTGCAGGATCTTGAGCTCGCTGCCCATCGTGTTCGGATTGGTGTCTGCCGGATAGCCCGGCATCACATAGCGCTCCTCCATCACCCACAACCGGTCTTGTTGCGGCAATACGCGGTCGTACCCGGTCTCGAACCGTACGAAGAGGAACAGGACGAGGAACGTCGCGATCCCGAGCGCGAGACCGCCGATGTTGAGCAGCGCGAACAACCGGTGATGCGCGAGCGAGCGATAGAGACTGGTGAGCGCGGACATGGCGGTTCCTTCAGGCGTCGCTGACTGGCGTGGGGCCGGGCTTGGTCGCGGCAAGATGGCGGACGAGGACCACCACGAGCAGCAGCAACACGATCATCTGGAGCGAGCGGCGCATCAGGCGGCGTGCCGCGCCGAGGAGAGGATACGCCCGTCGAGCATGTGCACCGTCCGCTTGGCGATATCGGCGTGCGACGGGCTGTGTGTGACCATCACGATCGTCGCGCCCTCCGCATTGAGCTGGCTGAGGATGTCCATCACCTGCGCGCCGTTCTCGGTATCCAGGTTGCCGGTCGGCTCGTCCGCGAGGATCAGCCGCGGTTCGCCGACGATGGCGCGGGCGATCGCCGCGCGCTGTTGCTGGCCGCCCGATAATTGGTGCGGGTGATGACGCTGGCGGTGGGCGATGCCGACACGGTCCATCGCCGCCGCCACGCGCTCCTTCCTCTCGCGCGCGGGCATCGTCCGATAGGCCAGCCCCAGCGCGACGTTCTCGGCGATCGTCAGCTCGTCGATCAGGTTGAAGCTCTGGAACACGAAGCCCAGCCGGTCGCGGCGCAGCTTGGCGAGCTCGGCTTCGGGCGCATGCGCGATGTCGGCGCCCTCGAACAGGTACCGCCCGTCGGTCGGCCGGTCGATCGTGCCGATGATGTTGAGCAAGGTCGATTTGCCGCACCCCGACGGCCCCATGATCGCGACGAATTCCCCCGCCTCGACCGCGAGGTCGATGCCGCCGAGCGCGGTCGTCTCGATCTCGTCCGAGGCATAGGTGCGGCTGAGGTCCTGCAGGTGGATCATATCGAATCCTATCGGATGAGAAGGGTCTGGAAGGGGGTGTAGGTGCCGAGCGCGGTGGTCACGATCCGCTCGCCGGGTGCCAAACCGGAGACGATTTCGACCTGGTCGGGATTGCGCCGGCCGGCGACGATCGCCCGCCGGACGGCCTTCTTGTCGCCGTCGAGCACGAACGCGGTGGTGCCGCCCGCATCGAGCCAGCCGCCCGAGGGCGCGACCACCGCAGGCCGGTCCGCGCCGAGCACGAGCCGTACGTCGACCGTCTGGCCGCGGTTCAGTCCCGTGGGTACGGGACCGCGAAAACCGAGTTCGACGCGAAACCGACCTTCGGTCACCTGCGGCAGGATCTTGATGACCGACATCGGATAGCTGCGTCCGTCGATATCAGCGGTCGCCGCCAGCCCGGCCCGGACGCGCCCGAGGTAGAATTGGTCGACATCTGCGGTCAGCTTCCACTGGCCCTCGGAGTCGATCTGCCCGACCGGGTCGCCGGCCTTGAGTGTCTGGCCGGGCTGCAGCGTGAAGGCGGTGAGCCGTCCCGCGACCGGCGCACGCAGCACCAGTGCGGACAGGCTCGCGCGGACCAACGCCAGGCTCTCGCGCAACTGCCGCGCGGTGGCGGCGATCCCCGAGGACTGATCCGCCAGCGTCGCGCCCGCCTCCGCGGTCCCGCGATCGAGCGCCGAAACACGCGCCTGCTGATAGCCGACATCCTCGCGCACCGGATCGATCGCGGCGCGCGTGATGATCCCCTTGTCGTACAACACCTGCTTCTGCGCGAGCAACGTGCGCGCCTTGGACAGCGCGTTGCGTGCCTCGGCGAGATCGCGTGCGCCATCCTGCCGGGTGTTCTGGACCGACAACCGCTGGCCGCTGATCGCGCTCAATTGCCCGACGATCTCGGCCGAGCGGCTGGCGACGTCCAGTTCGAGCGATGGATTGGACAGGCGCGCGAGCGGAGTACCTGCCGCGACCATGGCGCCGTCGCTCGCGGCGAGTTCGGCGACCTGTCCGCCCGAGATCGCGGTGACGAACACGGTGCGCAAGGGTGCGACCTCGGCACGTAGCGGCACGAAATCGCGGAACGGCGCGCGCACGACGTCACCGGTCCTGATCGCGGCGGCGTCGACGGTCAGCGCATTGGCGCCTGGCATCAATAACCACAGCAGCACCGCCGCGGCCACTACTGCGAGTACAAGCGCACCGCGTACGATCCGCTTGCGCCGCCGGGCGTGCGGACGCTCGATACGCCGGTCCATCGCAGCGCCAGTTCCAGGCAGGGTCGTCTCCGTCATGCGGACAGTGTACGGGATCGAACGAAGCAAACCTAAGTCACTGTTATTACGCTTCTTTCTTGAGGAAAGCACCGGAGTAGTCTTTGCTACTGTACCAACTGTCCGTTTCCGGACACTATGCCGGCCATGTCAACCGAATCGCATATCCTCGTGATCGACGACGATCCCGACATCGCCAAGGCGGCACGGTTGTTGCTCGAGCGGCACGGGATGCGCGTGTCGACCGCGGCGAACCCGGAGGCGGCCTGGGTCTTGCTCGCGGGCGAAGCGATCGACGTCATCCTGCTCGATCTGAATTTCGCGCGCGGACGGACCACCGGCGAAGAGGGCTTCACGATGCTCGACCGGCTGATCGCGGCGGACGCGCGCGCCGTCGTGATCGTCGTCACCGGGCATAGCGGGATCGCGGTGGCAGTGCGGGCGATGCGCAGCGGCGCGACCGACTTCGTGATCAAGCCCTGGAACAACGAACGCCTGCTGACCACGGTCGAACGCGGTCTGGCGCTGCGCCGCGCGAGGCTGGAGACCGCCGCGACACCGCCTGTCCATGACGGCATCCTGCTCGGCGAAAGCGCCGGGATCGCCCGCGCCCGCGACCTGATCGCCCGCGTCGCGCCGACCACCGCGCCGATCCTCGTCCACGGTGCTGCGGGCACCGGCAAGACGCTGATCGCCCGGCTGATCCATCAGGCCTCGCCGCATGCCCATATGCAGCTCGTCACGCTGGATGCCGAGGCGGCGGACGCCGCAGCTATCGCCGAGCGCACTGCGGCCGCAGCTGGCGGGATGCTGGTGATCGACCATATCGACCGATTGCCTCGCGCGCTCAACGGCGTTCTGCTGGCTGCGTTAGATGGCATTCGCGTCATAGCGACCTCGCGGCTGGATCGCATCGGGATCCGGGGGGCGATCGGCGAAGACGTGCTCGACCGGGTCGCCACGATCGAAATCCCGTTGCCTCCGCTCGTCGATCGCGTCGGCGACGCGGTAGTGCTCGCCCGCCATTTCCTCGCGCTGTTCGCGTACCGCCATGGCAGGCCGAGCATTGCGCTCGACGAAGATGCCGCGCGCGCGATCGCCGCGGATCGCTGGCCCGACAACGTCCGCGGTCTGCGCCAGACGATCGAACGCGCGGTACTGCTCGGCAATAGCGACCTCATGCTGTCACCCGCTACCGCCGAGCCCGCGGCGTTAGCGCCCGACCTGTCGCTGGCCCGCAACGAAGAGTCCCTGATCACCGCAGCGCTCGAACGCCATGCCTTCAACGTCAGCCGCGCCGCCGCCCAGCTCGGGCTGACCCGCGCGGCGCTGTATCGACGGATGGCGCGCTATGGCCTCTGACCAAGTGCGCGCGATGCTGCGCGCATTGGTGATCGCCGCGGCCGGCGCTGGCGGGGCGGTTGCCGCCATGCGCGGCCTGTACGCGACCGCATTGCTTGCCGCGCTGATCACGGTCTGGATCGCCGCGCTCGACCTGGTCGATCGCGGTCCTCGACGGCCGCCGGCACCTCCGCCCCCCGCGCCTGTTTTCCCCGGAGAAGAGGAACGGCGCCGCTTGAACGCCTATCTCGATCTGTCGCCCGCACCGCTGGTCGCGCTCGACGACGGTCGCCTGCGCGTCGTCAACCGCGCCGCGCGGCGCTTGCTCGGCGCCAGCGATCTGGTCGCCGATCCACCCGAGGGGCTCGTCGCAGCGCTCTCGGAGACCCGCCCAGGCCGGACCGCCACGATCGACATCGGCCACGACGCCGACGTCCGCAGCTTCGCGCTTGCCACCGGCGATCTCGCGCTGACCGGCCGGCTGACGCGGATCGGCGCGCTGATCGACATCGACGCCGAACTGAAGGCCGCCGAGGCCGCGGCGTTGCGCGAGCTCGTCCAGGTCCTGAGCCATGAGATCGTCAACGCCCTCACCCCGATCGCCTCGCTCGCCGAGACCGCGGTGGCGATGCTTAACGATCCCGACCCGATGCTGCCCAAGGTACGCGACGCGGTCGAGACGGTCGCGCGCCGCGCCGCCAGCCTACACCGTTTCGGCGAAAGCTACCGTGCGTTGGCGCGGCTGCCGGCCCCCTCGGAGGAACGGATCCCTCTCGCTGGGTTCGTCGGCGATTTGGCAGCATTGTTTGCCACGAGATGGCCGACGATTGCCTTCACGACCGACCTCCTTGAGGCACCCGCCAATATACTGGCTGACCCCGATCAGTTGACTGCCGCGCTCTGGGCCGTCTTGCAGAACGCAGCCGAGGTATTGCACGATTCGCCCGATGCACGCGTCACGCTCACCATCACGGCCTTAGTCGGCCAAACGCAGTTCACGATGACGGACACCGGCCCGGGGATTCCAGCCGCGAACCAAAGCGACATCTTCCGCCCCTTCTTCACCACCAAGACCGAGGGCACGGGCGTGGGTCTGGCCCTCGCCCGGCAGATCTTCCGTGGCCATAACGGCGATCTCAGCCTCGCACATTCTCTACCCGGTAAAACGCGGTTCGACGGCACAGTGCCTTCCGGTCCGACCAGCTAAACAGGCATCAGCGAATACTAATGTATTGAACACATCAATTAAAACGGAAGACCCACATGCGGTCATTCGACCTAGCATTTCCACTCACCAGCTTTAGACATTGGTTCACACTCGATCGCCGGGATTAATCAGCGGCTCGACAGGAAGAACGTATTGCCGTCTGGGTCCCTGAAGTAGACGTGCGGGAACGGCTTCGTCTCGGGAGTGCCGGTGAACTCGACCCCTCGCGCGCGCAGTTTCTCGTACGCGTATTCCACGTCGTCGCAGCCGAACGATCCGTTGAAGAAGGTCCCGATCCTGTCCTCCTGTCCTTCCGGTGTCAGCAGCAGCAACCCCGTTTGTGCACCTGGGATGGCGAGTTCGATCCAGCGCTTGTCGCCGACGAGCCGGTCCGTCGTGACGATGCAGCCCATCGTCTCCGTCCAGAAGATCAGCGCCCGCTCCTGATCGCTGGTCGGGATGCCGACATAGTTGATCCTTCGCAGCACGTGACCTCCCGCGTTACCACCGACCACCCTTGCGGGACGACGGCCGATGACTAGTGCTATAGCAACGAGCAACAAGCGGTCTACGGTCGATGCGTAGGTCGTGGACGCTCTGATGAGAGACCTTGTTGGCCATGACCACCGCGCATCGGCGTTCCTGGTCTACCTCGTCCTGACCGCGGCGGCTGAGGAAGGTGCGGTGCGCGTCAGCCACGCCCAGCTTGCGGAACGGACCGGCCTCTCGAAGCGCGGCGTGCAGGAAGCTGTGCTTCACCTGGCGGACCGCAAGCTGCTGCGCGTGACGAGGCGAGGCGCAACAGATGTGCCCAGTTACGAGCCGCTGACGCCCTGGCGCCGTCGCGATCCCGCCGCAGCGTAGCTCTCTCTAGCTCTGCTTTGGCTGCCAGAGTTCGATCTTGGTGCCGTCGGGATCCTGGATCCAGGCAAAGCGGCCGAACGGATCACTGTCGTCGCGCTTGAGGATCGGCACGCCGTGCGACGCCAAGCGCGCGACCATCGCGTCCATGTCGTCCACCGCAAAGTTGATCATGAACTCGCGCGTCGAAGGGCTCATGTAGTCACCGGTTTCGGGAAAGGCCGTCCATGATACTTTCGGTGGGTGACCAGGCGCATCGAACGGCACTGCCGCGCCGCCCCACGGCTTCACGTCAAGGCCGAGCACATCCCTGTACCACTGCGCGAGCGCCTTCGGGTCCTTGCTTTTGACAAAGACGCCACCCATCCCGGTGACGTGACCTGGTTGTTCAGCCATGGCGACTCCCTGCATGGTGAGCGCGGCGGCGGCCGATAAGGTGAAGAGCTTGAGCAACATTCATCATCCCGTTCCGCTGCGGCTTTGGTGTTTGGCTCCGATGCTGTGTCCAGGATGCTAGTTGCGTTGGCGTGACACCGCCAAGACCCGCATCCATTGCTATAGCATCTATTGCAACAACGCGCTTTGATCGCTGGACTGCTTGACCCACAAACCGCCACTCGAGGCGGTTTATAGCCTTCCCGAATTCTGCCGTTCGTTCATCGGTTAAGATCACCATGAAGGCCTACTGGAAAGGCGAATATTGGAACAAACCCGTCGTTCCCATGGCGAAGGTTGAACGTCAGATCTTGTCAAAAGCTGACGTTCAGCGTTTGCCCGACCTGCGTCGCGTTACGACAGAAGCTGGGCCGGCAGCAGACTGGAAACTTCCGGACCTAATAATGCTGAAGCAGACCGGAGCTACGCCGCTTTGGTTTTAAATCAGCAGCGGAGATCATAACGCCTCGCCTAAACCGTGGGTTTCGACTGAGCCGACTTACGCGCACTGCGGATTGACGTATCGAGCACTTCTAGCTTGGGGCCGGCCGCTTCGATCTTTCGCGAAATCATCTTGATGCCGAATTGAGGCCACGGCTCCGATACGGCGAGTGGATACGCAATCGCGCTACCGCCTAGGTCCTGCGTCAATTGCTCGAGCAGCTGCCAACGCGCTCAGCGGATGCCGAACGTCATGATCGGTAAGATTGGCATCGTACGTGAATGCGCTGAACTTATGGTAATTGTAGTTGCGTCCTGAACTTGATAAAGTAGAGTTGTAGAACTGATCTTCGATATGGTAGGGGGAGACGTGGCATGGCCGTTTGTTCGGATCCATCTCTTAAGTTTCTGAAGAATTTGGGCTATAACGTGATTCGACTTCCGCGCGAAGGAGTCGAGCCACTCTCGGTGATCGGCTGGCGAAGCGATTCCGCACAGCTACTGGGTACCCTGTCGGATCTCATCACCGGCCAGCCGGGGGATCTTCCGCAATCGCGCAGCGGCGTTGCAACCGATATCGAGGGGCAAAGTTCGGCATCGCTGAAGATTGGCGTGGGGCTCAATATCCTCAACGGGATGATCTCGGCGTTAGGCGGCGGCACGCTGGGCGCCAGCGTCGACTACACGAACGCGCGCAAGATCAAGTTCCACTACGAGAACGTGACCGCTGCTACGGTGGATGCCATTCCGGTCGGCCGCTATTTGCGCGACGGCGATGTCGACCAGACCAACCCAGTCTCGCTGCCCTATCTCACCGGATCGGGCAAGTTGCTCGTTCTGGTCGACGTGCTCAAGTCCAACAAGATCAAGGTCGAGTTCGAAGCCTCAAGCGGTTCCGCCGCTTCGCTCGACGTGCCGGTCATCGCCAATGCCGTGGGCGGCAAAGTGTCGGTCGACGCTCAGCACGCGCAATCTGGCTTCCTGACCTTCGAGGGCACTGCGATGCTCAGCTTCGGCTTCAAGTGCTTCCAGGTCGTGATCGATGACGGCGACCTGAAGATGGCCTCGGTCAAAGCTGGCGGCGTTTTCCTCGCCAGCGAACAGGAAGAGAGCGAGCCGGTGATTCTGATCGGCGACGGTACGCCGCTCAGCGGTCTGGTCGAGTTCGGCTGAGCGCACGGACGAGTGAGCGATAATGGCTCGCTTCATCTTGCTGCCGCCGAAAGGCGTGCGCGCCCGGTCGCAGGACAGCGCCACGTTCCTGGCCGCCGTGGTTCAGAGCAACGTCAGCACCCGGTCTCCGCTGCGCCGCAGTTTCGGGGAGGTGCTCGCCGCATCGGCGCCGGCCGGGTTCGATCCCTTCGAGCGCGGTGACGCCTCCGACGACGGCCGCCGCGCGTTTGACGCACGTGACCTGCACCTGATCGACGCGTTGCACGAGGACGGCGCCAAGCTCGTCGACCTGAACCCCGAAGATGCCGCACTTCTGGCGCGAACGGCGACGCTCGCGCGGGTGGTTGCGGACGTCGAGTACAGCTACAATCCCGCGCCTCGCATCAAGCCGCGCTCCGCTCCGGCGAACACCCCGCCCGGCGACCTGGTGCTATGCGTGCGGTGCGCGCAGACCGGCGCGCCGTTGGCGGGGCTGACCGTCACGCTCCTGACCGACCGCGCCGCCTGCGTAGGTGCGGCGGGCGCGACCGGCGTGCAAGGGGAGGTGCGGCTCCCACTCGGGAGCGAACCCGTGCAAGCGCAGTTGCTGCACATCGCGGCTCCCGGCGCCGCGCACTGGGGCCTGTGCGAGCAGGACCGCATGGTCAGTTCGGGCGAAACCCTGGCGCTCATGCCTTTCGACCCCGCGCTCGACGTCATCGCGCCGCTGCGTGCCCCGGTGCAGGACGATACGCCAGGCACCGGCGTCCGAATCGCCGTGATCGATTCCGGGCTCGGGCCACACCCCGACCTGATGCCCTTCGCCCTGATCAACGTCGTGCCCGGTCAGCCGGCGAGCGAGGGCGCCGACAACGGCATCGGTCACGGCACGCACGTCGCCGGAACAATCGCGGGACGCGGCACAGGATTCCGGGGCATCGCGCCCGGCGCGCAAGTGTTCGGATATCGCGTCGGCGGCTCGCCGGAGGATCCGCCTACAAGCTATGCCGTGATGAAGGCGCTGGACCGCGCTGCCGATGCGGGCTGCATCATCATCAACCTGAGCCTCTCGACGGTGACGGATGACATCGCCGTGCGCGAGGCCATCCGCGATGTTAATCTACGCGGCTGCGTCGTCATCGCTGCCGCCGGGAACGGCTGGCGCGAGCCGATCGCAGAGCCAGCCCGGTTCGACGAGGTCATCGCCGTCTCGGCCTATGGCGACACCGCCTCCATGCCGCCCGGCTCGGACGGAGCCTTCTTCGTGGATGGCCCGACCGCGCGCGAGCGGCCGTCCGAGTTCGTGGCTGGATTCGCCAACGTCGCAACCGCGGGCGGAGCCGGGATCGGCCTGATCGCGCCTGGGGTCGGCATCATCTCGTTCGCACTCGGCGGCGGCCGCCGGGTGCTGCACGGCACCTCAATGGCAACCGCAATCGTCTCTGGTCAGCTGGCGCGGCTCCTGAGCGAAAGCCCCGAGATACTGGCAATGCCGCCGGACCACGCGCGGTCGTTGGCCATTCGCAATCTCGCTTCTAGCCATGCCAGACGGCGTGGCTTCGGTATCCGCTTTGAGGGGTTCGGGGCGCTCTGAGCGCAATAGGGACGGGGACATGACTATGGCAGATGGGCAAGGCGCACCGATCAGCATCGTCGCGACGGGCTTTAGGGTCACGCCAATGGGAGCACCGGGCGACCAGCGGCGGGGCAACGATGCAGCGCCGGCGGCGGCCATCTCCGAAGATGAGGCGATCGCCGCCGCGCTTGCGGCAGCCGAGTTCCAGGTCGTCGCAACCCTGGCGGTGGACGTCGACCAAGGAGCGTTGCGCCGCGGCGAGGAGTCCGAGCTTCGGATCGACGTGCCGGTCTCGCCCGGCGAGGCCGCGGTGTTGCTCGTCGAGGATGCGAGCGGGCTGCTGCGGTGGGAGCTGCCGCCGGGCGTCGGGTCAAACGTGTCGCGCCGATCCTGGGGCGACGAGCCGGCGGTGCAGAGCTTCGTCATTGTCGGCGCCGGCTCTGATGCGGACAGCGGCCGGCGCGGCTTCGTCGGTGACTGGATCCTGGACAAGGTCACGGAGCCGGTCCGCGTGCACGTGCTGCGCTTCCTGGCGCGACGGTCCATCGATGCCGTCACCAACCACATCGAGGGCGCCATGCCGATCGGACCAGTGCTGGTGGACGGCGCCGATCCACTCACATGGACGATCGGTGATCTTGCCGGAGCGCGGCAGCGTCTCAAGGCCGGCGAGCCGGCGCGTGTCCTGCTGCTCGTCCACGGCACGTTCTCCAACACGGCAACGAGCTTTTCGGGCCTCGTGGGCCACGCACTGCTGCAAGGCTACGATCTGGTCCTCGGCTATGACCACCGCACGCTGGCGGAGGAGCCGACCGCGAATGCCGAGGCGATCCTGGCAATGCTTCATGCGCTCGCGCTTCCCGAAGGCAGTAGTATCGACGCGATCGCCTTCAGCCGCGGCGGGCTGGTTCTGCGGACGCTGATCGAGCAACTGCTGCCGCGCACGCCACTGAGCGCCGCGATCGACAAGGCGGTGTTCGTAGGCTGTACGAACGCCGGCACGCTGCTTGCCGAGCCCGATAACTGGCGCGCGCTGCTCGACATCTACACCAACATCTTGGTCGCCGCCGCGCATATCGGGGCCGCAGTGACCGGGACAGTCGCTGCTCAGCCTTTCATCAGTGGCGGCATCCGGCTGATGGGCGGCTTCGCGCAGATGCTCTCGCAAGTGGCGATCAGCGAACGCTATCTGCCCGGTCTTGCAGCGATGGAGCCCGACGGCGCTCTGGTGGGCGCGCTAAACACCGCCGCCGCTTCGGGCGGGGCGTGCCGGTACTTCGTGGTGTCGAACGAGTTCGAGCCCTCGGGCAGTCGTGGCGGGCTGGCCTGGGCGGCGCTCGACCGGCTGGCGGACCGGCTCTACGGCGGCAACGCCAACGACCTTGTCGTGCATACCGCCTCGATGGGGCAGTTCGGCAGCGCGGCCAAGCCGGTGGGCGAGCATCAGGTCGCGGCAGCGGGCATCTACCACACGATCTACTTCTCGCAGAGCGAAGTGCGCGATCAGATCGCGGCCTGGCTGGATCCGAAATGGCAGGGGTCACCGGTTGGCGCGGCGCCGGAGCCCGAGCCCGAGCCCGAGCCCGACCCCGAGCCAGACCCCGAGCCCGTGCCCGAACCGCAGCGCCCGCCCGAGCCTCGATATGACGCCGCCGTCGACTATGGCGGTGGCGGTGGTGGCGGTTTCGGTGGCGACAAAGCTGCTTGGGCGGCCGACAACTTTTGGGAAGCCGACCGCGTTTCGGATGACGCGCGCCGAGGCGAGGACGATGGAGCCTGGGAGCGACGATACGATCGACACGACGAGCCGGTCCGGCGCGGCCCGGCCTCGATCGACTGGGACGCCATCCGGCCGCCCAGCCCCGCGGCCGAGCCGCCCACGCCCGCAGCCCCGCCGGTCGCTGCCGAGCGACCAACCGCCGTCGCAGCATCTGCCGCGGCGCCCGCTGACGCCGCGGCTCCAGCGACCACCGAGCGCTACGTCGCCGCCGAGATGACGCCGGTGCCCACGCTCGACAAGCCCGCGAGCGTCTATGTCACCATCTCGCCAGATGCGATCGTCGTGGCCGATCACGCTGCCGCAGCCGCGCTCGTCAACCCGGTGAGGCTGGACGCGGTCAAGCCGCTCGAGGTCGAGGTAATCGCGCTGGCCAATTGCGAAGTGCTCGATCCGCACGTCCAGCAGGTCGACCCAAGCGACCCCGACGAAGTCGTCCGCAAGTTCAAGGTGAAGGGCCTGACGCCGGGCGAGGCCGAGCTGCGGATCGAGGCGCGGCAGCACAATCAGACGGTCGCGGCCTTCAGCCTAAAGCCGATCTTCGTCGATGTCCGACCCAGGACGCTGCGCGGGCAGGCCGAGGCGGCCACGCCGATCAAAGTGGCCTCGAAAGGACGCGTGGTCCTGCGCATCTACGAGTTTAAGACCGGCAACGACAACTTGCGCCTGCAGTTCAACCTCACCAGCGACGATCCCGAATTAGCCGACCTGCAGCTGCTGGCGATCGATGGCGCTATCTCGCTCGACAAGTACACGAGCGGCTTGCTCCAACGAGTGGAGCGGGCGTGGAAACTGCGTCAGGGCGGGGACAAGCAGGCGCTCTACAATAGCTTCCTGCTGCAACTCACGGCCGCGGCCAAGGAGTGGACCAACGGCCTAATGCCCGAGCCGATCCGGCGGACCCTGTGGAAGTTCCGCAAGGACATCACCGCGATCCAGATCATCTCGAGCGAGCCCTACATTCCGTGGGAGTTGGCCTACCTCAGCGATCCCGATGGACAGGAGAAGTCGGGTCAGGGCTTCCTCGCCGAATGGGGCCTGACGCGTTGGCTCCACGATGCTCCGGCCAACCGGCGGCGACGCGCGTTTGACGAGGGCACGTGCAGCTATGTGATCCCCGACTACGCCGACGCGCGGACCAAGCTCGCCGGCGCGGTGGCTGAGCGCGACTCGCTGATCGAGCGGTTCGGTGCGGCGATCACCGAGATCCCGGCGACCAGCCAGGCGGTCGCCGACTTCCTCGAGACCGGCGCCACAAATTGCGCGTTGCTGCACTTCGCGTGCCATGGCCGGGTGAAGCAGGACGAGGTGATCGGGTCCGAACTGCTGCTCCTCAGTCAGCAAAACGAGCGGGGCGAGGCCGTACCCGATACGCTCACTTGGGAGATCGTCAGCGACAAGGCGGACTTCGGCACCGACGGCGGGCCGCTGGTGTTCATCAATGCCTGCCAGACCGGGCAGCAAGGGGCCGGGATCGTCGGCCCAGCCGGCTTCGCGCGCGCCTTCCTGCGGCCAAGCAGCCGGCGGGGTGCGGCGGCCTTCATCGGCGCGCTATGGTCGGTCGACGACAAGCTCGCCAATGCTTTCGCCAAGTCGGTCTACGCCGGACTGGAGAATGGCTGCACGCTCGGCGAGGCGGTCAAGGCCGCGCGCGAGGCTTGCAAGACGCAGAACGACTTCACCTGGCTGGCCTACACCGTGTTCGGCAACTAGGCGAACGCGCGACCGGGATGCGGGGTTAGCGGCGCGTCGCTCACCGGGCGGTGTTCTGCAAGAAGGTGGCCTCCACCCGGCGTGCCCCGGTGGCGCCAGTCTGCTGAGATCCGGTCGTGCGATCGGTCGGATGGATGGTGGTCGCGATCGCGCCTTCGGGAACGCCGAGTCCGACCAGGTACGCGCGGACCACTTGGGCATCACGTGCAGCCGACGTGCTGCCACCCTTCAGATCGGTATAGGCATCGAGCCGCACACGATACGATCCCATGCTCCGAGCCCGGCGTACGGCGTCGGTCAGAAGCGAGACGGCCTCGGCGTCAAGGGCACTGTTGTCGTAGGAGAAGTAGGCGGTGGCGGTCATCCCCCATGATGACGGGGTCTCCGCCGCTGATGACGATGCCCCCGTCGCTGCCGGAGGCGCCGCTTGGACCGGCGACTGGTCAGTGCGGCTCGGTGCGACTTGCGTCGGCGCCTTGTCCTGCGCCACCGACCAGCCGCCGCCGGTGCTACCGCTCGCATCGCTGGCGCTCTTGCCTGCCCGCGCTTTGCTGGCCGGTACCTTGCTCTTTGGCGTGTTGCTTGTTGGCGTCTTGCCAAGCGAGTCCGAGTTCGGCGCGTTGGCTGGCTGGCCAAGCCAGAGTTCGACCTGGTTCTCCTGCAGCCGGTTGTCAGGCGTGGTGAAGTCCTGACGCGTGAACCGCACGATGCGCGCGTCGACGCCTGACGAGCTGATTACCGGCACGAGGTACTGCGCGAAGGCGCAGGCGGATGCGGTGAAGCAGCGCAACTGCGTGCTGTTGGGCGACCGTGTAGCGGTGTTCTGGACACCTGGGGCGGTCACAGTGACGCCGGCGATCACGGCGCCTGCCAGCCGCGCTTGAACCGCCTGCGCCTGGCGGCGCTGATTCTCGTCGGCGATCTGGATGTAGAGCGTGCTCGACCGTCCCCGAAGGGCCTGGTCGGGCGCCGGAGCGTCCGCCTCGATGGCGGCCTTCGCGGCGGCGGCGCTTGCGGCATCAGCCGCGGCTTCCATAGCGTCGGCAGCACTCTCGCTCGCGGGGGGCGGGGTATCCGGTGTCGGGAGGGGTGAAGGCGCCGCGCTCATTGGCTCCGGGGCGGGCGCGGACGCGGGCGGCTGCGGCACTTGTCGCGATCCGAACGGGATCAGGCCCTGCTCGCGCCAGGACTGCGGCTGTACGAACAGCAGCAGCACGATGGCGAGTCCCGCCGCGATCGAGGCTTGATAACCCGGCCGGCGGAACCAGCGCGGGCGGGACACCGGCACCATGCCATGCGCGCGCACATCGAGCGGCTCACCTTGCGGAACCTCGCCTTGCAGCGCCTCGTGAAGCAGGGGGTCATTGAAGATCGGGTGACGCGATTGCCGCAGCCGCTGCGAGAGCGCGGCGCGCTGGGCCGCGTCCTCGGCGGTGCGCCGCCGGGCGACCAGGTCTTCCGCGGTCTGCGGCTCGCCGTCCGTGGGATCAAGGAAGGCGGCGGCCACGGCGGCAGCGCGCTCCAAGGCGGCGGGAGAGAGGCTTCCCAGCAGGGCCAGGCGCAGCCACGCTGGCATCGTGCAGCTGCGCAGCCACGGCAGACGCGCCAAGGCGAGAAACCGATCATGGGTGACGAGCGTCTGGTCGGCCAGCACCGCCCCGCAGAACAGCGTGTAGCCTGGGCTGATCACCGGCATGACCGCGAGCGCGCGCAGCCAATCGAACGCCTCGCGGTCGAGCCAGCGCTGCAGCGTGTCCAGGATGACCTGCACCTGATGCTCGGTCGGCGGTGCTTGCGCCAGTAGCAGCGAACGGTGCGCGGCGAGCCAGCCGCCCAGGTCCGCTTCGCCCGGCGCGTCCGGCGGCGCGACCTCACCCTCGCCGCTGGCACGGTCGACCTGGTCGGCGAAGTCCAGGCTGCCCTCGCACGTGGCATCGAAGCTTTCGACGTTCAGGCCCGCGAGGCGTACCTCTTCGGCCGCCCAGTGACGCGCGGCGCGCGGGTTCATCAGGTGAAATCGGGTCTCGTTGCGGTCCCCCTGGAGCCAGCGTGGTAGCGAGGCGCCATCGGGCAGCGCGTCGAAGCTCTCCAGCATGATGACGACGTGCGCACCGGGGTGGCGCAACAGCACGTCCTCGAGCCGTTCGTGCTGGTCGGCCGGCGCGGCAAGGCGGCCTTGGCTCTCACTGAGCGCCCTCAGGGTGTGCGGATCACCGAAGAATTCGTAATGCGCGCAGGAGATCTGTGCCTCGCCCAAGTGCTCGCGCCACGACTTGGCGAGTTCGGGGAGGTGGTCGCCCGGCTGCTCGCGCTCGCTCAGCAGCACGTAGTCGGGACTGCGCTTGCGCCTGGCGAAGCGCAGCTGGGGCTCCGTGCCATGTGCGATCGTGGCGCGAATGCTGCCGGCCACATCGATCGAATTCGAGGGTACCGAGGTATAGCGACGCAGCTTGCGCAGCGAGGCAGCGAATGACGGATCGTCGAAGAAGCGCGCTTGCGCCAGCCGGACCGAGGTCGCAATCAGGGTATGCGGGATCGCGGCGACACTTTCGCGCAGCCGAGTGCGCCGCCGCTCGTGCAGGACCGCCGCGCAGTAGGGCCAGGCGAACGCCAGCGCGGCGAGTGCCAGGTCTGCCAGTAGCACGGTCCCGTTCAGCAGGAAGAGCGATTGCGTGATCGAGCCGGTGCGGCTCCTGGTCGCGGCATCGAAGATCGGCGGCAGCGGGCTCGAAGTGTCGATCGCGTCGGGGTTGAGCGGGTTCGACGGACCGAAGATCAGGATCAGTAGCAGAGCCAATACCGTCAAGCCGGCGTAGATCCGAAAGCGCTCGGACCGAAGCAGGGCACGCGCCCTGTCCCATGTGAACCACGAGCGGAGCGCCAGCGACCGCGATCGCGCGGCCGCGCCCAGGCGCCGCCAGGTTCCTGGCGCGTCGGCATCCTGCCCCTCGAGAGGAAAGGACTTTGTCTGAGCCGTGGCCGTCAGCGGGCCGCAATAGTCCGCATCGTCCGCATCGTCCGGCGCCGTGCCGAGCAGCGGGGCGAAGTAGAACGGTAGTCGCAGATCATCCGACGGCACGCCGCGTTCGAGCAGCGCGACTTGCAAAGCCGCCAGCTTCGCCAGTCGTAAGGGCCCTAGACGACGCGACTGAGCCTGCCCTTGCGCCTCGGCGTAGAAGTCGCGCGCGTCCCCCATCAACCCGGCGTCGGCTGCGCCTGCCAGTCGCCGCTCTTGTACAGCGTTTCCGCGAGGACCAGATCCTCCTTGGCCTTGGCGAGACAGATCAAAGTTTTGAGGACGCGGTCGTCGGTTTCTGCCTTATGCGTCAGAGCCTTGTCCGGCTCCTGTCCGGCGAGGCGGAAGAGTGCTCCGCACCAGGCCAAAAATTCCGCCGTCCCGGGCTTCTTTCGCACCGTGGGTTCACGCCGCAACGCCTCGTAGAAGGCGAAGGCGCTGGTGAAGAGCGGCGTACCGGGCAGCTCCTTGATGAACCCCGACACGATCTGCGCCATGTCATCCGGGCTGGGCGGCGGGATGTTGAAGAAGAGGCAGCGGCGCAGGAACGCCTCGGGCAGAGCGCGCTCGGAGTTGCTGGTCATGATCACGATCGGTCGCCAGCGCGCATCCGCCGCGATCCGAAGGCCAAGCTCGGGCACATCGAAGGCCAGGAGCTCGAACTCGGCAAGCAGGTCGTTGGGGGTGTCGCGCGGCGCCTTGTCGATCTCATCGATGAGCACGACGCAGTGTTCAGGCTTGGCCTTGGCGAACTGCGGGTCCTGCGGCAGGAGCGTCGCGGTGGTCGCTTGGGTCGTTTTTGGCAAGGCATCGTCGGCGATGTTCGCGCCCTGGCGCAACGACGTGAGCGCCCCTTCCCCACCCCAAGTGCGCACGATCGCCTCGCCGAGAGCGCTGAAGCGAACGTATTCGATCAGCGGCTTGCTCTCGCCCCGGTTGGCCTCGCGGAACCGTGCGACTTCATCGAAGCTGTATAGCAAGTCGCGCCCAGCGGTGGTGGACTTGACGTCCTGGCGAACCAGGCGTGCCTTCAGCCGGTATGCCAGCCACCGCGCCGCCTGGGTCTTGCCGGTTCCTGGCTCCCCAGTCAGGAGGAGCGGCATGCCCAGCAGCATCGCTGTGTCCATCGCTTCGGCGAGGCCCCGCGCCGGCTTGTAATTGGTCGGGTCGGGCGACTGGGACACCAGGGGCGCGGTCAGGGTGACCGAACCCTCCCCGGGCTTCACTGCCAGAAACGCGTAATTCGCGCTCATCGCAACATTCTGCACTGAACCATGACTCGAGCTCCTTCATGCGGAATCGCGGCGAGCCTGCCGCACGGGTGTCGAGGACCGCCTCGATCTGGCGCCGCACGCGGCGGCCCTGAGCATCCTGCGACAAGCCCGTGATCCAGGTTCGCACCTCGTCGGCCTCGATCAACTGCAACGGCGGCAGGTTGACGTACCATGGCTTGCGCAGCACCGGCAGCGGCGTCGCTGCTGGCGCCGTGTCGGGATCGTCGCCGACCACCATAATGAACATCAGCAGCGGCTTGTTGCGGATCGGCAAGGCAAGCTCCGCCAGGCAGGCGGACCAGCCCGCCAGCATCTTGGACGTGATCAGCGCAACGTCCTGACGCGACGCCGTGGCGAAGATCGAGACCGGCACCGTCTCCTGCGCCAGGCAGGGCCGCAGCACCGCGACGTCGGTGTCCACCTGGTAATTCCAGCACAGCGCGGAGAGCAGATTGCGGCGTGCGCCCCTGCTGGTCTCGGCAAGCAGGTCGGCGATCTTCAGCGGCCAAACCTTCGACTTGATCGTGTCGGGCGCGACATCCCGCATTATCCGTGCCATTGCATACGTGCTCAGCACCATGGCGCAGCGGTCGGGCAAGTCCGCCCAGACGCCGGACAGCGCCGCGATCAGGTAGCCCGGACCGCTCAGCAGGCGGCGCTCGTCGATGGCGTCCTTGAAGGCACGGCGCTGCGGGGAGCGATCGATCTCGCGCAGCAGACGGTCGACAGGCGCGCGGTCCGCGTCGTCATCAAGCAGGGGCGGCATGACTTCGCCGGGAGCCGGGTCGAACGAGCGCAGCCCCGGCCAGAAGGCGGCCAGCGCCGCAGCTCCGACGATCACTCCGTTCATCAGCTGCTGGTAACTGGTCACCATGCCGAGCAACGCTCCGTCGTTGCGGACATCGGGATCCACCACCTCGAACAGCGGCGCGCCCGACGCCCCCGGCTCGATGCGTGTGTCCCTGCTGGTCGCGGTGACGAACTGGTTATTGCCGCCCAGCGTGGTCGCTCCCAGAGTGCCGCTCAGCGGCACGCCGTCGGCATACTTAGCGTTCATGCCGAGGCCCGTGAAGGCCTGGCCCGGCCTGCCCCTGGCCCACAGCGCCGAGACGGTCGGCGCGAAGCGCTTGCCGTCAGTGCGCTTGAGCACCGAGACATCGAAGCTGGGCTGACCTTCCTTGACGACTTGCGTGTCCAGCCGCTCGCCCGCATCGGTTGTGATCTGGACAGGTGCGTTGGGCGGCGCCTCTTCCCCCCAGGCGGAACGAACGACATGGGTGCAGGTGATGACGTGCTCGTCATCGGCGATTAATCCGCAGCCGACGACGCGATCCTGCCGATCGTGAACAATGATCCGGCACTGATCACTGCGCATCGGATGCTCCCTGGCGCGCCCCCCCCTGGAGCCCCCCGCGCAATTGTTAATCCTGTTACAGAGTAGTCGTCAAATAACTTCACGGTCGATCGACACGGAGTCTGCTGGGCAAATGCGCTAAGTTTCAGGACGCTGTAGACCGCGCGTCTTCGATCAGTCGGCGAGCGGCACCTTGTAGATACGTCCCAGGACGTTCAGTGGAAATAGCGCGGACGAGAACTTGCCCTCGACATAGATCGCCCTGCCGCCATCGGTCCGTGCGAGGTCTTCACGTGCATCGGCGTCGAGCTTGGCGGCCTGGCCCAGGTTTACCAGGTCCTTTAGTGAGACCAGGCGCACTGAGATGTCGGCGCAGCGCTCGCCTCGCCATGTGGCGGGCTGGTCGACCTTGTGGCGGTAGCGGACGGTGAGGGCGCAGGCGGGCTCGCCATTCACGGTGATGTCGATTGTCTCGACCACGCGGCCGGGCGGAGCCGCCTTCGGCTCAGAGTCGATCTGCCCAGTCGAAGCCTGGTTGATCGTCGGGGTGACGCTGGCGGCAGGCTCGACCGGAGACCGCCCGGTCAGCGAAGGCTTGGCTGTTTTGAGCTCGGCGGACGATGATGCAGCGTCACTGTTGACCGCGGCGTTCTCGCTGGTCTGCCGTTGTGCAGTCGCCGGCGGGCGCTCGCATGCAGCCACCAGCACGACGGCTGCCGCCAGCAACGGTCTAATCGGGATCATATTCGACATGCAGATGATTGTTCGCCGGGTCCATGAAAGTCTCGAACGCGACGTCATAGTCCGTTCCGAGCTTCGCGGCTACCAAATCGCGCAAGGCTTGGCCCACACTGACCTTGACGTTGTTGCCGCGGAAATCGATGGCCCGATTCGTGTAATGGCGCGAACCATCCATGTGCTTGCTGTCGTTCCCCGAGGTGATGACGGGACGGGGAAGGGCGAGCGCCCGCGCTGACTGGGCGACCGCCACGATGGCCGGTTCCATCCGCGCATCGAGTGTGTCCAAGTTCACGCTCGGCCCTTTCACGTCGACGCCGTTGGATCCGGCCACCGCCCTCCCGTTGATCGTGCCGAGGATCGCACCGGGAGTACCGTTCGCCGCGGCTCCCCCTATCGCGGGTTGGGCCGGTGAGCGCGCAAGGGACGCCCCCGTCCCCAGAATTGCCAGCGCCTTCGCCAGTTCCTTGGGATAGCGGTTCTTGGTGATCGAGATCAGTTGGGCCCTTTCGCCGGGCGCCAGCTTGGGATTGCTCGCCACGTGCAAGACGTAGGCTTTTCGGGTGGCGTAGGTCGCCTCGATGAGCTGACGGTCATAAGCAGGATCGTCGCGGGCGGTGTTTCGGTCCGTCACATCGATCGCCTCGATGAGGATGTTCGGCGCGCCTGCATGCTGCACCGCGCAGGACCACGCCACGTCGCTCACAGCATCGGAGCGCGCGTCAAGATCGATCCCTTTGCGATCGGTGACGGCGGCGAGCACAGGGCGATAGTGGGTCCGCTCGATGAAAGCGTGCTGCGCCTTGCGGAAAGCATCCGGATCGCGGTGCGCTACTGCCTTCGAAGCGGTTGTGAATGGCAGACTGCCTGGCACGGCCGTGCCGAAGTCCGCCGCCCAGGGCCTGCCCTCCACCTTCATGAAGGCGGCGCAGCTGCCGCTCTTGCTGGCCAGCTGGTACACGCCGTAGGAGACGCCTCCCGGATCGTTGAGGCCGCCGGACACGGTTTCGGGTCCGCGACCACCGCTCTCGAATTCTTCGGAAAGCGACCCCAGGCTGCGTGCAGCGACGTGCGGGACCGGACTGGCAGGAGCCCTGGTTGTGTTCTCCACCGGGGCAGGCGGCGCCGCCGGGCTCAGCGCAGCTTCCGCCAAGTCGCAGGCAAGATCGAGTGATTTCACTTCGCTTGGTGTAAAGCCGCGGCCGAGCAATATCCGCACGGCGTCGAAGATCGGTTTCCGGTTCATGACTAGCCCCCCAGCCAGATTTAAAACACACGGACGCTAGCGCAAATGGATTGAAGCTGGAAGCAGAATAGACCTCCCCATCGACGAAGTTATCGTAGTTGCATGACTCGGTCCTTGTTTCGAAAGTCAAGTTCGGCGATGCCCCAGCCGATTCACTCGAAGCGCTTGAAAAGGCTGCAGAGTAGTTCGGTAACTACCGGTAACGGAAGTGCTGTGGCACTGTGTGGATCCGGCGCATACGCTCCAAAGCCTTTCACGGGGCATAAGCCGTCGCAAAAACCGGGAGAATATAGGTACCTGAAGCTTCATACTGCCAACGACTTTAACCTGAACAAATGGCCGATTATGCCGGTCTGCGCTCCAAAGCGGCTAGGCCGTTCTCCACCCAAATCTCCGTGAAAGCAGCCGTTCCGATCCCTGCCGCATCTGCTTCTGGGGCAAACCGGACCAATGCCGCCTAAGGGTCTAACATCGCGCGGCGAACACGTCAGATGGGTGCAACTTATTCATAGGAGGACACATTGGCACGGTTAATCGCACATTAGCTGCTGCAATAACCAGTATGCCAATTTCTTGGCACTAAACGTAACGGTTTGTCGCGGTTGAGCGGGCGAGGCGGGATAGCTCCGAACCACCCGGACCGAAGCGTTGCGACGTGTGCTGGAGCAAGGCCTTGATGCGTTCGTATTTGTCGGAGCACCTTTCTGCCCCCGACCGCCTGGACACCCTGCTCACGCACATCGAGCACGAGATCTCCCGTCGCCAGCGGTCGCGCTATGCCTCAGGACAGCGCATAGCCGCGCTCCTGGGCGGCAGCGCCATGCCAGCGGATTTCGCCGCACGTGTAACACATGTCTATCCTCAATTTCCCGACGCCAGCACGGTGGGCCGTAATCCGAGTGGCATTACCCAGTATCTCAATCGGCTCGTTGGGCCCGATGGCATTGACGCTGCGCGCGAAGTGATCTGCGACTATATCGGCATCGAGGATCTTGAGCAAATTGCGACGGATCTGACAAAGTTGTCGGAGATATTGCCGCAAGCCGCGGATGCTCTCCTGGAGCTCAGGATCGGTCGCGGTCGGCGCCTCCTTTCAGAGAGTGCGGCAAACCTGTCGCTGCGGCCCGCGTTACGTGAGGAAATCGAGGAGCTGAAGACGGTGGTGCCCGGCATGGCACGTCTCCACATTGCCTATGTTCTCCGGGGCATTGCCATGAGGTGCGGCGCGCAAATCCACGCGCCTTTGAACTGGTCGGCGCTCGACGCAGCAGAAAAGGATGGTAGCGGAGGAAGTCTGCGGGTCTCCACACTGCTGCGATTGCTGGAAGCGGATCTGTCGCTCGCAGAGCGTCTGCTTGACGCCTACACACCCGCCCAGTCGAATGACTTGGCTATTGGGCTCAGACGGAAAACAGAGGTTGAGATTCGAGAGCTTGAACTCGATACCCGGGCTCGCGTCCAGCTTCACCTTTGGCGCGCTCAGCACGGCAATGCCCTCTACCCTGTCCTTGACGAAGTCGTGAGTGAGACGCGCAGGTCGTTGATGACCCTGCGCGAGACCCTCGCAACCTGCAAGAAAAGGCATGCACCCAATACGCTGGTCGGGCACATGGACCGCGCCAACGCAGGCGTGTGCTTGTACCTGGCCGTGGAGGAGGCCATCGACTGGACTGCCGATCGGCCGCAAAACCAGCCTAGCTGGATCGATAAAGCCTTGATGACGCTGGGAAGCCGCGGAATGCTCGGTCTCCTGCCTGAACCTTTGCGGATTCACGAGAAGGCGCTATCGGTAGGCTACCTGTTCGAAGCGCTTCGTATCGCGTTTCTCCGCGACATCGCACTTTACCGAATCAGGATGCAGCAAGTCTGGGATCCGACCACTAGCCGCATGAAGTATCAAGCGCCCGACCCGGCCAGGCAGAAATGCACGCCAGCGTACAGCTTTGAAGAGATATGGAACGCGTGGGAGGCCAGCGTGCAGAACAAGACGAGGGTGCGCCCGTCACCGCACGGCCGGACGTCTGGCTCAAATCCAGGTCAAATCGACAGCGAGATCAAACGCAACGCGATCGCAATCCGCAAAGACCCTGCCAGTGCCAAGCTGCCCGGAGCCTTTGACGGCCAGATGCAACTACGCGATTCCATCAATGCAGCCCTCACGGCCGCCTGAGACCCCAACTGTGTTTTTACCGGGGGTAGCCCCCATAAGCGCCTTTGCTGTGTCGCTCAAAAGGTGGGCATGGCACCGAAGACCTACAGCATCGAGGACCGCCTCAAGATCGAGGCCGGTCGGCTATTCAGCAAGCTGGCGATGGCTCAACGTCACGTCGAGACGAGGGTTGGCGAACTCGACGCGCTGATCCACGACGCGCAGGCGCGCGAACACCGCCGCGCCGCCTTCAATCTGCGAGATCGAGCCGCCTACCGACTTGGCGGCGCCTTCGAGCCGGTCGACCAGCTGGACCTCGACCACGTCGCTCTCACGGGCTGGCTGGCTCTGGGAAACATAGGTGTTCTCCTGCTGGTCCAGTCCACCGCACACGCGCCCGACGGCTCGGTTGCGGATCATCTCGCGCTCTTGTTCCAGTCGCCTGCGGGGGGAACGATCCGGGAATACGGAATCTGGGTGCGCTGGAAATGGCTGCGCAAGCTGTACCGTGAAGAAACCGAGCTATTCCTCAAATCCAAAAAGGGGCGTGACCCGAAGGCAAGCTGGCGCAAGGAAAAGGCGACAGTCAACCAGACTTACCTCGTCGCGCAGATCTGCCAGGACCTGCAACTGCAGTATCGAACATTCCCGAACCGTGGTGCAGCGTTCGACTGGATCAAGGCTTATGACGGCAATCCGCGCTTCGCCGACGATCAGCCGCCACCGAGCCTCGCCGGTCTGGTGGCGGCGCTCCGATGATCGTCGTCGCGTCCCATGCTGCCGACACGGCACGCATTGGCGAACAGTCGCGAATTCTCGAAGCGCTCGATTTGGCATGGCGGGCGCTTGCCGCCGAGTTCGGGCGGACGGCAGGGTTGGTCCGACAGGCCCACATGGCCAGCGAACCGGCGAGCGACATGCTCGTCACGCTCGTGGAGCTCGATGATCGACTGTCGGCGCTGGAAGACAGCGCCGTTGTCACGCTCCGGTACTTCAATGATTTGGTCGAGCGCATCCAAGATGCGTAAGCGCTCATGCATCGATGCCGGTGGCCTTACGGAGGCGCCCCGCCCGCCCCACTCGTTGGCCATTGAGTTGGCACGGCTACTTGCGCGCGATCTTGCGCGTATGGATGCTCAAAGGGGAAGGTCGAAGCTGAACAAAGGATCAGGGGACGCAACGGGCAGCGAACCCCGAATGGAAGAGGAAAATTAAGGTGCGAGCTGTCATTTACGCCCGCTACTCGACGGACCAACAGGATCCGCTCAGCATCGATACGCAGCTGATGATGTGTCGGCGGGAGTTAGCGCGGCAGGAGTGGATCGAGGTTGGCTGCTTCACCGATGGAGCCAAATCCGGCGCAACGATGCATCGGCCTGGAATGCAGGCGCTTCTCGCCGCCGTCGGCCGCGGGGGCGTGGACGTCGTCTACGGCGACGCGATGGACCGCATCTCGCGCGGGCAGGCGGACATTGCCGGCCTCTACGAGCGACTGAAATTTCGCGGCATCATCCTCGCCACCCGCAAGGAGGGCGTGATTACACCGATGCACATCGGCATGATGGGCACCATCAATGCCGAGCAGATCACAGCGACGAGCGGCAAGACCCGCGATGCACTGGCCAAGCGCCATGAAATGGGCTTGAACCCTGGCGGTGTCGCATATGGCTACGACAAGCGGATCGAATATGACGGCAACAACGAACGCATCAAAGGCCTGCAGCAGGTGCTGCCGGCGCAGGCCGCCATCGTCGTGCGCATCTTCGAAGAGTTTGCCGCTGGGATGTCGCCCGGCCAGATCATCCGTCGGCTGAATACCGAAGGTGTTGCTCCGCCGCGCAGCGGCAAGCGTGACGCAAGGCTGAGCCTCAAGCCACCCGCGTGGACGCCCAATACCATCACAGGCAATGCCGAACGTGGCACCGGCATCCTGAACAATATTCTCTATACCGGCTGGCGCCCCTACCAGAAGCAGACCTATCGGAAGAACCCCGATAGTGGAAAGCGTCATGCCTTCGTGCGCCCCGACGAAGAACGCCCCGAGCTGGTCGCGGTGCCGGACCTGCGCATCGTTCCGGACGCGCTGTGGCAAGCGGTGAAGAACCGACAGGCAAAGCTCGCGCGAGGATCGAAGCCGAAGGCCGACGTCACGCCGCCCGTGCCCTTCTTCGCCCAGCAGCGGCCACGCTATCTCCTGACGGGCAAGATGACCTGCGGCGAGTGCGGCGCCAGCTACGCCAAGTCGGGCAAAAGCCGCTTCGGCTGTCAGGGGTCAGCCAAAAAGGGGCTGAGCTACTGTGGCAACCGACTGACCGTCCGGCAGGACGAGCTCGACGCTCGAATACTGTCCGGCCTCACCACGGAGATGCTGCGCGATGATGTGCTGGCGGTGTTCCTGGAGGAGTATGAAGCGGAGACCCGCCGGCTGCAGGCGGTGAGCGTCACCGTGCGCCCGGAACGCGAAGTGGAGCTGGCGCAGGTGAACACGCAGCTGTCCAACATCAAGACGGCGATTCTCAAAGGCGTAGATGCCGCGATGTTCGTCGACGAGTTGCAGCTCCTGAGTGAGCGGCAAAAGTGGCTTGCAGCCGAGATCAAAGCTACTGCGGTGCCGGCTAATGTTCCAGCGCTCGTGCATCCTGATCTTGGCCGCGTGTACCGCGAGAAGGTGGCACGTTTGACCAAGGCGTTCGAGGACGAGGCGTTGCAGAGCCTGGCATTCGAGCGCATCCGCGAGCTCATCGAAGCCGTGGTGCTCCGGCCTGAGGGTGACGACCTCGCGATCCACCTGCGTGGTGAGCTGGCCAGCATGCTGGAACTGTGCACGTGTGGCGAACAAGAAAAGGCCTCGGAGCCGATGGCTGCCGAGGCGCTACAAATCAAGATGGTTGCGGGGACAGGATTTGAACCTGTGACCTTCAGGTTATGAGCCTGACGAGCTACCGGGCTGCTCCACCCCGCGACATTCGCGTTAGCGAAGGGGGTATGAGACAAAGTGAAT
>NZ_JAXOJJ010000012.1:0-33492 GCF_036663615.1 Sphingomonas rhamnosi
TTCGATGTATGGGCCCGGCTGCAAGTCGTGAGCCCGCACCTTCATCTATCGGGGAACAGCCACCTCCTGCGCTATCGCTGATCGAGGTAACTCGCTCCCGCCATTACCCCATGTTCGTTATTATAACGATGTGCGTCCGCATCGCATCGCAGCGACGCGGACATGCAATAATAGTTACCGGGTAATTATTCCTCGGCTTCGATCTGACCGTAGGATTTGAGATTGGGATCGGGCAGCGGCGGACGGGTGAGTGGGCTGATGGGGAAGGTGGTGCCGGTGGGGGGAGAGGGGTGCAACATCGGCCGCACGAACGGGGGGGGGGCGGTCGCCGGGGGCAGGAGCGGTGCGCCGCTCGGTTTGCTAAGCCGGTCGATCGGCTCTAGGATGATCCGGAACGGGCCGAACTGCCGCGCCCGCGTGCGCCGCAGATTCTTCGCCGCGTCATAGACCGGCACCGCCTGATCGATGACCTTGGCCTGCAGCTGGCCGAGCACGGACAACGGCCTGACCTAGCTGCTGTAGCGCGAATAGCGGGCGTTCGCGACGAGGATCTGGGCGTTGAGCAGCCGCTGTTCCGAATCGAACACCTCAAAATTCGAGCGGAACCCCTCGGCGAAACCACGGCGCACGCCTTCCAGCGCCGAATTGGCCGCACGCACCGCCGAAACGCCCAGTTCGAGTTGGTCGCGCGACGCGATCTGTTTGATCTCGCGGTTTGATGGTGCGATCCTTTCGTTGGAATGGAAGGAAGCCGTATGGGATAAGTACGTCATGGGAGCGCTACGACCACGCACCCCGTCAGAGCAGCAATACAGCGATCGCAGGCTTCGCTCTCGGCGCTGAGCTGAGAGCTGGGGAGCAATCCGAAGACGGTAGCGAAGTGGCGCAAGCGGGCGACGGTTGAGGATATCAAGACCGGCCGGAGGCCCTCACTCCACGACTTTGACCGAGGCCGAAGAGGCAGCGGTCGTCGCATTCCGGCGTCACACATTACTGCCGCTCGACGATTGTCTCTACGCGTCACAGCCGTCGATCCCGCATCTGACACGGTCGGCGCTGCACCCCTGCCTGCAGCGGCACGAAATATCTCATCTGCCATACATTGAGGGGTACAAGCCTAAGCGCCAGCGCTTCAAGCGCTACCCGATCGGCTTCTTCTACATAGATATCGCCGAGGTTCAGACTGCCGAAGGCAAGCTCTACCTGTTCGTCGGCATCGACCGCATCAGCAAGTTCGCCGTCACCCCGTTGGTCGACAAGGCTACCGGCGAACAGCGTGGGAGTTCCTCGAACACCTGCTGAAAGCCGTGGCCTACCGCATCCATACGATTCTGACCGATAACGGCATCCAGTTTGCCGACCAGCCGTGCAATCGTGACACAGCCTGGTCGCGTCAGATGCGTTTCGACATGATCTGCGACGGGAACGACATCGAGCACCGGCTCACCAAGCCGAACCATCACTGGACCAACGGTCCAGTCGAGCGGATGAACCGGACGATCAAAGAGGCGACCGTCAAGCGCTTCCATTACGAGAGCCACGAGCAATTACGGGTGCACCTCGCTGACTTCATGGCAGCCTGCATTTTCGCTCGTCGGCTCAAGACGCTCAGTGGCCTCACGCCTTACAAATACATCGCCCGAACCTGGACGTCAGACCCCGATAGGTTCGTCGTGGATCCGACCCACCAGATGCTGGGACTAAACACCTAGGGGGCTGCGTCGCTTTTGCGGGTAGTAACGATTCGATTCTTCAGCATGCTTTGGCGGAGAACCGTTCGGCGAATTCTCCGTTCACTTCGTAACCTCTCTCGTACAAACAGGGGTCGACGTCATCAGCCTGAAGAATTTGGTGTTCTGGTCAAGGGAGCACCCCTTGGTCGGCGTCCGGCTCAATTCGGGACACTGGCTCCCTCCCATTCGCTGCTGGCAGTATCCATCGAGTATAAGGCCTTTTTAAGCATCTGTTGCATCCTAATGATTGATCCAGCGTTACCAATACCTATGTATCTTAGTGGAACACGAATTTTGTGGCCTCATTTATCTCGAAAGGTGAATTGCCATGCAAGCCAATGCTGTTGAGCTCGCAACCGAACTGACTATTGCTTGGTTGGAAAACCCAAATACGAGAACGTCGGTCGATGACGTACCCGCTTTTCTTCGATCGATGCACGACGCCGTTTCCAAGCTGGGAGATGCCCCGGCCGACGTTTCCCCTCAGGCGAAATCTCCAGAGTACACGCCGGTCGTGTCGGTGCGGAAGTCGTTGGCAGACAAGAATTATATCATCAGTCTGATCGACGGCAAGCCGTATAAAACGCTGCGTCGTCATCTGACGACCCATGGCATGACGCCGGAAGATTACCGCACGCGGTACAATTTGAAGTCAGATTATCCGATGGTGGCTGAGAGCTACAGCGAAAGCCGTCGCGCGATGGCGAAGTCCATCGGCTTGGGCCGCAAGTCAACTGCGAAGGTTGAGGCACCCGCGCCTGCTAAGGCAAAACGCGCTTCGAAGGCTGTGCCCCAGCGCGCAACGCCTGAAGAATGATGGATCAATGCGCTCTGCGGCCATTGATCCCATTCTGCTCCACCCAATTCTGAAAACGCGCTTAAGGACAGTCTTGGCGTCGTTTGTGGGCACGAAGACGCGTTTGCGGTAGGCGATAATTTCGGTGAAGCAACGAGCGATTTGAACCGAACGAGCTGGCCAACGCTAGCTTCGACGATTCCGACTCGAGCATCTTCGTTCAATACAGCGAGGCGCAGCGTAGTCGCAGGGGGTATTGCCATGGCGGCGCTGCGCCCGACCGGACTGAACGTGCCGAGGGCTTCGATCGGTTTGTCATCGGTCGTTTTAAGTCCCAGCCCCACATTTCGCTTGACGACGTGCAATTAAAGACGAAATGGCTCAATTAGCCATCCTTTGCCTTTAAGATAATGCGGCCATTGGCCGTTTTAGAAGCGGCATGACGACCGACATCCTCAAGTAACGAAATGTCTAGGAAGTTTTGTCATTAACTAAGGCGCGGTCTGCATCACCCGTTCCGACTTGCCTACCTGGTAGCGGGCTTCAGCTCAGGCTATCCGCAAGTTCGCGAGCTGTAACGCTGATAGGCCGAAGCGCGTCGGAACCGCAGTCCCCAATTCAAACGGCGCTACGCCGGAACTGGGGTGCGCGGCCGCTGGGCTAGGGAGGGTGCGAACAACGTGGGGATGGCGAAAGAACGGCCGGTTGCAAGGGCCTGCACAAAGGCCGTAGCTGCCCCGAAGGCGCGAGCACCGCTCGCGACTATGGCACAAACCTCAGCGCTGAATTCGTTAAACCTAACGATCGTAATGCAACGAACATGAGCGACAGCGTGCCACTGCCGAATAGGCGTAAGCGCTGTTATTCCACCACGCGGGCTGCGTAGGTTCATGGCATAAGGTCGCCGATGGCATTGATACGATGGCCCTCGGCGAGGCGCGTGAGAGTGTCAGCGAGCCAGGCGTGTGGGTCGACGCGGTTCAACTTGGCGGTTTCGATGAGCGAGGCGATAATTGCCCAGTTGTTCCGCCATCGTCGGAGCCTGCGAAAAGAGCGTTCTTGCGGTTGAGGGTCAGCGGCCGGATGCTGCGCTCGACGATGTTGGAATCCAGTTCGACACGTCCGTCGTCGAGGAAGCTGCAGAGGCCGTCCCAGTGGCTCAATGCATAGCGGATAGCCTCGGATAGGTCATGGACCTCGCCGTTCAGTATGGCGGGCAAATCCTGGGGCTTGCCGCCGTGAAGATGCTGCAGCGCCAACGTGATCGGACCAGCATCGGTGCCACCCGGGCGAGAGGAACCCAACAGCCAGTGCTCGATAAGCGCCGGCGCCGCCGTCTCGACAAGCTCTCTGCCCACATCGCTTTCGAGCAGGCTGAGGATGTCTCGCAGACCATGGCCTGGGGTCCGGCAGGCATCGTCTTTCTTGGCAATCGCGGGTGAATGGCGCATGGGAAAAGCCTTGAACGAAACGCGAACTTCGCAGAGCCTGGTTCGGATTTCGGCTTCCCGCAACATGAGATTGGAGAGCTCAGCGTTTTTTGCGGAGGCATTTACTTTGTGTTAATATATCTAGTCGCTTTCCGGTAGGCTGAAGATGTAGTCCATTGTCGCAAGCGATAAGGGTGGCTTTGCATCCTGAAGACGCCACCCCCGCCGCCGTGTCAGCCAAACTCCTCAAGATCGTCTACGGTCAGGCGGACTAGATTCTTCACGATCAGGTGAGCCGCCATATTGCTACGGTTATTCACGCCCAACTTCATTTTAACATTGGTAATGTGCTGTTCTACCGTGCGCGGTGATATGGAAAGACCCCGGCTGATCTGTTTGGCTGTAAACCCAAGCAGGATCCATCGCGCAACCTCCAGTTCGCGTTCGGTCAAGTTGTAACGGCGCTTGTTCATCATAATTTCCTAAATCCTTTAAGAGACCAGGAAACCTGAGGAGCTTCATCAGAACGGCTTCGTTCTGTCGGCTTAGCCTTTTCTCACTAGGTAAATATACGGATGCGGCGGATGGCCGCATCGACAAGATGGTCCTGCGAACCGCCGTTCGGTTCCGTGGGAGCAGGCATGACGAAATCAACAGGGCCTATCCACGATGGTGTCAGCGATCACCTGCTGGATCTTCTTCGCGACGCCGCCTCCGGGTCTTCTGACTTTGTGGACGTCATTCTCGACACGCCTGGCATTGGCGGCCGCTTTGGCGGCGTCGACGGACGAGCCACCCTGATCGAGATCATGCGGACCTTGGTGGTCCTGATAGGATCGGAAGAGGCGGCGGTCGAGTGGTTGTTCAACTCGCGTGGATACACGGAAGCCGTTGGCGACGATGCGTATCTTGCGCTGGAGAATGGCGACTTTTGGTCGCTGACGGTGATGGAGGACTGGCTGAAGATCCTTGTAAAGCACAGGCTGGACTGCCCGGTGCTCATCGATGCCATCTTTGGCCAGTCGACGGCGTGAAGCCGGTCGCGCCGTCGCGGGGGATAGGGATGTCGCTCGACCGTCCCCTGGGAAGATAGATCGTCGTTCAGGGACTGCCGGTCCCCAGCAGGCTAAGCCCGTATGATATTCCATATGTGTCGTGTTTGACGATGTTAGGATCAGGGCATGGCTAAAACCAGCAAGGGCCACGCGAAAGTCGCTATCGTGCAAAACGGTGCCGCTGTGACCGTCCGCATCAAAGGTACGATCACCAAACGGCAAGCCACCGATATCGTAGATCAGGTCGAGATGATCGCAGGCATCAAGTTGGCGAGCGGCCGCGGATTTGATCCGGCATGAGGCCGAGTTGTAGCGCTGTAACTCGGCGTTCGGAGATCGGGGAGTGTCGGTATTTCCGTGTCCGGGCGGGTATAACGGGTAAAAGGGGCCTGATATGCCTCGACGCAAAGAACCTGCGATCCCCAACGAGCTTCTCAACCAGCTGCTGGCGGGCAGCGGTGCCAGTGCGGCGTTTGAGTAAGGTGGCCTACTCGATTCCCGGAAGAATGCGCTCACGGAACGCGCCTTGAACGCGGAGATGGATCACCACCTCGCCGGCAGGACGGTGCCGGCAATACACGCAACGGCTGCGGCCGGAAGACCGTGATGACCGACACCGGCAAGATGGCTTGTCGACGTGCCGCGCAACCGGCGGTCGAGCTTCGACCCGCAGCTGATTGCCAAGTACCAGCGCCGTTTTCCGGGGTTCGATGAGAAGATCGTGTCCATGTACGCGCGCGGCATGAGCACCCGCGAGATCACCTGGCATCTTCATGATCTGTACGGCATCGACGTGTCGTCCCGAATATGTCGTCCATCCCACCGGCGGGGTAACAGAGGAAGAGGATAGCTTAACCCAGCTGCCAAACTGTCCAGTCAAGCGGGACCGCCTCACCCCTGCGCCTCTGCTTACGGCCCGTACAGCACAGGCGCGCGACACCGCGCGCCGCCCAATGGCGTCGCAGATCCGCCCGTAAGGACCGGAACGCCTCGACCAAGATCTCCTGCTTTCCCGCGTTCGACCATCTGACGTTGCAAATCGAGAGTTTCTGCCGAACCACCGGATTTACTTGACGTGTTTATCTACCATTCCGACTGCCATCTGCGTTAGTTACCAGATTAACTACCGGCAAATCATAGCCCTTAGCATCTTCAAATTGAACAACTGGCTTCACCCGCACCCAATCAATTGGTTCCCGCGTCTGAAGTACGTACTGAACATTTTTGGCGATCTGGCTCAGCAATCGAAAACCGATTTCCGTATCTGCCAGCTTACGTATATCGGCCAGCATCGTCTCCGACCTCAGACTGACGTTCAGATCGTCTCCATCGAACCGTAGCACCGCTGATTGTTCGGCGAGGTACCTGATTACGATCTTTGCCCATTCGTTATAATCCCGTTGCTCGCTGTCGGATAGCGATCGATAGGCAGCACTCACGGACACCTTCCTGCGAACTGCTTCAATGCTCACACCAAGTGCATTGGATGTGTCTTGTCCGCCCGGTGGCGCCCCCGACTTGATCGCTTTTTCCTTCCTTGGGGTAACTGAAGGACCAGTCGTGGCGACCGCAACGTGCACGCAATCCGGGCTAGACGCCGCGAGATCCGTCGGCGGTGCTTCGTCGAGCGCAGGTGCGTCAAGATCTCGGGGCGGCGACGCCACCTTCGTCCCGCCCGCAAGGGCGTCGGGTCGGTGAGCCTCTTCGACCACCCGCGGCTCGTGCCATTCAGACGCGGCTTTAGCCACTAACCCCTCGGGTTTCCGATTGCGTGTTGCAGCCCGAACAGGATCGGCTTTTCGCCCGGAGCGCAGGTTTGTACCGATAACTGCGTCAGGTTCATCGGTACCGACTGAGGGCTGAAGATCCCCTCGAGACTGCGAATTGGATACTCCCCGGCCGCTGCTTTCAGCAACGTGGTCGCCGGCTGGCTTTCCCGGAATGGTGGTCGGGGCAGCGGATTCGGCTTGCGCTGCACCGAGACGGACACTTGGCGGGGATGGCGGCAACGGCTCCAGGCTACGCAAGCTGGGTATCGTTGATAGTCCTTGCACTCGCGACAACAAGGGCGCTCGTGAAAGGCTGAGGTGTGGCCCGTCCGGTAAGTAAGGTAGAGTCTGGCTCGCCAGGAAAGGATAAGCGCCATTTCGTCGCGTCGGGGCGCCTACGCGTTTTGCCTCGTCTACTCCTGCGGCGTTGCGAACCGGCGGGGTCGGAGCATCGAGGTTTGCAGCGACCTCGCTGGCCCGATCCGCTCGCGCCGTGTCTTCTCGCTGAAGCAAGGCGCCGGATTTCGTCGCTGCCGACCCGTCATCGGCGGCAGGCGCAGGGACCGCTTTTACAACCGCTGGCGTTGTGGCGGCGGAATCCCGGCCATGCCCGACCATCGCCTCCGCGTTGGCCGTCAGGACCTCTTCCCGCTTGGGTCCGGTCGAACGTGGGGCATCGGACGTAGGCAGGCTTGCGTTGATCCTTGCGCCAGTGCCACTGGGTTCTGTGATTGGCGATATCGAGACGGCGCTTGAAGGCGACGCTGCCGTGACCAGGATTGGGGTTCGCGCATCGCTTGCTGCGGATATCGAGGCGGAGACAGACGCGGCCTTATTGCCCGGCTTGGCGACCAAGAGGCTGTGATCCCTGCCGATCGGATCGATCCATGGGGCATTGGCAAGCCGATCGTGTCGAGGAACCAGCCTCTGTATCTGGGCTTTCATTTGTGCCTTCTCGAGAGATCTCAAGAAGCGCGGATGATTGCGATAGACGGCGTACAGGCTCTTTATCGAGACCAGCTCAGCAGCTTCGTCGGACCGGCGAGCTGCAACCAGGGCATCAGGCCCGTGTTGCTCCATGAACTTGATCAAGCGGCCAACCTCGGTGCCTTGTAGCTTGATTAGGCGAAACATCGCCGCATCGATCCGTCCGGCAAACTGCGGATTACGAAGGACTGCATTGTCCAAGGGTCCGAGACCCAAGGGCTGGATCCTGTCGGCATTGTCGCGGATCAGATACACCAAAGGCCACCCTGCGGTCGCGGCCTCTTTCTGCGACCCGGTTCTCATATACTCGAGCAGAGCATCAACATGACGGTGACCGGTCAGCGGATCGGGATACTTCCTCGACGGCAGAGCTGTTCCTGTTCTCCAATCAACACGCATCCTCTCATCAGCACGGGCCTTTTCAGCTCGCCGCTCCTTCAGGATCTGCTCTGCCTGGGCGGAAAATAGGCGAAGATTGGACTCTGCCGCAGCGACCTGCTGGCGATAGATTTCGACGTCGGCTGCCCATGGTTCGATCGCCTCGGCAATTTCTGACAAATGACATCCGGCGAGTAGGTGGCGGTGCCGGATGTAGCGCTCGTTCCGCCGATCTTCGGGCTTTGCATGCCCTGCATCGATCGCCTCGATTAGCCGCGTGGTGTTCTTCAACAGACGCCTCGCAGCAGACTCAGCTTCCGCCCTCATCGCATCCAGCCGATCGATCGCCAGCCGTCCCTCCAGTGCCTCGTCGCCGGCGGTAACCCAAGCTCCGATCAGCGCCTCCAGACGACCGTCGCTGTCATTGTTCCCGACACTGTCGATGTCTGCACTGCGTCGCATACTTTGAACGGCGAGACCGCGGTCATATCTCCGTGTGAGTCCTGCACGGTCTAGCTCGCGATAAATGGAAGACCAGCCGTTTATCGCGTTGGCGATGTCGATCTCGACAGGCACTCCTGCGGCCACAAGACGCGCGGCGGCTGAGCCTAGATGCCGAGCTGGTTGCCGGTCGATCCCTATCTCTACATAGGTTCGCGGATCGTACGAACGATCACTCTTCCGGGCAGTCAATCGTTCGTTCACATGCTCGGCATACCGCATACGTAGCGCTCTCATGTCCTCCGCCGCCAAGGCATTATGGTGCGAGCTTGACCACTTTTCGACGGTAATTGCACCTAAGCCTACGGCGATCTCACCCGGCCGCAACTTCGGAGGCTCACCGGGCTTCGCATCAAATTTCCAGCTTCCGTCCGGGGCCAGCGTGCAACGCCCGAGATACATGATGAAATGGATGTGATAGTTGCGCCGATCGTTGTTCTTGTCGGGCACATGAACGACGATCGTGTAGCGAACGCCGAGGCTGTCGAGATCGGCGGCGAGCTTGCCTACAATGGCTGCGATATCGGCCTCGTCGCACTCCGCCGGTATCTCCACATCGAACTGCTCCTGCACCCGCCCGGCGCGCGGTTTGGGGTAGTGGATCATCCGCTCCGACCGGGAGCTACCGAACCTGTTGCCGAGTTCCAGAGCCCAGTCGACATGTGTCGCCTTATCGAGTTCGATGACCTGACCAGAGCGCTTGCCGCCCGCCTTGCCGTCGTTGGCACCGCCAGATGCTGCCAACTCCTGACTGATCGTCCGAGCAGCAATCGCCACGGGCGCAGGCGTAGCAGGATCCGCCGCGACAGCCCCCCATTCCGATGCGGATCCACGCTCGGCGAACAGTTCTACCCGCTGTGCCCCTGCGGTTCTCGCAGCGGCCCAACACTGCCTCCAGAAGTCTTCTCGCTCCGCAGCGATGGCGCTGATATTCGATGCAACGAGGACGGCACGCGACGGGTCATTGACCGGGTCGACATCATTCTCGGAACCTTGTTTGGGTTCTTCGAGATAGCGCTCGAATTGCGCCGCGGACACGGGCTGCAGCTTCGGCTCATCCGACACATAGCGTTCAAATCTCGTGGCCGGATCGAGGCCGCCACCGGATCCGCTCGACGCTTTCCCCGTAGCGATCTTCCCGGTGCCGCCAGAGGGCCGCTGTTTGCTCGCTCGTTTCCCCCTGAAGTGAAAACTGGTAGCCCCTGACGACGAACGCGGACGTCCGTCGGGCGGTGCGGCATAGCGCAGATCGATCGGTTGACGCCATGGACTGCCGCCGGCGCGTCCTTCGCTCCCCTTGCGCTCTTTGACGACTTTGATCCGGCCATGTTTGACCGTACCGGAAAGCGCTTCCTCATCCTTGCGGACGAGAAACCGTCGGAGCGCTTCTGTAAGATGTACGACCGACGATGGGACGGGCACGGGAAAGATCCAGCTGTTAATTTCGCGATGAGTCTGGATCGCTTTCGAGCGGGAGGGAAGCCCCCCCACGTGACCCTCCCCCAAGTCGGCCTGACGCCTTCCGGAGGCATCGCCGGAGGACCCCGTCCCGCTCTGCGGGGAGGAACAACCGCCCGGACCGGGCAGCCGCTTCTTCGCGCTGATTTGACGGTAAGCGTCACCTCATCGACGCAACGCTAACCCGGACGCCGCGGCGGACGAGTTAGCATTATTGCGCGAATATCTTCTATTTCTTCCCCCTACGTACACGCGCAGGCGTACAGGTGCGCGCGGCGCATCCGTGTGCATGCATGCGTGTGCGCTGCGTGGGTGCGCGCGCCTGCGCGCTACCATCGTGATTCCGGGTTACCCACTACGTGCTCGACAAGTCGGGCCATCGTCATGGCACAGGAACGTCGAAGATCGACGTCCGCGACCATGGAGCATGACGATGGAGATCAAGTTGCAAGGGCTCAGCCCGGACGTTCGCGAGGCGCTCGCCAAGGTCGCGGCACAATTAAGCGTGCAGGCCCGTGAGGACCCGGGCTCAATTAATCGGCTGGCCGAGTTGTTCGAGCGTGGCCCTCGCGAGGACGAATTGTTCGGGCTGCTGCTCGACCTGGTGCCCGCCGAGGTCGACGTCGATGTGTGGCTCGCCTTGCTCGATGGCGGCATGACCGTGCCGCCGTCGGCGAAACTCCGCGACCCGGACGCCGGACGCAAACCGTCGGCGCGCGGGGCTCATGTCTCGGCGGTTCGCCGCAGGGACGAGCTTCAACGGCAGGTGGAGATCACCGAGGCCAAACTCGCTGAGATGAAGGACGTGCTGGCAGAAGCCGAGCAATCGGTGAAGGATGCCGATCACCACCTTCGTCAGGTAGTTGCCGTGCGCATGATCAACGACTTCACGCACCGGACGGCAGGCCTGTTCGGCATGGGGCCAGCGTGGACGCTGATGCGCGTGGTTTCAGGGTACGTCCGCGTTGATTCCCGGCGCCTCGACGAACTCGATCCCGGAGCTCGCGGCAAGGTCGATGACCTCGTCGCGACCGGCAAGCCAGACAGCGCGGAGATGCTCGACCTGCTGGATTTGTACGCCGGTGATGTTCTTCTTGAGCTGCGTCTCAGATCTGCCATCCTCTCGGCACTGCGCAAGCACCACGAGCCGATTGAGAAGGAGCTTGCGGATCGGACGAGCAGCATGAAGCCGCTCAGCCCTGCGGCAAAGCGCGTCCGCCGCAAGGCCGAGGAGCGCAACGTCAGCCTCCGTGCAGGCGATGGCATCATGAGTGACCGCCATGATGTGCTGCGAGGGCTGAACGATCGAGCCGAACATGAGGATTGTGGTGGTGCTAAAAGTGGTTAGCGCTGCGCACATCACGACGTTGCCCGCGCGACGCGTAGAGGCGACAGCTGAGTCCATGAAGATCAGCCGAATTCAGAACCCTCTCATCGCCACACTGATCAGGGAAGCGACCCACCACATCTGATCCATGACCGACCATGCCAAGACCAATGTGATCTTCCCTCGGTTTGACGGACACCGATGATAGGCTCTGTGGAGCCAGGAGGTGTATTATGGCGATTACGACGAAGCGTCGGTTCACGGACGAGTTCAAGCGCGAAGCGGTGGCGCTGTGGGAGACGAGCGGTCGGATGCAGACCGAGGTGGCCGCCGAGTTGGGGATCATGCCGACGATGTTGCGTCGTTGGCAGCGCGACCACGCCCAAAGGTTCGGGCGTCGCCGATAGCCGCCACCAGCGCGGTTGCATTTAGCGCACCTATGCCAGGGATGGTGAGCAGGCGCCGCGCTCGCTCGTCTGTGCGAGTAGCCTCGGTGAACTCAGCATTGAGATCTTCAATCCGCTCGTCGAGGGGAACCCAGCGTAAGCGCATGTCGCTCACCAGCCGGTGAATGCGCGGGCCAAGCACTGGTTCGTCACCTACGAGCATGTCGCCCAGCGGGAAGGCGAACTTTGCACGCCCCTGTGGGACGATTTAACCGCGCTCGAGGAGGGGGCTCCTGATCTGGTTCATCAACGAGGTGCGGTCCCCGACGAACTAGTCGCGGATGCGGTGCAGCGTCTGCATATCGAGTTGTTCGGCCGCCTGAAAGACTGGCGCCGCATCGCTACCCGCTATGATCGATGCCCAACGGTCTTCTTTTCCGCCATCGCCCTCGCTGCCACCGTCATCTTCTGGCTATGACCAATGAGTCCTGACCTAGTTCCAGCCCCTGACCGTCCGCGGCTGTCCGGCAACGGCGATCGTGGCGTGATTGGTCGTGTTCGAGCTCGACCCTACCCACACGTCGAACGTGCCGGGATCGACCACCCAATCCTTCACCGCGGCATTCCAGTAGCGCACGCTGGTTTCGTCGAGCGGAAAGCTGATCGTGCGGCGTTCGCCCGGCTGCAACGTGATCCGCTGAAATCCTTTCAATTCGCGCACCGGACGCGAGGCGCGACCCGCCCGCTGGTGGATGTACAATTGGACCACCTCGTCGCCGGTACGGTTGCCGGTGTTGGTGACGGTGGTGGACACGCTGATCGTTCCGCCGGGGGGCAGGGTGGCCTTGTCGAAGGCGGGAGGCGCGATGGCAAAGCTGGTATAGCTCAGGCCGTACCCGAATTCGAACTGCGGTGTCGATGGAATATCCCAATACCGCTTGCCCTGATCCTTGGGCGCATGGGTGGTATTGTGCGCATAATAGATCGGTACCTGCCCCACGGTCCGGGGCCAGGTGATCGGCAGCTTCCCGCCTGGATTCACGTCGCCGAACAATGCCCGCGCGATCGCGGTGCCGCCGCGCGTGCCGCCATACCAGGCATGCAGGATGGCGGGCGCACGATCCTGCACGTCGCCCAGCTCGAGTGGGCGGCCGCTCATCGTGACCACCACCACCGGTTTGCCCAGCGCCATGACCGCAGCAAACAGTGTCAACTGATCCCCAGGCAGCTTGAGATCGGAACGCGAGGCGCCTTCGCCACTCATATCCTCGGCCTCGCCCATCGTGAGCACGATCAAGTCTGATTTCCGCGCGAGTGCCACCGCGCGATCGAATTCATTCCGGGTCCTTGCCGCGTCCCAGCGCGGCTCGGGCTTGGCGGTGCCGGGAATTGCGATGGCGTCGAACATGGAGGGCACGGCGCGCTTGAGCTGGACGCCGGGCGCGGTCTCGACCGTCGCCATGCCGCCCAGGCGATCGCGGACACCCTCGAACGGCGTGACGGTTTCGGGAAGGTCATATTGGAACGACCAGGGGCCGAGCATGTCGCGTTTCGAATGCGACGTCGCGCCGATCACCGCGACACGCTTCTGCGCGGCGGGGACGAGGGGCAGTGCCTTGCCGTTGTTCTTCAGCAGCACCAGCGCGCGTTCCGCGGCGACCTGCGCGATCTGGCGATGCGCGGGATCGGACAGCGTGGCCCTGGCGGCGGTTTCATCGACGAAGGGGTTTTCGAACAGGCCCATCGCGAACTTGGCGGTCAGGATGCGGCGCACCGATCGGTCCAGAATCGCCACCGGCAGCTTGCCCGCGCGCACCGAAGCGGCCAGCGTCTCGGCCGAGGCTGCGGGACCGAAGGACATCTCCATGTCGTTGCCCGCACTGACACTGCGCACCGCGGCATCTGCATCGTCGCGGGCGAAGTTCTGGACGACCTGGTTCTTCGTGCCGTTCGCGTCCGACACCACCCAGCCGGTGAAGCCCATCTGCCCGCGCAGGACGTCGGTCAGCAGCCATTTGTTACCGACCGCGGGAATGTCGTTGAGGTCCATGTACGCGCTCATCACGTTGCCGGCCCCTACCTGCACCGTGGCGGCAAAGGGTGGCAGAATGACGTTGTAGAGCTGCGAATCAGAAATATAGACGCTGTCATAGTCACGGCCGCCCTCGGCGGCGGCATAGCCGGCGAAATGCTTCGGGCCGGCGATGATATGGCCGGGGGTGCCGATCGCCGGACCCTGGAAGCCTCGCACCTGCGCCCGTGCCATCGCGGCGCCTAGGAACGGGTCCTCTCCGTTCCCTTCGACGATGCGGCCCCAGCGGGGATCGCGCGCGACGTCGAGCATCGGCGAGAACGCCCAATGGATGCCGACCGCGCGAGCCTCCGCCGCCGCGACCGCCTGCGCCCGCTCCACGCCGGCCGGGTCCCAGGATGCGGCGTTGGCGAGGGGGACCGGAAAGATCGTGCGGAACCCGTGGATGACGTCATAGCCGAAGATCAGCGGGATCTTGAGCCGCGTTTCCTCGACCGCGACCTTCTGCAGCCGGTTGATGATCGCAGGGTCGGTAACGAACAACAGCGATCCGACCTTGCCGCTGCGGACCGCCGCCGCGAAGGGCGTAAATTCACCGAACATGAACTGCTGCGATATCTGTCCGGCCTTTTCCTCCAGCGTCATCGCCTTCAGCAGCGCATCCGCGCGCTGTTCGGGAGTCAGCGCGGCGCTCATCCAGCGCTGCGACGGCGCCGCGGCCCCCTGCTGCGCGACGACGCCGGCACCGGCCAGGGTCATGGCCGCGACCCCGGCGAGTGCCCATCCGGCCAACCGTACCTTGCGCATTCCAATACTCCCCTGGAGACATGATTGCCGAACGCGCAATCCGGTAAACCGTTCGTTCCGTGGAGGCATCATCCCCGCATATCGCTATGCGGGGCGACCCTTCGTCAGAAACCCACGCGCGTCCGCACCCCGAAATAGCGGCGCGAATTACGCGGCAGGAGCTGCGCTACTGCCTGGTTGCCGGAGCTGCCGGTGTAGCCCAGCGAGGTCGCATATTCTTGGTCGAACAGGTTGTTGACGAACAACGCCACGCGGAAGTTGCCGTCGCGGCGACCATCGATGCCGATGCTGCCGTTCACCACGCCATAGGCCGGCTGAAAGGATACCGGGCTGCCGAGGAGGTCGAGCTTGACCCGGCTCTGGTGCGCAAATTCCGCGGTGACGAAGCCGTCGAACGGCATCGCCGGCAGTTCGACATCATATGTCGCCGCGATGTTGTATTTGAACTTCGGCGCGTTGGCGAGTTGTGCGCCGGCCAGGTTCTGGAATGTCGTCGTACCCACGGGCAAGCAGCCCTGAGCCGCCGTCTGGCCGCCGAAGCACGGCGCGTTGGGGAATTCGCGGATCTTCGCATCGGTATAAGCCGCCGATGCATCGATGCGCAGCAGTCGCACCGGCTTGGCGGACAGTTCCGCCTCGACGCCGCGGCTGCGCAGCTTGCCGACGTTGCTCAGTTGCGGGTTGATCGTGCCGTCCGGCAGCGTGACCCCGCCCTGTGCCTGGAAATCCTTGAAGTCGGTCCAGAAGCCCGTGACGTTCAGCTGGACCTTGTTGTCGAGAAAGCGGCTCTTCACGCCGATTTCATAGGCGTTACTGGTTTCCGGTCGCACCGGATTGGCCGCGCGGGCCGGGTTAAATCCGGTGCTGATGTCAAAGCCCTGACCCTTGTACCCAGTGGAATAAGACGCATAGGCCATGACGCCGTCCGACAGGTCCTGCCGCAGCGACACCTTGTAGGTCACCTGATTGTCGCTGTCCGTGCCGCTACACTGGACCAGGCACGTGGCGTTGTTGGCGACCGGAACCGCGCCCGCCGTCACGTTCTGGAAGGTCGCGCCGATCGTCTCGCGGTTGAAGCGCAGCCCGCCGTCGATATGCGTCGTGTCGGTGATGTCGTAGGTCAATTGCCCGAAGGCGGCGAGCGTCTCCGTGCTCGCGCTGGCGACCCACGCCGTGGCGGCGTTCGGTCCGCGGCTCAGATCGCGATTGGTGTCGCCGTTCGAATAGAACAACGCGAACAGGTAATCGAGCTTGCGACTGCCGGAGGATACGAGCCGCAGTTCCTGCGTGAAGTTCCTGGCATGGAAGCTCGCCCGTGCCGCCGATCCGTTCGGCAATATGGTGCTGGCCGGGTTCGTCGGCACGAGCAGGGTTGGCGAGCCGAGCGTGTCGAGATCCTCGACGAAGCGGAACCGCCAATCCTGGTAAGCGGTGATCGAGATCAGATTGGCGGCGCCGAGATCGAGCGCCGCGCGACCGGTGAACATCGCCTGCTTGCTGCGGTTCTCGGGCTCCGTATCCAGCCTGATCCGATAATTGTTGTCCGATGGCGTGATGCCGACGATCGAGGCCGCGACCGGGGCACCGAATACCGTCGCACCCGGATTGACGCTGCGGAAGGTGCGGACCTGCCCGTCCGTTTTGGTGTTGGTATAGGATCCGGTCAATGCGATGTTGAGATTGCTGGTCGGGTCGAGATCGACCCGCGCGCGCGCGCCATAGCTGCGCTCGCCGTTCAGTTTGTTGCCGGTGTTCAGGTTGCGGATATAGCCATCGCGATCGTCGTAGAACGCGTTCAGCCGAAACCCGGCGCCTGCCGAGAGCGGACCCGAGATCATCCCTTCGACGCGATACTGATCGTCGGTGGTGGCGACCGCCCCGACCAATCCGGTCAGCGTCGATGTCGGTCCCTGCGTCACGATGTTGATGACACCGGCAGCGGCGTTCTTGCCGAACAGCGTGCCTTGCGGCCCGCGCAGCACTTCCAGGCGGGCGATATCGTTGAGCCCGGAAAACGCCTGTGCCTGCTGCAGCAGCGCGACATCGTCCACCACGATCGCCACGCTGGGCTCGATGCCGATGCTGAACGAGAAGGTCCCGATCCCGCGCAGGTTGATGCTGTTGCCGGTCGCGTTCGTGTTTTCGGTGATGGTCAGGCTGGGCGACACGCGTGCCACGTCGGTGATGGCGGCCACGCCGCGGGCCTCAAGCTGGTCCGCAGTGATGGCGGTGACCGCAACCGGCACGGACTGCAGGCTCTGCTCGCGCTTCTGGGCGGTGACGACGATGTCTTCCAGCGCGCCATCGTCCTGCGCGGCGGGCGTCTCCGACGTGTTGGACCCTTGTTGCTGCCCCGCAGGCGCTAGCGGGCTGGCGACCGGATCGGTCGGCGTGGGCGGCGCCGGGGCGATGCCACCGGTCTGTCCAAATGCCGGTGCAGCCAGGCTGACCAACGCAGCGGATGCCAAAAGAACGTGCCTGACGTGCATGAGACCTCTCCTGATTCGCCAACCTCTAATGCCGGATGGGCGTTATCTGTCCGACCAATTCATCAGATTTGTGGGAAAGTCAACGGGTGCTGTCGTGTCGAGCAACGCACCAGCTGTGGCATCTTGCAAATCCTATGGTATTGGTCGGTCAGCTTTTAACCACGAGTATCTGTACATGGCGACACGCCTGACTGCGGCAGCGGCCTCCATGACGAACAGCGGGCGGCTTTACCAACGGCTTGCGCGGATGTTGATCGATGACATCGCGGCGGGGCGCTACAAGGTTGGCGATCGGCTACCCGCCGAACGCGAACTGTCGACCGAACACAATGTCAGCCGCCCCGCGGTGCGCGAGGCGCTGATCGCGCTGGAGGTTCAGGGGTATGTCGAGGTCCGCGTCGGCTCTGGGGCGTTCGTCCGCCGGTTGCCTGGCGACAGCGAGGACCGGCCCGAATTCGCGATAACCGCATTCGAGCTGACCGAAGCCCGCATGGTGTTCGAAGGCGAAGCGGCGGCACTCGCCGCTGTTCATATCGGCGATGATGAACTGACGGAGTTGGCCGGGCTAGTCGAAGAAATGCGGGGCGCGCCCTTCGATCGGGCGGAAGATGCCGACCGCGCGTTTCACTTCTTGATCGCAAAGGCGACGCGAAACAGCGCGGTTCAGATAACGATCGAAGATTTCTGGCATGTCCGCGCGACTTCGCCCGAATGTCTGCTGCTGCATCACAAGGCTCGCACCGCGAATGTCCGGCCGGTGGTCGAGGAGCATAGCCGGATCATCGCGGCGTTGCGTGATCGTGATCCGGCCGCGGCACGTGTCGCGATGCGCGCGCATCTTGCCGCGGTCATGGACCACCTGTTGTTTACGACGGAGGAGCAGGCGGTCGAAGAGGCGCGCAGGGCCGTCGCCTCCACTCGCGCGCGATACCGCGCGGCGGCGCACGTCTAGCCGGGACACGACCATAATCGGCCGGTCCAGATATCATCACTGGTAAGGCCGGTTTTTCGCTGTTATGCCTCTTCGAAAATGGAGAGGCCGTATGTCCCGTCGTCTATCGATCGCGCTTGGCGCGGGTGCGCTGCTTGCGGCAGTCCATCCACTGGACCTTCACGCGCAAACCGTTTCCGATGTCGGAGATACAGGTGATTCCCGCGCCGTCGTGGTGCTGAGCGAAGGCTGGCGCTTCCATCAGGGAGAGGCACCCGCCGAGGTCATCACGCCGGGTTTCGACGATACCGGCACCGGGTGGCAGACCGTGGCGGTACCGCATACGTGGAACCGCGTCGGTTTCTATCGACCCGCTCCGCAAACCCACATCAATCGTGCCAAGACGGTCAACAAGACGCAGGGACTCGGCTGGTATCGCCAGCGCATCGCGATTCCCACGGCGATGCGCGGCAAGCGCATCTGGCTCGAATTCGATGCCGCGAGCCGCATCGCGAGCGTGTGGCTGAACGGCAGGAAGCTCGGCGATCACGCGGGGGGCTTCTCACGCTTCCGGGTGGACGCCACCGATGCAATGGCACCGGGCGGCGGCGACAATGTGCTGGTCGTGCGGACTGACAACAGCGCGCCCGCTGGCAAGGATGCGACGACCGCGGACATCCTGCCGCTCACCGGCGATTTCTTCGTGCACGGCGGCCTGTATCGGCCGGTGCGGTTGATCGCGATCGATCCGATCCACATCGACCTCGCCGATTTCGGTGGGTCCGGTGTCTTCGCGACGACCGCCAGCGCCAGCCGAGCCGCCGCACGCGTCGATGTGCGCACGCGGATCGCCAACAGCAGCGCTCGCGCCGGCACCGCGCGCGTCACCGCCAGCCTGATCGCTGCCGATGGTCGGGTCGCGGCCTCCGCCCGGACGATGCTGAAACTGGCCGGTGCGGCGACACAGGATGCGGCGCTGACCCTGGCCGTCACCGATCCGCATCTCTGGCAGGGGGTGGAGGACCCGTATCTTTACACATTGTCAGTCGATGTCACCGACGCGCGCGGACGAAGGCTTGATTCGGTCCGCCAGCCGTTCGGCATCCGCACCATCCGCATCGATGCTGACAAGGGCCTGTTCCTCAACGACAAGCATGTCCAGTTGCGCGGTGTCGGCTATCACCAGGACCGCGAGGGGAAGGGCTGGGCGATCGACGCGGCCGACGTCGCCGCGGATGTCGCGATCATGCGCGAGATGGGCGTCAACGCCATCCGGCTGACGCATTATCAGCACGGCCAGCCGATCCACGATCTCGCCGACCGCTATGGCCTGCTAGTGTGGGACGAGATTCCGCTGGTTTCCGCCTGGACGCGGCGTGGCGAGCTGGAGCCACGCGCGGCGCTCGTCGACAATGCCCGCCAGCAGATGCGCGAGTTGATTCGCCAGAACGGCAATCACCCCTCGGTCGTCACCTGGGGCATCGCCAACGAGGTCGATTTCGGCAATTCCTTCCCGGCGTTCCTGACCGGTTTCGCCGATGGCCGGACGCCCGACCCGATGCCGTTGCTGAGGACGTTGCAGGACGTCGCGCATGCCGAAGACCCGAGCCGGCAGACCGCGCTGGCGACCTGCTGCGAGGGGCGGCTGTTCGATCAGGGTGTCGCGATCCCAACCACGGCGGTGGCGGCGGACCTTGGCGGCGCCAACCGCTATTTCGGCTGGTATTTCGGCGTGCCGGGCGATCTTGGCCCCCATCTCGACATGCTCCACGCCAAGCGGCCGCAACAGCCGCTTTCGGTGACCGAATATGGTGCGGGCGGCGCGACCAGCATCCACACCGACGACGTTCTGGGCGGCCCGATTGATTCGCGCGGGGGTATCCAGCCCGAAGAATACGAAAGCTACATTCATGAGGAGGCGTGGAAGGCACTGAAGGCGCGACCCTATCTGTGGGGCACGTTTCTGTGGAATTCCTTCGACTTCGCCACGACGATCCGCGCCGAGGGCGATGCGCAGGACATCAATACCAAGGGGCTGGTCACCTACGACCGCGCGATCCGCAAGGATGCCTATTATTTCTACCAGGCCAACTGGAGCCAGACGCCGACGGTGCACATCAACGGGCGGCGCTATGTCGACCGCGCCTATCCGGTCAACGAAGTGCGGATCTACAGCAATGCGGCTGCAACCGATCTGCTGCTCAACGGTCGGTCGCTGGGGGTGCGGAACGACTGCCCGGATCGCATCTGCGTGTGGCAGAATGTCGTGCTGGCGCCGGGGAACAATGCGCTGACAGCCCGCGGCGGAACGAGCGAGGATCGCGTCACCTGGACGCTGTCCGCCGATGCCATCGCCCATGTCCGTATCGATGCCGGCGCGATCGTGGCTGCACCCGCGACACGGCGGTTCGGATCGGACGCCTTCTTCACCGGCGGCAAGGCAGGTACGCTGACCAGGCCCGCCGAATACGGTAAACCCGCCGTCGCAGCGGTGATCGCCGGCACGCCGAATGCCGCAGTGGCGGCGACCTATCGCGAAGGTCGTTTCGGTTACGCCATCCCGCTCGCCGATGGCCGCTACACGGTGACGCTGACCTTCGTCGAACCAACGCTGGCGGCTGGCGCCCGCGTCTTCGACGTCACCGCCAACGGCAAGACGATCGTCAAGGCGCTCGACATCGCCCGCACCGCCGGGGGCGCGGCCAAGGCGCTGACCCGCAGCGCCATCGTGTCGGTCCGTGGCGGCAAGCTCGACATCGGCTTCGTGCCGATCACCGGCGATGCGATCGTCTCGGCCATCGAGATCACGCGATGAGCCAAACCCGTCGCGGCTGGCGAGACGTACCGCTGCGCTGGCGGCTGATCGGGCTCGTCACGCTGGGGACGATCCTCAACTATCTCGCCCGCTCGACGCTGTCGGTCGCCGCGCCGCAGCTCAAGACCGAATTCGGCATGACGACGGAGGATTACAGCTGGATCGTGCTGGCGTTCCAGGCGAGCTACACCGTGATGCAGACGGTCGCGGGCGGGGTGCTCGACGCGCTCGGTACGCGGCTCGGCTTCTTCCTGTTCGCGGTCGGCTGGGCGCTGGCCAACATGGCGCATGCGCTGGCCACCGGCTGGCCGAGCCTCGCCTTGTTCCGCGCATTGCTCGGTGCGAGCGAGGCGGCGGCGATCCCAGCGGGCGCCAAGACGGTGTCCGAATGGTTTCCGCCCCGCGAACGCTCGCTGGCGACCAGCGTGTTCCAGATGGGCACCAGCATCGGCAACATGATCGCGCCGCCGCTCGTCGCCTTCTGCATCCTCGCGTGGAACTGGCAGGCGGCGTTCGTTGTCACCGGCGGATTGAGCCTCGTCTGGGCATTTCTGTGGTATTGGGCCTATCGCAGCCCGGCGGATCACCCGGCGCTGAGCCCCGCCGAGCGCGACGCGATCACCGCGGCGCGCGACGAGGATGTCAGTGCCAAGCCGGCGACGCGCAAGGACCTGCTCAAGAGCCGCGCCTTCTGGGGCATCGCCGTGCCGCGCTTCCTCGCCGAGCCGGCGTGGCAGACGTTCAACTTCTTCATCCCGCTCTATCTCGTCTCGGTGTGGCAGCTCGATCTCAAGAGCATCGCGCTTTGGGCGTGGATGCCGTTTCTTGCCGCCGATTTCGGCAGCTTTGCAGCCGGCGTGTTGCCGAGCTGGCTGATGCGGCGCGGCGTGCCGCTGGTCGCGTCGCGCAAGATCACGATGAGCGTCGGCGCGATCTGCATGATCGGGCCGGCGTGCATCGGGCTCGCCGGATCGCCCGGGGTCGCGATCGCCTTGTTCTGCGTCGGCGGTTTTGCGCATCAGATGTTAAGCGGCGCGTTGATCACGCTATGCGCGGACATGTTCGACAGCCGCACCGTGGGTACCGCGAGCGGCATGGCGGGCACGTCCGCCTGGGTCGGCGGCATGCTGTTCACCTTGTTGATCGGGCAGAGCGCAGATGCCTGGGGTTATGACCCGCTGTTTGCGGCGCTGGCGGGCCTCGACCTGCTCGCCGCCGCCGTTTTGTGGAGCCTGCTGCGCGCCAAGCCGCGTACGGCCGTGACGAATGTGGAAGGCTGATACAGTGTTGATGACACAGACGATGCGGTGGTTCGGATCGCAGGATACGGTTCGCCTGCGCGACATCCGCCAGGCCGGCGCGACCGAGGTGGTGAGCGCGATGCACGAAATCCCTACCGGTGCGGTGTGGACGCGCGAGGCCATTGCAGCGCGCAAGGCGGAGGTGCAGGCGGCCGGCCTCGACTGGACGGTGGTCGAGAGCCTGCCGGTGGACGAGCGGCTGAAGACGTGCGCGGCGAACTGGGACCAACTGATCGACCATTATCGCCAGAGCCTGCGCAACCTCGCCGCCTGCGGGATCCGCGTCGTTACGTACAATTTCATGCCGTTGCTCGACTGGACGCGAACCGACCTCGCCTGGCAATTGCCCGATGGCGCGAAGGCGCTGCGATACGAAGCGGTGGCGGTGGCAGCCTATGACATTCATATCCTGCGCCGTCCGGGTGCCGCCGATAGCTATGACGATGCGACTGTCGCGGCGGCGGCTCGGCGTCATGCGGCAATGGACGATACCGGCCGGGCGCAGCTGGAGCGCACGATCATCGCCGGCCTGCCGGGCAGCGAAGAAGGGTTTACCTCGGCCGAATTCCTGACTGCGATCGAAACCTATGCCGAGATCGACGCCGGCCGGTTGCGCGACAATCATGTCGCGTTCCTGCAGGCGGTGTGTCCTCTTGCGGACGAACTGGGATTGAAGCTGGTGGTTCATCCCGACGATCCGCCCTTCCCGATCTTCGGCTTGCCGCGCGTCGTCAGCACGGAGGGCGATGTGGCGGACCTGTTCGCGCGCGTGCCCAACGCGTCCAACGGCCTGTGCATGTGTACGGGATCGTTCGGTGTGCGCGCCGACAACGATCTGCCCGGCATAGTCGATCGGCTGGGGGAACGGATAAGCTTCCTCCATCTGCGTTCCGTCCAACGCGAGGCGGACGGCGCGTTCCACGAGGCCGCGCATCTGGAGGGCGACGCAACCATGGCGGCGGTGGTGGCGGCGGTCCACCGGCTGTCGGTGCGCGAAGGGCGCAGCATCCCGATGCGGCCCGATCACGGCCACCAGATGCTCGACGATCTTCAACGCACCGTCAATCCGGGTTATTCTCTGCTCGGACGGATGCGGGGCCTTGCCGAATTGCGCGGGCTGGAACGCGGCATCGCTTATGCATCGGGAGGGCATCGTCAGACCAAATGCACCGATCGTTAGGGGAGGGCGGGTAGGAATCCTACCATACCCGTCGGCCTTGATGAGCATTTGCAGTTTGCCATTCGAACACGGTGGCGCGTCCGACACTGGTTCGGCGTGGACGCGGCCCGAGACCTTCGGCTGCACGAAGAGCTGATCGTGGCAGACCGACCCGATCATCTTGCCGTCGACGTACACTCCGAACTTGCGAACATCGGTTTGGCCGAGACCGTGCCAGCGCTAGCCGCCTGATCGATCAGGTATTCGCTTGTACGTTGCTGCGTCGCCTTGGCCCAGCGTAACAGACGAGCGTCGCCATACAAAACGAGCCGTACACCGTTTGCTTCGCCAATCCCGACTAACGACCGGCCGCTTCTCTATCGCGGCCTGAGTCAACAGGCGCAGGCCACTCGCCGCCGCCGTGAGTGCGCCGGTCTGAGGAATTGGTAGGCGACGAAATACAAATACTGTTTTCGGGCTTGAGATCGCCACACGGGGTTCGTGCTTCTCTCCGGGGTCGGCACGTAGCCGCCCCATGATGGGGTAAGAGAAAGCAGCGTGGATCAATCTTTTGGACGCCCCTTGCTGCTGGCAGCAGGGCTGCGCACATTACGATCTCACACCACCTTCGTCCCCGTGAGGACCTCTTCCTGCCGCAGCAGAACCGTGAAAGCTCCTGTTTGAGATCGTATCAGATGGCCGCGACCGCGATGCCGGGTTCGCTGCCCCAGCGGAAATCGCTGCCGTCCGTCCACATGCGGTGGAAGACGACGGCCAGGCGTCGCGCGACGGCGACGATGGCGCGCCGCATACCCCGGCGCTGGGCGACCTTCATCCCCCAGGCCTTGAGCCACGACCAATGCCGGCTCTGGGTCAGCAGGACCTGCGCGGCTTCGTCGCCGATCAGTCATTTCTCACTTTTCGCTTGACCGAAAGATTTAAGTGTAGGGTCCGGAAGTAACGGGCGGGCGAGGGGGCTGACGGGTACCGTGACGCCGAGCTCCCCCGTAGGCGGGGCGACTTCTGCTGGACGGACGGTAGCATCGGTAGCCGATGGCAACACCGGCGCTTTACGCGCCATACCGCTAGGCTTGCTGAGTTGATCAATCGGGGCCAAAATTGTTTGGAAGGGGCCGAACTGTCGAGCACGTGTGCGGCGCAAATTCGCCGTTTCATCATATACCGGAACCGCTTGATCAATCACTGACGCTTGTAAACGGCCAAGCACTGCCAATAGTCTTACCTGGCTGCTGTATCGCGAATACCGTGCATTGGCGACGAGTATTTGCGAGTTAAGTAAGCGCTGTTCCGAATCGAGTACCTCGAAGTTTGACCGAAACCCCTCACCAAATCCGCGTCGTACGCCTTCAAGTGCAGAATTAGCCGCACGTACCGCCGAATCGCCCAATTCAAGCTGGTCGCGGGACGCGATCGATTGGTTCCATGCGCCTTGAACGTTTACCTGGACGTTGCGACGTGTCGCTTCGATCAGGAACTCTTGCTGCTGCTGGGTAGCAATGGCAGTACGAACCCGCGACCCGATGAGTCCCGCGGACAATAAGGGAATGGTAAGTGTTGCTCCCCCGACAATATTACGCCCCATATCCCTCGTTTGGTAACTTGTTGGGCTATTATAGCCGAAGGCTCCGTTGATGGATAGCACGGGAGCCCGCTCGGCCCGGGATGCGGCAATCTGCGCCTTCGCAGAGCGCTCATTAAGAATCGCTTGCCACAAAGCCGGACTTTCCTTGTCGGCGACGGCGTAAGCCGAATCGAGCGAGATCGGCAGGCCCGGTAGTGGCGGTTCAGCAGCCAATCTCTTCGGATTTCGACCCACGACTGCAGCAAAACGTGCCCGACTAGATTGTAGGTTCGCCTGCGCCTGCGCAAGCTGCGCCCGCACAAGGTCAAGCTGGGCCTGTGCCTGCGCAATATCGGTGCGGGTTAAATCGCCGCCGCGTTCGCGTGCTTCGGCTTGGCGAACTTGACGCAAATAAGAATCGACTGACTGCTGCTGGATGGTAACGATCTCGGTATCTCGACGTACCGAGACATAAGAATCCACGACTTCCTGAAGAATGAGATTCTCGACCTCGCGCAACCGTTCGCGTGCTGACAGTACGTTCGCCTCGGCGGCCGATACCTGCGCGGCCGTCCGTCCCCCGTTCAGCAGGATCTGCGATGCAGAGATCGATGCGCCCATTGATCGGGCGTTAGTCGGTACAAAATCTCCAAAAAAGTCGCGTTGACGTTGCTCGCGGTAGTTGAAATTGCCGACCAAGTTTGCGTTTAGTCGATAGGGAGATGCAGCCTGTATTACCTGCTCATCTTGGGCTCGCAACTGTGCACGCTGTGCCTCCAATTCGGGATTTGCACGGTAGGCATCCGCGATAGCAACGCCGAGCGTTTCCTCTCCATCTGCAACGGGCGGCACGGCCATAGGCACCTGCGGAACCATAGCCGGTACGGAAGGCCTTTTTGCTAAGCTCGGCAGCGCACAGGATAACAGCGTGACCCCGGTCAATAACCGACCGTACTTGTTCATGAATCTTTCCCCCTTGTGTCGTCCGTTGACTATCATAGGACGATCAGCTGGCCAAGCGAGCCGTAGTCAGTTGATCGACCCTAAATAACCGCTTTACCTCTCATGCAGGGAGCGTGAGAACGCCTCTGTTAGGGGATCAAGAAAATACTGTAGCGCGGTACGGGCGCGCAGCTTCACTAAGACCTGAACAGGAACCCCGGGCCGGATGCCCGTGTCATTACCGCGGACCGCGGTTATCTTTGCAATCTCCGACGGCTGCACAACGACTTCTGCGGTGTAGTAGGATCGACCGCTCTGTTCATCACGTAGGCTGTCGGCCGACACATTGCGCACCGCGCCCAATAGGATCGGTAGATCACGCTCGTGCAGCGATAGGAACTTGACCTCGGCCTGACGCCCTTCAAATACGCCGTCGATATCGGTAGGCTGAAAGCTTGCTTTGATGATCAGCGGAGCCTTGTCAGGCACAATGTCAAGGATGGGCTGCCCGGCTTGAATAACTCCGCCAACGGAAAAAACTCGGAGACCGACAACGCGGCCCGTAACTGGCGCGCGGATGACAGTTCGTTCCAGCTGTTCCTTTGCAGCCAGCCATTTTGGCACGGCTTCGTTAAGTTGGAACTGAGTGTCGCGCAGCAGTGACGCGCTGTCTTCGACATATTTGCGTGATGTTTGGATCACCTGTTCGCGGGTTTGACCGATCTGCTCACGGGCAGCGGCCGCGCGCGAAGCATATTCGGCATCCGCCCCCTGCAATTGCTGGATCGACCGCTCGATCGCGCGGACAGAATTGCGTGATACATATCCTTCATCGGCCAACTTCTGCGTGCTGACTAGCTGCGCCTGTAGTGAAGCGCGCTGCTGCGCGCTTGCACTTGCCTGTGCCGAATAGCCCGTTGATTGGCGTGCGACCTCGGCCTGCTGTTGCCGCAATACCGCAGTATTAGAGGCCAATGAGTTGGAACGAGCCGATCGTTGGGCCAGTTGTAGTTGCTTGGAATGCTCGACAAGTGCGCGATCGTCGCCGCTTGCGGCGTCGAACGACGCCGGCCAGATGATTGGCGTGCCGCGGACATCGGATTCGAGCCGTGCTCGTTGCGCTTGAAGGTCGATGACGGTGCCTGCTAGGGCCCGTTCAGACGCCGCAACCTCGGCTCCTTTTAACCGAAATAGTACTTGTCCTGCTTGGACGTGCTGCCCGTCGTGGACATCTACTGCATCGACGATGCCACCGTCACGGTGTTGCACTGTCTGACGATTGCCCAAAACCGCTACCTGTCCGTCGCCCATGGCCGCAGCATCCAAGCGCGCAAAAGCCGCCCAGCCCAGCAGGACGACAAAAAACAGAACGCTGATGATGACACCAATCCACATCGACTGCCGCGGCGAATCGTCGAGTTCCAATCGTTCTGCCAATCCACGCGGCGCTGGTATCACCTCTTGCGAGCCTTGGGTCGCTAAAGCCATGTTGTTCACTGTTTTAGCCTTCCGCCCGCGGCCGGTCTGTATCGTGTTGATCGGATTGATGGTCATCTGGCAGCCGCTCGGCCTTCGGGCGTGCTTCGGGCGGAGCCTCTACCGGAGCCGGACGAACTACCTTGCTCCGATCGTCGAAAACTTGGACGACGCCGTCGCGCAGTAACATCACCTTGTCTACTGCCTGTAGTAGCCCGGTTCGATGCGAAGAGACGAACACAGTAGCGCCTTGCTGCCGCAATTCTCCAAGCGTCGCCATCAGACGAGCCTCGCCGGCCATATCTAGATGGGCATTCGGCTCGTCAAGTATCAGAATTTTAGGACTTCCGAAAAGTGCGCGCGCCAGCGCCACTACTTGCCGCTGGCCGGCGGACAACCCACCCCCCTCGCGGACTACCAGTTGCGTGTCATAGCCCCTAGCGAAGCCCAGGATAAGTTCATGTGCGCCTGCCATCTGCGCGGCCATAACGACCTTACGGTCCATTTCTTCCCCCGCCTGTTCCTCAAAACCACGGAACCGGGAGATATTACCGTGCACGGACGCCGGGAACAGGGTCGGCGTCTGCGGCATGTAGCCAACGTGACGCCCAAGTTCCTCACGGTTCCAGTCTGCCAGTCGCGCATCGTCAATTCGAACGTCGCCCTCGTCCGGCTCGAGGCCGCCCGCGAGCACCCGCATTAGCGTCGACTTGCCCGCGCCGCTCGGCCCGACAAGCGCCACGATCTCGCCAGGATTGATCGTGAAATTCAGATTGGACAGCAATTCGCGATCGCTGCCGGGCGCGCGCACGGTCAGGTTTCGGACGGCAATCTTACCCAATGGGGCGGGCAGGCTAATTGGCGGTATGGTAACGTCGGGCAATTGGCAGAAAGCGTTAAGTCCCTTGTAGGCGTTTTGCGCATTCATCACATTCTTCATGGCTGCGAGAATTTGCTCAACCGGCTGCAACGCACGACCAAGAATTAGGGACGCCGCGAAGATCGCTCCAGCAGAGATGCTTTGATTGATCGCAAGATAGGCGCCTAGGCCCAACGCCGCAGATTGCAGCAGCATTCGGAGAAACTTGGTCAACGCTAGAAACAGGCCCGACGTCGAAGCCACGTCGCCCTGCCGGCGAACGATGTCGGCGCGTTCGACCAAGTGCCGGGTAACCAGTGCGTTACGCATGCCTAGCGCACGCGCGACTTCCGATGCCTGGATCGAATAATCTTGGCTTCGATAAGAGGCAGTCGAGCGCTGCGTCGCTTCGGCCAACTCCCGCCGGGTCATCAGGTCGCTGATGATGGCAAGTGCGATAAGGATGATTGAACTAACTAACGCGAGCAGCCCGATCAGCGGATGCAGCAGATACGAAATAATGATGTAGATCGGAGCCCAAGGCGCATCGAACAGTGCAACGATCGCCGGCCCAGTAAGGACGCCGCGCAGCGTGTCGAAATCGCGCATAGCCTGCGCACGCTGCATTGGTGAAGCGGCGTTGGAACCAAGAATGCGGTGGAGGATGTTTGAGGCGGCCAACCGTTCGAGCCGGATGCTAGCTCGCATCAGCAGGCGCATGCGAACCGCATCAAGCAGCGCAAACACGACCAGCGATACAGCCAGGATGAGCGTTAATACCAGCAGGGTCGAAACCCCTCGGGTGGGTACCACGCGGTCATAGACCTGGAGCATGTAAATCGACGGTACCAGGTACAGTATGTTAATTAGGCCGGAGAAGGCGCCCGCAAAAATAAAATGTTTCCGGCAGGCGCGCAACGCCACCCTCAACGGATTTGAGTCGTGAAATTGGTCGATCACAGTGTGTTGGTCCTGATCGTTCGATACGACGACATTGAAGTCAGTTACTCGTTATACGTTAGATTCGCATTAAGCGAGCGGGCCTTTGCCACAAACCGGTCGTAGCCGCGCTCAATCTGCCAAGCGTCCGAAATCCGGGTCGTCCCATCCGCTACAAGACCAAGGAGGGCTAAGGCCGCCCCAGCCCTGAGATCGAGAGCTCGGACGGTTGCCCCTTTTATAGTACCGGTGCCGTATATATGAGCCGCCCCGTCGCGTATCTGACTGCCAACTCCCATTCTCGCAAATTCATTTAGATAACCATAACGACCCGCGAAGCGGAGATCGACGATTCGTGATTCGCCGCGGGCGCAGGCTCCCATCGCCGCGAATAAAGGCTGCATATCAGAATTAATGCCGGGGTAGGGGCCAGTGCTGATCTCGATCGGATAAGGCCGGCTAGAACGTACAATAGCGACATTACCATCGATTGACAGCTTAGCTCCGCTTTCCCGCAAGAAGATTAACGGCACTTCCAGATCATGCGCGGGAAAATCATGAATCTCGATCTCGCCCCCGGTAATGACCGAACCGATCAACCAAGTCATTGCCTCCATATTGTCGGGCATGACCCGATGGGTACTGCCCGCGAGCTGTCCAGCGCCCTCAATCACAATGCTTTCTTGGCCGTGGACAGTAATCGCTACACCCATCTTACGCAGGAATTCACACAGGTCGAGGATCTCGGGACGAATATGCGGGTTCCACAAACGTGTCGTCCCTTTTGCAAGACTGGCAGCGATCAGAGTATTTTCGGTTGCCCCGGTCGATCGCATCGGCAGCACGATTTCAGCACCAGTGAGGCCATTCGGCGCATGGGCGAATAGCCGATTACCTTCATACCAAACCTTCGCGCCGAGTCGCGTCAACACCAACTCATGCAGGTCGGTTTTGCGTTCGCCCAAGTCGCAGCCCCCTGGGACCGGCACGCTGCCCGCGCCAGTACGCGCGACCAGTGCGCCCAAGATGAGCAAAGTATTTCGAATCGAACGTTCCCCCCAAACGAGATCGCTAACCGGAGCGCTTACCTCGTCGATGTGGAGCGTCCCATCGGCCACAGTGCAACGTTTGCCGAGCGCTTCAAGCATGCCAACGTGAACGATTGCGTCGAGCAGCGCCTCGGGATAATTGTCAAGGACGATCCGTTCTGAGGTCAGCAGCGATGCGGCGAGGAGGCGAAGCACGCTGTTCTTTGCACCGCTTACGCGCACCTTCCCACTTAAACGAGACCGCGTGATATCGAGAAAGCGTGCCTTAGGTACGGGAAGGCCCTGATCGGCAGAGGCGTCCGATGGAATGGCAACAGCAACCGTCATAATCGTAGGTCCTGCTTGATATGGTCAAAAGGGATTGGCGGATCCGAAAACTTCGTGGGCGGGACGCAAGGTGCCATCGCTGGCGAGATGCCGGACTTCTGCGTTCATCGCGATGCCAGTCAGATCATATACGCGGCGCCGCGCAAGACCAATCAGAGCGAGCACGTCAGCCGAGCGGGCACGACCATTATTGACGATAAAATTAGCATGATCGGGGGAAATCTGAGCATCGCCGATGGCAAAGCCCTTGAGGCCGACCCGTTCGATCGCTGCCCCCGGCGGACCGACGAGATCGTACAGGGACGGATCGCTTACAAAGACCGAGCCGCAATTAGCACGTATTTTTGGAAACTTGGCGCGACGCGAGGCAAGGATACCAAGCGCTTCGCGACGCAACGCCGCGGGATCCCCGGCCGCAAAGTGAAAGCGCGCCGACACGACAATCGCACCGTTGGCTTGCAGCGACGACGTGCGGTAGGCGAAATTAAGTTCGATCGGCATCATGCGCCGCTGCTTGCCGTCGACGTCTACGACGTCGACTGATACGACGTGCTCACCGATACCGCGCCGCTGGCTCCCGCCGTTCATAGTGACCAAGCCGCCCAGCGTGCCTGGAATGCCGATAGCATGGGTTGCGCCCGCCATGCCATGTGCCATTATTTTCCGGACGAAGCTCGGCACCCACAAGCCGGCCCCAGCAGTAACAATTCCGTCTTCGCCCATCGTGAGATGAGCAAAATCTCGCCCGATCCGAATGATGACACCACGAAATCCTGCGTCGTCAAATAGCAAGTTTGAGCCATCACCAATTACTACGTGCGGAAGGCCCGCCCGGGCAACGTTAGCGAGAGTGGTTGTCAATTCTGCGGCATTCTTAGGAGTGATGACCAGATCCGCCGGGCCTCCGATACGCCAGCGGCCCAGCGTCGTCAGCGGCACGTCGTGTCGCGATGATCCGGGCAATGCCCGGGCGACATGAGCTATCCCATAAGGGTCAGGCGAATTTCGGACGGGACTGTCTCCTCCATGGGTCACCTAACATGCTCATCATCCACCTACCAATGCAGTCAGCACGAGGTTTCCAATCGGCTAAAGCGCCGAAATCTATGACCAATACTGTACCCCAGAACTCTAAGGGTGGGAAACCGATCGTCATCGGTCGCTTTCAAATTTCACTATCCGCGCAAGAGCGCAATGTTACTCGAATGAAAAAAGTTCGGTTGGACCATACGTACGCTTTACAGCAGGCCTCGCCCTTCCCATGTGCCAATACGGGACATCGGCAGAGATCGATGATCGCCATTGAGAGGATGCCTGCCTGATGGATGCCGCTTGCGTAAATCGAAACAACGACGATAACGAGGACATCGTCTCGAGAGAGACGGCCTGCGCGCTCGGCGGCTCGCTACTCTTAGGCTTGGTTTTGTGGTGCGGCGCAATAGCGTTGATAATTTAACCTCGGTGAGGTCGGCCTTCAATTGAGGCAAAGAGTTCGCTCTAGTTGGGGTGCAGCATCGGGGGAGGTAACCGCCGGTGAGATTCAGATTGTCCGGAAGAAATGACTGCCGGGGCGGTGGCTCGCTCTCCAGAAATCATGTCATTGGTTAGTTAGCTCGTCAGACGGACGAGCTGCTACCCAATCGTGGACCACCCGGCTGGCGTTACCCCGTTCCTGCCGGCTGCGACGGGCATGTGCCGCTGACGGGTTCACAAGCGATATCGGCGGCTTGTTGCCGATCGCGCTATGTGGTCGCACCTCGTTATAGTCTCTACGGCATGCCTCGCATTTTCCGATCGCGTCGTCGAGGCTCATGAACCAGTGCTGGTTCAGGCAGTCCGCCCGGAACTTGCCGTTGAAGCTCTCGATGAACGCGTTGTCCGTCGGTGTGCCGGGCCGCGAGAAGTCCAGTATGCCTCCCCCTCATGTACGCCCACAGGTCGAGTTCTCGGGAGACGAACTCGCTGCCTTGATCGACCCGGATCGAGGCTGGATAGCCAACCTCGCCACAAACTCGGTCCAGTACCGCGATCACGTCCGGCGCTCGGGAACTGAACCGCGGCACCGTCGGCGAGAATCGGCTGAACGTGTCGTTCACCGTCAGGATGTGCAGCTTTGATCCGGTAGCGAGCTGGTAATGGGATGAGCTGCCCCCTTCTGAGTGGTCCATCGACTATAAGGGTCTGGATTAAGGAAGGGTCGACGAATGCCTGCGAAGAAGCACAAGCCCGAGGAGATCATCGGGAAGCTGCGTGAAGTTGAAATCGTGTTGGGCCAGGGCGGGACGACCGCCGAGGCATGCCGGCGGATCGCGGTCAGCGAGCAGACCTACTACCGTTGGCGCAAAGAATATGGTGGCCTGAAGACGGATCAGGCTCGGCGGATGAAGGATCTGGAGAAGGAGAACCTGCGGCTGCGGCGTGCGATCTCCGACCTGACACTGGACAAACTGATCCTGCAGGAGGCGGCACGGGGAAACTTCTGAGCCCCGCGCGGCGTCGACGGTGCATTGACCAGGTAAAAGAGGTGCTGGACGTATCCGAGCGGCGGGTGTGCCGCGTGCTCGGGCAGCACCGGTCGACGCAGCGTAAAGTGCCGTGTGGGGCAGATGACGAACAGGCGCTGACTGAGGACATCGTTGCGCTGGCCGGGCAATATGGGCGCTACGGTTATCGTCGGGTGACTGCGCTGTTGCATGCCGCTGGGTGGTCGGTGAACCACAAGCGTGTCGAGCGCATCTGGCGGCGTGAAGGGCTGAAGGTGCCACAGAAACAACCCAAGCGTGGCCGGCTGTGGTTGAAAGACGGCTCGTGCATCCGGCTGTCGCCGGAGTATCCGGGGCATGTCTAGGCGTACGACTTTGTCGAAGCGCGAACGCACGACGGGCGCAAGTTCCGGATCCTCACGATCATCGACGAGGCCAGCAGGGAGTGCCTGGCGCTGACCGTCGCACGTCAGTTGAAACA
>NZ_JAXOJJ010000013.1:0-28957 GCF_036663615.1 Sphingomonas rhamnosi
TCGGGGCATGCCGGCCGCTGATCTGGTGCGTGAGCAGCGCTACGTTGCTCCCCGCTGGCGCGTTCTATCCTGATGAGGAAGGACCAGAATGGGGGGCGTGATCGAAAGGTTGGGACTCCCACCCTTGCGCGCAGCGGTCGAGGTCAACGGAGCAGACGAAGCCGGCGCATTTATCGTCGCCCGCCTGTTACTCGACCTAGCTGGCGTGGTATGTTCGCGGGAATTCTGTCCGTCGAAGCTCTTGTCTGAATTGTCGGAAGCAGCATACGGCTGGCTTTGAAGTGCGGTACGCGATACGAAGCATACACAGTCTGTGCGCTAGCGCCGGCCTGCAGTCCCATTCTTACCCTACGGGACCTAACAGAGAATACACCGAAGCCCCTGAGCTCAACGCGGTCCCCAGCTAACAATCCTTTAGCAATGCAACTGAAAACGCTGCGCACGCATTGTTCGACCTGCTCAGGCCTAAGCGATGGATTTTTATCCACAATGCGCCGGATCAACTCTTTCCGTATCATGATAATCGAAGATACTGCTTCAACATGCTAAAGAAGTCAAAACCCGCACGGCCGCGCCGGATAAGTCAGGGTAGCGTCCACGCCCCTGAAGAGCTACGCGACCTTCTGCTCGAAGTGATCGTCGGCGCGGCTGGCGGTGATGAAGCGAAATGGCGAAAGGCGCTCGGCGAGGTCGAAAAGCTCTCAATCGCCTTCAACGCTCAGTCAAACTGGGCATTGCATCTGACAGGAACGAAGGCGCAGAAGGCGGTGATTGCGAAGGCGGTCGACCTCGTGCGCGAGCGGCATCGGTACGTCGATAGCAGTTCCCGGGTTCTATACTAATGAGGCAGGGCCGGATCGGCTTTCGCCCGTAGACGAAACGCCACCTTTTCCCAGCTCGCGCGAGTTCGACATTCCTGCGCGCCGTTGCGCTTGCGAGTCAGACAAATCTTCCCGTCATCCGCCGACGGATGAACAGAGCGCCAGCCGCTTTCGGGAAACAGCCGCGTCGGAAACGGTACGAGCGACGTCGACACGTTCTGCCGGCCCGGGTGGGCCATTCCCTCTGCTGAAACCAGCATCAGGGTCGCGCAAAGCACATACCTCATCCACGACTCCTCGGCTTAACGGGGCAGAATCTATGTCCAATGCAATCACACGGCAACCCGCTGCAACCCCCGTCCGCTAATCATGCGCCACCCTTTAGCCCAGGGTCGATCCGCCTGCGTTCTGCTGAGCGGGCGACGAAATTTCGTTAAACTATGGTGGGGCTATCCGCGTCTTCCGCGTTGCGGTTAGGCTCAAGGGCTCGTCCCGCCGCGGAAGTCTGGCCGTCCAGGTAGATCTCCCACATGATCAGTCCTGTCGCGTCGGTCACCGATACGCTCCACGGACGCGAGCCCCAGAAAACTTGTGGGGTTTCGCGCATTAGGTCTCCCGCGGTGCGGATCGCCTGATGCTTCGCTTCCTCGTATCCCGAAAACTCCATACCCTCTGTGTCAGTCGATCGGACGTCTGTCTCGGTGTGAAAATAGAAACGGGGCATCAGTAGCCTTCGGTTGCCTGCGGGTGATCAGTCCATGGTTAACTCGACGCTATCAGTTTCGATCCGGCTGCGAGCACGAACCATGCCGGATCCACCTCCTCTCGTGCCATGCCCGGGACCGAACGTCGTCGCCGAACCGCCAGAACCGCGTCTCACGTTCGTGATGACCAGCGCGCACCAGGGTCCAGCACTCACGCTGCGGCAGCTCGATGATGCGGTGGATGTGCGTGGCATCAATGCGGTACGTCTCACCGGGGAGCCGATGCGCCAAAGTCCCGCGCCAGCCATATTCGTCGAACGTGAAAACCTCCTCGACATACCCGCCGTCAAGGATTGTCGTCTCGAACGCAAACGGATGATCGTGCGGGGTCGCATGCGGCTCTTCACGTGTGAAGCGATGCAGCGCACGCCCGTCGTCCAGGTGGTACTTCACGAACGCGCGAGACATCCGTTCGACGTTCACAATCCGCGCACCGATTGGGACGCGCTCTACTGCTGCTAGGGGTATTCTCATGCTCGCCTGCTTATCGGTTTCGCAGAACATAGGTGGTACGGGGTGAGATTGGTATCTCACTCCGCCCATGTCGGCTCAATCGGTGTACCAGCGCGTTGATCACAGGTAACGATAGGAGCACACCATGCCGACCGACCCGAACACCGACATCGAGCGCGAGACGACTGGCGAGCCGTACGTTGAGGGCAATATGGAGAGCGATGAGGGCGTTGCGCCCGGCGGCTCCAGCGTTGAAGATACCGATGCAATCAGCGACGACACACCGGACTCACTCGCGAGCGACCGACATGTCGATGATGCCGCCGACAACCTATCGATCCGTGGTGATGACGAGGCGCCCGATAGCGCACCATAAGTACGGGAACGGCGCTGGTAAGAATCCCCGCTCGCATATCGGCCACCGCAGCATCCGGGCCGAATAAGCCATTTTCGCGGCGGTGATACGCTTGGGTGGTTTAGACAGCTCGGATCAAAAGATGCTCTTGTGCGCGTTGATCAGGTCGAGCGATGCCCCCTGCGTTTTGGCAGTGCTAGCCGCCGTGATCCCGCCGAACCCGATCGGAAGGAACGCCGACGCGGCCTGATCAAGGAAGCCGCCGACGTTGTTCCAGTTGGCAGCGTTAATGCCGCCCTTGGTCAGGTAGTTGGTGGCCTGTGCCTGTCCGATTTGACCCGTCAGTGAGGTCGCAGCGTTCGCATTCGATAGGTCGGCGTTCGAGACTGAACCCGTGGCACCAAGGCCAAGCTGCGCTAGGTTGCCGTAACCTGTCATCGCTTGCTGGTAATACTGCTGGAGAAGCTTGGGGCTAAGTTCGCCGACCGCGCCGGCCGTGTTGCCGCCACGAACACCACCAGTCGCGGAGGCGGTCTGGAGCAAGTTCTCGTTCGCGTCGTCCAGATTCTGTTGAAAGAAGGGCGAGTTCCGCAACTGCGCGACCGCAGCTGCTTCGGCATCCGCGCCGTTCGTCCCCAGCAGGTCGCCGTACCCGCCGATCGCTTTCACGCCCGCCTGGGTGTAGGGCATGTAGTCAGCGCGGGTGGTCTCGTACTGCTTCTGCTGGATATCGATGCCGCGGTTGGCGGCGGCGGTTTGCGCTTCCATCGCCTTCTGGCTGGCTTTCTTCATCGAGCCGCCGCCGATGATCCCCGAAATTACCGAGAACAATCCCATCAGTGCACCGTCGGGGCGAAGGAGATGCCGATAGCGTTGGCGATGATGGTCCATCCCTCGGCACCGAGTAGGAGCGGCATGACGTCTGCGGGCAAACGATCGAGGCGAGCCTTTACCGCGCTGTATGGGAGATCTGCAGAAGCGCTGGCTTCGCTGAGGAACGCGTGCGCGCCGCTGGCGAGGGCCGCGGGTAGCAGGCGGTTGTTCGTGTTGAGTTCGCTGGCCAACGGCAAAGCACTCTCCGAAATGGGAGATGTGCCCCGGAGCAGGCGTCAGCGTCCGATGCCTCACTGTACCTAAACGCAACGGGTATCACAATACCTGCAATTAATTGAGGATCGGCACCACAGCGCCGCGTGATAGGATCGCTACCGAATCGGAGACCACATTATGAACGCGCCCATGCTCAGTGCTCGACAACGGCGACTGATCAAACGCGATGACTTTTGGACGGCGCACTTTGGCCAGGTGCTGTTCACTGTTCTAGCGCTCGTTGGTGCGTCGATTGCAATTTTAGGATGGCAGGGCGCTGAGTGGCTCAAGTCTGGACAGTGGCCCGATCTCACCTGGCGAGATGCACTCGGCTGGTTGGGCATTGTCGTGCCTCAGCCATCATGGGTTGGGTTCGCCCGGATCGTGGGTTGGATAATGAGTTTGCCGTTCGCGCTCGCGCCGTTCCTCTTGGCTGGCCTAATCCTGTGGGTCCTGCTCCGCGGCGAGAACGATCCGGACTTGAAGACGGCTCGGCACATAATCGCACGGAGCAAGACCAAGCCCGCGTTCTAGGCTAGATCAACTGCAGTATCTTCCTGGGTCCTTTGGTTGCCGGGCAGCTTCGAGAAAAACGACAAGCGCTGATCTTCGAACGAGCCAACTACCAATGTCTCCCGCTCGTCCTTCATCCTGGCCAAACCTGCCGAAAGATACCGTTCCGCGAAGACCAGCACGAACGCGTTGATCACGTCGTTGAACAGCGGAGTTAGCCGCTGCGTCTCGGTGAGAAGAAGGCGCACAGCCGCTTCGTGATCGGGTTCGCCGGTTATATGAGAAAGCGTCCGGTAGTGCAGCAGCTCCGCGCTGTAGTGCAGCGTGTTGCCCACGGTACGACAAATGTACTCACCCAGTTCCTCGTCCGAGCGCATCTTGTCGTATGCCGCCTCGACTGCCTCCGCGTCAGAATGGAATGCGTCCTTATCCCTCAGCCGCTTGAGGAACGATCCGCCCTTCTGGTTGAATATGGTTCGAAGGTCTCTGAGCGCGGCGACGCCAACGGCACTCATGCTCGGCTCGTAAGCAGATCGTAGCCATCCCGACGCCCCGCTGATGACGCCCCACCCCTCCCACAAGCGGCCTGATAGTATGCGGAGGATCAGCATGGCGAAGGCGCTGTTCGCTTGGTTGACGATGCGCTGGCCGCCATCAGCAGACTCAACGACGACCGCCAGCGTCTTGTTCAGCATCTGAACTTCGTTGGCGAGGCCAGTCGCCATCAGGTAGAACAGCCGCTCTGCCCTTGGCGCGGCATCGAGATCGGCCTTGGTGAACACGAGTGAGTAAACGTCGATCGTCGCTGTCATGTCGCCTCCTACCTTACGTAGACCGGCTCAACGCGACGTCGACAAGGGTGGTACGAAATTCACGACGATCGCGCGCTCGGATGGCAAAAGCGGCGGATCGGCGACCGGGTCAGGATCGCCATTCCTCTTGAACAGAACACGCACCATGGGGCCTTGCCCCGGCGCCTCGGTTTCGAGCTTCTCCATACGGCGGGTCAGGTTGATCATCGTCATCACAGGTCCTTTCAAAGGTCTTCGTCGCCCCGCATCCAGCAGGCGAAGACCCGCTGGTGCATAGGGTCGCGGGTGGTTTCGAGCGCAGTGCGGTAGGCGGCTGGGGGCATGGCGTTGGGGAAGGACATGATCATGGAAGCGTGGGCTTCTGCGTATCGGGCGCAGGCTGTGTCGCAATCGTCGACGCTGAGGAAGGCACCGGGTCCGGTAGCCTCGAGCCGGGCGATACGTGCATCAAGACGCATGATTATCTCCCCGCGCGGAAAGCCAGTCTTGCATGTCCGCATCGAGGCGTCCGTGATCGGGTGGCCCTATGAAGCGGTTGTTGGCCCCCTCTTCGACATCGGCAAGGTAGTGCTGGTCACCGGTCAACTTCTCGCCCAGCCAGCGCCGCAGGGAGAATGGCAAGGTTGCTGGTTGGGCTTGTTCGAGCGCGCCAACGCGCCGGCTTAGTGTAGTCCTCGTCATGCCAAATGCTCCTGGATTAGTGAGCCAACGGTATTCGGTGCGAACCGGACGGCCCATGCCACGCGCATTGCCGGCGACCAGTTCGCGAGGGTCGCAGGATCGGAGTCCCTGTCCTCGTGAGTGTATCCGGCTGCCATGGCACCGATGCGCGCCCTGAACGCCGCCGCGTCGTCTTCCGCCTGGCGTCGCTGCTGGTCGAGATCATCGTCACGCAGTTCGAGACGACGGATGCGGGGGTCGAGAGAACGCGTCATCACTTCACCTCCAATGCCGCGATGCGGCGTTCCAGATCGCCTGTCTCGACGATGTTCTTGTGCGCGGTCAGCAGGGCCATGACGCGCCCGGCTTCGTCCGGACTGATCTCCCCTGCCCCGACGGCGCTCAGGACTGCGGCGGATGCGCTGACAACATCGGCCGCGGACGTGATCGGGGGTAGTTCGATCGTTATCGGCGAGTCTTTGCGGGGAGGCACCAGGCGTTCGAGACAGAGACGAAGCGCGACGGTATCACCTTCGAGGCCCATCTCGATCGCCTTGCGGGTTAACCCCTCCGCTTCGCCTGCCAGCAATGCCTCGGCTGCCATCGTCGCCCGGCAGCGCGCGCCTTTCGGCTTACCCGGGTTGCCGGCCTCGAACGGCTTGCCTCGCGTATATTCGCGGTCGTTTCGCGGCTCGGTCATTCGAAGTCCTCGTATCCTGGGATTGGTTCTTTGCCGGTCTCACTGGGTGCGAGGATTGAGCGGAGTGCGGGATTGCCTGCAGGGAAGACCGTCGGGGTGCGGGGCGCCGCCTCGGCTTCCCCACCTGTGTTTTCCCCACCTTCGCATTCTACCCGTGGACCACCTTTCCCCACCCCTGCCCCTATAGGGGGGCAGGTGGGGTGAGGACGATTTGGTCCCCCACCTTCCCCACCTGTCCTCACCTCACCTGACGAGGTGGGGCGAACGTCCTGAAGCGCCCAAGTTCCGACCTCGACGAAGGTCCGGTCGTTGCTCTTGTCGTCCTTGCCATCGACCTTCACGAGCGCGCCGGTAGCGAACCAGGTGCCGAGCATCTTGTTGATGCGGGCCCGATCAGCCTTCACGCTGCTGTCAGCGCTGAGCCCGAACACGTCGGCGACGACCTTGCCGACCCACGCCTTAGCCTGAGCGTCGGCACGGTAACGCTGTGCGTTGGCGACACGGTCGATTGCATGCTGCACGGTCAGCAGGTGGTCGGCGGTGACGCCCTCGAACGCGTCTGGTGGCGACCACGGGATAACGACGCCCATGTTGTCGCCGTCATCGTTTACGCCGTTACCAAGGCTCACTGACGCCATCGTGTACCAGTCGGACTTGTCGCTCGGCGGGGCGCGATTGTTCTTGTCGTCGTACACCCGGAAGAAGCGGCGGCGGCGCTCCCCCTCGATACCCCACATCCGCGCCTCTTCCTCACCCATGCGATTGAGGACCAGCACCGACCGGCAGGCGTTAATGAGTGCGACCGCGCCGCGGCCGGACAAAGCGGTAACCTCTGCGGCGCCGGCCTTGCTAACATGATGCGCCAAACCGATCCCGCACTTGGCGTTCTTCGCTACCATCGCCCATTCCTTGGCGATGGAGTCGATCTCCATGTTGTCGTTCTCGTTGGCCGAATGGGACGAAACGAAGGGATCGGCGTGCAGATAGTCGACGCCACGGTCCAGCAGCTCGTCCGTCAGACCGGCGACGAGGGGGCGGTTAATCACGAGCCCTTCCGCTGCGGTCGACGTCGCCAGCTTGAGGATCGCGCCTTCCAAGGCACTGTCGACGAACAGATGATCGCGGATATGCTCGGGACCGATCGACCAGTGCTTGCACGCCGCCTGGATGATGCGGGCCAGCTCCTCGGCATCGTCCTCAAGGTTCCAGAGCCAGACCCGCTTCGGGCCGCCAGGAACCTCCTGGCCGAGCAGGTTGCGGCCCGTCGCCATCGCAAGCGCCTCACCGACACTCAGGATGGTCTTGCCCGCCGCGCCAGGCGCAAGGATTGCCCGAACATGGCCGCGCTGGATCGACCGGCCATAGACCCATTCGCGGGGCCGGATCGTGGTCGGATCACGCCAGACGTAGGGCGTGGCGACGACCTTGACGGGTTCCGGCTTCGGCTTCTGTGCTCCGCCGCCGATTAACGGGGTGGGACAGAACGGGCGGGCGTCTTCGTAGCTCGCCTGCATCGCGGTTGCGTTCATGACCGCACCCCCATCAATTCGGCGTTGAAGTCGACGAAGGGCGGCGTTGGTCTCATGATACGAACTGAAAGGCCCAACGCGGTGTAAGCTTCGGCCGCTTTCTGCGCCGCCGCTTCACCAGGTGCATTACCATCCGCGCCGATGACGACCGACCGAACAGCAGGTGGGAAGATCATGGCCGGCATCATCGACGTACCTGCCGCGACCCAGACCGAGCGCCCCAAACCTTGCGCCAGTGTAAGCCCGTCCTCCAGTCCCTCGCAGACCAAGATGCTCGCCGACGCTGGCCCGAGCTGGATAGAGCCGCCTATGACGTTCCCGAGGGAGTATTTCACCTTAGGCTTGCGATCGGTCTCGGTCGCTTTCACCGCTGCCTTTCGCCCGTCCTCGGTCAGGTACGTGCGCTGCAGCGCGACGAGCTCTCCGGCCGCGTCCGTGACGATCGAGATCAGCGTCGGCAGCAGCCCCGGACCGTTCGCTGCCAGGACACCGTTGCCCTCGATCTTTGGCGGAGCGAGGCGAGTGAACCGCAACGTATGTGGCAGATCGATCGTGATCCCGCGCGACCGCAGATAGATGGCAGCCGGCGTCCCTTCGATCGGCACCGACTCCTTGACGATCCGCTGCGCGACCGGGCGCATGTCGGCCTTGGACTTAGCGGGCGCACGTTGCTGCTCAAGTTCGCCGAGCGCACCGCCATCCAGCATGCCGATCGCCTCGCGGGTCTTCACCCCATAGGCGAGCATGACGAAGTCGATGACGTCTCCTTGCGCACCACAACCGAAGCACTGAAACCGCCGATCGTGCGCGTAGATGGTGAGCGAAGGCGTCCTATCGGGATGGAAGGGGCAGCAGCCTTTATACTCGCGCCCCGCCCGGTGCAGCTTCACACCGGCCTTGGTGGCGACGCCCGACACCGGGAAGCGGTCGCGGACCTGCTGCACGATCGCGGCGAATGCCGCGTTGTCCATCTGGGGCATCAGAAACTCCTCAGATGAGATATGACGGGGAGCCCGGTACGATCCTGTATCGCAGAAGCGCGGGCGTCGGCGTTGGCATGATCTTCGAACAACTCTGCCCCTTCAGGCGGAAAGTCCGGATCCACGTTGCCGCGGACGGTGTCGACGCCGAACCAGCCGCTAGCGCTCCGCCAAATGTGCACAGCCAAGCCAGGCAATGGGATGACCACCGCAGTCATGGCCGAGGCTCCTGCATGTCATGCACCGGATCGAACCGGCGAATGCGCTTCCCCGTCGCTTCGATGCCGAGGTGTAACCCTTCGGCCTTGGCGAACTCCACCGCGATCGGTCGAGCCGCCTTGTACGGACGAGCCGTAGCGATGCGGTTGACGAACGACAGCTTACCCCCGCGCAATTCCCGGCGCACGACGCACCAATTCGGTCCCTCGACCTGCCGCAGGACGATACACAGGTTACGCTTGCTGGCCGCTGTCATGCTGCGCTGCCCTGTTGATCGATGACGGTTGCGCGCCAGACGATCGCCTTTGCGCCCGAGACGTTACGCCGACGTAGGCCGGTGTCTCGGATCATCTCCTTGTGGCGCAGCTCGGTAAAGCGAGGCTGCAGCGAGTACCGCGGATACCCGGCGAGCGAGCAAACCTCATCAACGGTAAGGCCAGCCGGGTGGTCGTAAAGTGTCCGGTGCACGATCGCGCGGAGATGGCTCGCCATATCGGCGATACCCGCATAAGCGGCGGCGCTGGTGTCGGTAAGATGCCGGCTCACTTGCCCGTCTCCCCGGATAGCGGCGGCAAGTCATGCTTGCGCAACAGATCGGCCAGCCAGCGCTCCTGCTTGCCCGTAAGCGGCTCGACCGAGAACATGAGACCGCCGCAGAACTGCCCGCTGCGCGTCGTCAGCTTGGGCGCGGGGTGCAGGATCAGGGCACGCGCCGCGTCGCGGTATGTGGGGAACGGCTCAGCCATGGCGCACGTCCCAGGCAATGCCTGCGATGAGTGCGGCGCGCTGGCCGATGATGCCGAACAACCGAAGCCGTTGCAGTCGCAGCGCCTCGGTGTTATTTCCTTCGTCGTCGCCTGCCAGCTGACAATTTAGGAGCCGTCCGGTCCGCCCGACCGGGCGGCTTCGTGCATCAACGGGCACGGTCCTCAGTGCGGGTGCCATAACCGATCACGCCCCCTCAGGGGAAAGCGTGGTGCTGGTCGCGAACGTGCGCAGATCGTCAATATGGTAGAAGCGCCGGCCGCCGACCATTCGCGACCGCGGCCCCTTACCTAGCCTGTACCATTCGGCGAGCGTCTTAGGCTGATAGCCGAGAAAGCTAGCGGCATCCCTTCGCGACACCCGTCCATCGGGAAGGATAGCGATGTTGACTTCGGTCATGAAGATCTCCTGTGGGGTCATTCTGGCCCCACCGGAATTATGGCATGAAAACGGCCCCGTCAATACCTTTGGGGCCAAATTGACCCCATACAGGTTGACACGGTAAGTTGCGGACGATTATGGATGAGGACCACCCGAGGAGTTGACATGGCCGACGCGACGCAAACAAAAGAGCTTCAGCTAAAACTTCGGTTTAGCGAAGACCTGCGGGACAGGCTCGCAGAAGCGGCCAGCATCAACGGTGCCTCGCTAAACAGTGAAATTCTACGCCGGCTAGAGGCTTCGCTCGCTCAAGATCAGGTCGCTGGTAGTGCAGCGACAGCAGCCTTCCTCGCCTCAATCACCGCCGAAATTGTGGCGATTGAGGCGGCAACAGGGCTTGCTTGGACCGACGATCTGCGGACGTATGGCGCCGTGCGGTTCGCAATTGCCGAAGCCGTCGCGGACCGGATGCCGTGCCCGCCGGAGTATGCGGCGCGCGTGCGAGAGACGATCGTCGAGACGCGAGGACTTACTCTGGCGGTAAGTTTTGCTGGCGACGTATTGAACGATCGCCTTCCCGCGTCAATATTTCCTGACGCGGCCAAATGGAAAGAAACGATGCCCGCCGACTTGGACAAGATGCTAAGCGACGTGAACCGGAAAAATGACGAGCTGACGGCGGAACTCAATAGAGAAGCAGACCGCGGGCGCATAGTCTTTGAGGAAATACGCGAACAGCGCGACCAGATCGCACGGTTAAGAAAGCGCCCTTAATATGGCGATAAAGTTTGCCCGCCTCACCCGCCCCGCCATTCGGGCTTTGCCTCCCGGCGGCAAGCTGGCCGAACACGGCATAGTTGCGGAGCGCCAAGCCAACGGCGATGTCCGCTACACTGTCAACGTCATGGTCGACGGGGTGCGTATCCATCGCGTCGTCGGTCGCGAAAGCGAGGGCGTGACGCGCGAGCAGGCTGAGCGCGCCATAGAGTCGTTCCGAACCAAGGCACGCGAAGGTCGGCTTGACCTGCCCACCGGTCGAAAGGCTCACCAAACGTTCGCCGAAGCCGCCGACGAGTACATAAAGCGGCTAGAGGAAAGCGACGGGAAGAACGTCAAGATCAAGAAGCGCCAGCTCCGCATGTACCTCAAGCCCGCGCTCGGCAAAGAACGGCTCGACAAGCTCTCAGAGTTTGGCCTGAAAAAGTATCGCAAGGCTCGCACCACCGCAGGCGCCAGCGAGGCGACGGTGAACCGCGAGATGGCAACGCTTTCCCACATGCTCAGCTCGGCAGTGGAATGGAAGTGGATCAAGCAGGAGGCAGTGCCGGCTATCCCGAAGTCCGCCGAGGCCCGCAAGACGATCACGATCCTTACCGACCAGCAGAGCGAGGATTTGATGCAGGGCGCGATCGGCGACCAGGACGGACGCGTATGGCTGTTCGTGGCTTTCGGGCTCAACGCCGCGATGCGTCACCGCGAGATCCTGCAGGTTCGCTACGACCAGATCGACTTCGCCAACCGCCGTATCTTCATCCCCGAAGCCAAGGCCGGCCAGCGCGAGCAGCCAATCACCGCCGTGCTGGCAGACGCGCTGCAACGCCAACGCAGAATGGAGAACGATCAGGACGGTTGGGTATTTCCGACGCTGAACGCCAAGCAGGCGAAACACGGGCACCGGACGAACATGGCCCGCCCCTTCGCTCGGTCCGTCGTGAGGGCCGCGCTAGACCCTGACAAGGTGACGCCGCACACCATGCGCCACACGGCGATCACGCGGCTGGTAAAGGCGGGTGTCGACCTCCCAACCATTCAGCGCATCAGCGGGCACAAAACGCTGGCGATGGTGCTGCGATATACGCACGTCCACGGTCTCCACATCGACGCGGCGATTGACGCGCTCAGCACGAACATTCCCGACACGCTTACACAGGATTTACACACGCCCTTGGAAAAGGGGCGGACGGTTCGCGGTAAGATCGTTCACATCAAGCGCGGTAAATCAGCAGCTTAGCGATTGGAGGCCCGACCGGGAATCGAACCCGGGTGCGAGGATTTGCAGTCCTCTACGTCACCACTCCGCCATCGGGCCTCGATCGCGTGAAGGCGGCGCAAATGCGGGGGTTTTGTCGTTCGGTCAACCCCGAGTTTTCGCACTGGCGCACAGAACCCTAGATCAACGCGTCCAGCAACCCGATCAGCGGGCGATCCGCCGGCGGCATCGGCAGCGCGTGCATCTCGGCCGGTCGCACCCACTTCAGCGCATCGGCCTCGAGCGCGCGGGGCACGCCGCTCCATTTGCGGGTGATGAACAGCAGCAGCAGCAGATGGCGGTCGCCGAGCCTTGCCCTGGCGAACGCCGCAGGCGCCAGGCACGCGTGCGGCACCGCGATCCCCAACTCTTCCGCAAGTTCGCGGATCAGCGCGTCTTCGGGCGTCTCGCCGGTCTCGATCTTGCCGCCCGGAAACTCCCAGAGCCCTGCCAGCGACTTGCCCGCCGGTCGCTGTTGCAGCAGGACCCGCCCGTCGGCGTCGACCAGTGCTGCCGCGACGACGGGCAGTAGCAGCGGCGGGATTGGCATCTTGGTCATTCCTTAATTTTATTTAGCTTATGCCCGCTGGCATGGATGTCCCCACGCCCGTGATAACCCGCATCGCGCGCACCCTTGTCCGTCTCGTCCGGGACGGCCGCGGCGTGACCGCGGTCGAATATGGCATGATCTTGGGGTTCATCGCGGTGGCTCTGATCGTCGGGATCACCAGCCTTGGCAACAGTACCAGCCGGATGTGGAACACCGTCAGTGACAAGGTGATCGCCGCGCACTGATGCGGCATGCGGTCGCCTCAAATTCTATGGTCGCGCTTAAACCTTTATCAACCCGCCGTGTCTATCACCCATTCTGCTGACCCGGCCTGTCCGGTCCAGCCGGGTGACTGAAACACTTTTGATGGAGACCGGAATGAAGACGATTCGCAAGTTCCTTAAGAACAACAAGGGCGCAACGGCAATCGAGTACGGCCTGATCGCCGCGCTGATCGCGGTTGCTGCCATCGCAGCCATGCAGGGTCTGGGCACCTCGCTCAACAAGACGTTCAACAACGTCTCGACCAAGCTCGGTGGTGCGGTCTCGTAATCCAACGATCGACCGATCGAATGGGTTGGTGGCGGAACTCCGGTTCCGCCGCCTTTTCCATGCCCGCGTTACAGGCGACCCATTTTGAGGAATTTCGCCTGGCGGTCCCGGCGTAGTTCGGCGGGCAACAGATGGCCCAGATCGGCGAGCGCGCTCGACAAGGCGTCCCCCAGCGTGGCGATCGCACCGGCCGGGTCGCGATGCGCGCCGCCCAGCGGTTCGGGGACGATATCGTCGATGACGCCGAACGCCTTCAGGTCTTGCGCGGTGATCTTCATCGCCTCGGCAGCTTCGGGCGCCTTGTCGGCGGTGCGCCAGAGGATCGAGGCGCAACCTTCGGGGCTGATCACCGAATAGACGGCGTGTTCGAACATCAGCACGCGGTTGCCCGCGGCGAGCGCGACCGCGCCGCCAGAACCGCCCTCGCCGACGATCGCGCTGACGATCGGCACGCCGGCACCGAGACATGCCTCGGTCGAGCGCGCGATCGCTTCCGCCTGGCCGCGCTCTTCGGCCTGGATTCCGGGGAACGCGCCCGATGTGTCGACCAGAGTCACGATCGGCAGGCCGAACCGGTCGGCGAGCTCGACCAGCCGGATCGCCTTGCGGTATCCCTCGGGCTTGCCCATGCCGAAATTGTGGCGGAGCCGGCTGGCAGTGTCGTCGCCCTTCTCGTGCCCCAGCACCATGATCTTGCGGCCGCGGAAATTGGCGAAGCCGCCGATGATCGCCTGATCGTCGCCAAACGCACGGTCGCCCGCGAGCGGGACGAACTCGTCGAACAGCGCGGCGACGTAATCCTTGAAGTGCGGACGCTCGGGATGGCGCGCGACCTGCGTCTTCTGCCACGGCGTCAGCCTGGCAAAGGTATCCTTCAGCAGCTTGTCGGATTTGGCCTGCAGACGCGTGATGTCCGCGGTGAGATCGACACTGCCTTCGGCGGCGGTATCACGGAGTTCGTCGATCCGGCCCTGGAGCTCGGCGATCGGTTTCTCGAAGTCGAGGAAGCTTGGCATCGGCGGCGGTTACGGCGCGCGCGCCGGAACGTCAACGCGGGCGGGCCGGTCGGGCATGTCCGACAGGGGGTGGCGCGTGTTGACGAGCGCAACCAGCCGGCTCGAATCGACGTGCGTATAGATTTCGGTGGTCGCGATATCCGCATGGCCGAGCATCGACTGCAGCGCGCGCAGATCGGCGCCGCCTTCGAGCAGATGCGTCGCGAACGCGTGGCGCAGGACGTGCGGCGAAACGCGGTCGGGGGGGATGCCGGCGTCCGCCGCCAACGCCTTGACCAGCTGATACAGGCGGATTCGTGAGAGGTGTCGCTGGCCCGACGGGAACAGCCACGGGCTGTCCTCGGCGACGTGCGTTCGCCATACCGCCACCGCAGCGCGCGCGCGGTCCGAGATCGGCACCAGCCGCTCGCGCCCACCCTTGCCGCGCAGGATCAGGAAGGGCCGGTCGGGATGCACCGCGCCGCGCGGCAGGCTGACGAGTTCGGTCGCGCGCAACCCCGAGCCGTAAAGCAGCTCTACCAAGGCCGCGAGCCGCAGGTCGTTCGGATCGCCGATGGGCCGCGCGAGGCGCTCGGCGATGGCGGCGAACAGCCGGTCGACGTCGGCGTGATCCAGGATTTTCGGTAGCGGTCGCGCGGTTCCCGGTCGAGGAAGCGCCTGACCGGGATCGTCTGCGCGGTGCCCCTCATCCGCCAGGAACGCGAAGAACCGCCTGAGCGACGCGGATTTGCGCCCGACGGTCGATCGCGACAACGTCGCCCAGCCGCCCGACAGCCGGGTCAACGCGTCGGCATCGGCGGCGGCGAGGCCACCATCCAGCGTCCGCGACGCGAGCGTCAGATCGCTGCGATACGCCGCCACCGTGTTGGGGGCGGCGCCCGCCTCGGCCGTCATCATTTCCAGGAACCGGTCGATCAGCCCTTGATCGGACAGCCGGTTCGTAGGCCCGGTCACGCGCGTGCGATCGCCTCGGCGGCGATCATCCGCGCTTCGCCGTCGAGCCCGACCGCGCGCAATGCGCCGACGATCCGGTACAGCGCCTCGGGTGGCACGCCCTTCCAGCCCGGCGTTTGCATCCCGACCGCGGACAGCAGCGCGACCGTGCCGACCTGTCCCGCGCGGGCCGCCGAATCGAGCGCGCGCGTCCAGCTGTTCTCGGCGCCGATCCGCACGTCGAGCGCCTGCGCGGCGCGTTCGACGTCCGCCGGTGCCAAGCGCCCGAGCCCGGCGAGGCCCGCAAACAACATGCGTTGCTTGAGCGCCGAATCACCCTCGCCACCCGAATAGGCGGCGAGATCGCCATAGCTGACCCGGCCATTGTCGTCGGGATCGGCAAGCAGGATCATCGCCCAGGCGTCGCTGCCCGTCTCGACGCTCGACCGCCAACGTGCGGCGGTACGGTCGAGCCCGGCCGACAGCATCGACGCCACCAGACGGTCGTTTTCGACCTTGTCCTTGGCCACTGGCATCCGCGCCGCGGCGCGCGCCGTCAGCACCAGCCGCGCATAGGACGGCCGTACGGTGGCATCGCCCCAGATCTGGCGCAGCGCGGCCATCCGCGCATCGGCGTTGCGATCGTCATAGGCGGTCTGCAGGTCGCGCGCGATCGCGGTCGTCGCGCTCTGGACGCTGTCGTCGTCGGTGGCGGCGCCATAGAGATCGACCAGCGCCGCGCTCGACAGCACGCCCTGCCCCGCTGCCGCTTCCGCTGCGCCCAGCCGGTCGGCGAGCGTCATGCTCGGCGACAGCGCCCGCCAATAGGTTACCTGCCGTCCCACGGTCTCATACAGCGCGTCGGGCACCGGCACCCCGGTCGCCATCGCCAGCCCAAACCGCCACGTCGTCAGCTGATCGACGCCGTCCCATTCGATCGTCACCGCCTGGCGTCCTTGCGCGCCCGCGCCGATCACCTTCTGCGCCAGCAGCAGATCGATCCCGCTGGCGACACCGCGGCGACGCGCGGTGGTCAGCAACGGTCCGGCCTGCGCCGGATAGCCCGACAGCGCGGCGCACATCGCCTGTGCCATCGTCCAGCCCCGCGCCGGCACGGTCCGCATGGCGCCGTCGACCAGCGGACACAGCCCGCCTGGATCGCCATTGGCAAGCGCGGTGTTCATCGCGACCTGGTAGAGTTTCGGCGTGTAATTGTCGGTATCGACTCCCTGCACCACCGCGCGTGCGGCGACCGATTCGCCCATCCGCAGCAACAGCCAGCCGCGTTCGGCGGCGAAATCCGCGCCGTTGACGTTGCGCGGGGTATCGATCTGCGACGCGAGTGTCCGGCGCAGCAGGATCGACATCCAGCGCGACGGCAGCGGCGCGGTCAGGTGCCGCATCAGCCGTTCGACATAGCGCCCGTCTGCGGTCCCGAACGCGTCTGCGGCGATCCCGCCCCCACCCGCCGGCCCGATACGGTCGAGCGACCGCCGCGCGGACGCAGGCATCTCATATTGCGCGAGCACGGCAGGGTCGACCGTCGGCGTCGCGCTTGGCGTGGCCGATGGTGACGCGGACGGCATGGGAAGCCGCAATGGGAGCGGCTGCACGGTCGCCGTCGGCGGCACCGGTCCGGTCGGACGCGCGGGCGGCGGCGGCATAGTGGGCGGCGGCGCCGGCGTTTCGCCGAAGCCCGGCGGCAGGATCGATTCAGGCTTATCCTGCCCGATCGCCGGCGCCAGCGCGACAAGCCCGCCGACGGCAGCGAGCGCCGCCAGCGAAAGCTTAGGAAAGGTTCGCAAGCGTCACGGCCTTTTCGACGCGGGTCTGCGGACGCTCAGTCGCGCGACCGGCGAGCAGGAACAAGCCGCCAACGACCACGACGAGGATAACGATGACCGAAAGAAGCAGGCGGGACATGGCGAACCTTAGACGACGGGAGGATAACGCGCGCAGCGTTTCCCACCGCGCGACGCCGCTGTATAGCGGTGCCAGCATGTTGCAAAGCCACAACCCCGATCCTGCTTCTCCGGCGGGCAAGCCGCGAACGGTGCTCGATCGGCCGATCGTGCTCGTGGGGCTGATGGGCGTCGGCAAGACCACGGTCGGCCGCCGCCTGTCGCATCGGCTGCGCTTGCCGTTCGTCGACGCGGACCATGAGATCGAGGCGGCGGCCGGCATGACCGTCGCCGAGATCTTCGAACGGTTCGGCGAAGAGTATTTCCGCGATGGGGAGCGACGCGTGATCGCACGGCTGGTCGACGGCACGCCCAAGGTGATCGCCACCGGCGGCGGCGCGTTCATCAACGACGAGACGCGCGCGCTGATCCTGTCCGCTTCGACCTCGATCTGGCTGAGCGCGCGGCCCGAAGTGCTGGCCGAACGCGTCGGGCGGCGGGACACCCGCCCGCTGCTGCGCAACCGCAACGCAAAGGAGGTGCTTGCCGAACTGGCGCGCGTCCGCAACCCGATCTACGCGCAGGCGAACATCCATATCGTCAGCCAGAAGGCGCCGCACGAGGCGACCGTCGCCGCGATCCTGAAAGCGCTCCAGTTATGAAGACGATCACCGTGGATCTAGGCGCGCGGACCTATCCGATCCTGATCGAGGCCGGGCTGCTGGCGCGCGCCGCAGAGCATCTCGCGCCGCTCGCACGCGGGCGGACGATGGCGATCGTCACCGATGCGAACCTGGCACCGCACCTGGCCACGCTGCAGGCGTCGCTGACCGCCGCGGGGGTCGCGAGCGAGGCGATCGTGTTGCCGCCCGGCGAAGGCAGCAAGAGCTGGGCGACGCTGGAAACGCTGTGCGACCGGTTGCTCGATTTGGGTATCGAGCGGGGCGACCATGTTATCGCGCTGGGCGGCGGGGTGATCGGCGACCTGGTCGGGTTCGCCTGCGCGATCCTGAAGCGCGGCTGCGGGTTCGTGCAGATCCCGACCAGCCTGCTGGCGCAAGTCGACAGCTCGGTCGGCGGCAAGACCGCGATCAACACACGCGCCGGCAAGAACCTGATCGGCGCGTTCCATCAGCCGGCGCTGGTGCTGATCGATCCTGCGGTGCTCGACACGCTGCCCTCGCGCGAGCTGCGCGCGGGCTATGCCGAGGTCGTCAAATACGGGCTCATCGACGATTTCGCGTTCTTCGAATGGTGCGAGGCGAACGGCGCGGGGTTGCTGGCCGGCGACCTGGAATTGCGTGAGTACGCGATAGCGCACAGCGTTTCCGCCAAGGCGCGGATCGTGGCGGCCGACGAACACGAGACCAACGGCACGCGCGCGCTGCTCAATCTGGGCCACACGTTCGGCCATGCGCTGGAGGCGGAGACCGGGTTTTCACAAGCGCTGATCCATGGCGAAGGCGTCGCCGCAGGTTGCGCACTAGCGTTCGGGTTTTCGGCGTCGCAGGGTCTGTGTTCGGGGCAGGATTCGACGCGCGTTGCATCGCACTGGCGCAGCGTCGGACTGCCCGACGGGCTCGCCGCGGCGCGCATCTCGGCGAGTGGGGCGCGGCTGGTCGATCACATGCGGCACGACAAGAAGATGGCGGCGGGCACCTTGCCCTTCCTCCTCGCGCGCGGGATCGGCCAGACCTATCTCGACAAGACCGTCGACCTGCGCGACGTCGAGACGTTCCTCGACGCACAGCCGCGCTGATGCCAAACGGCGTCAAGAAGCAGGATCTGCCGACCAAGACCTGCCCGGCGTGCGAACGGCCGTTTACGTGGCGCAAGAAATGGGCGCGGGATTGGAACAGTGTGATTTACTGTTCGGATGCGTGCCGGAAGAAGCGGTAGGCGTGCTCCCCCTCCCGTCATCCTGACGAAAGTCAGGATCCAGGGTAACGAACGCAGCGCTGCTTGGCTCTGGATCCTGACTTTCGTCAGGATGACGGAATAGGCGGCGGAAGCATCAGCCCCGCGCGCTCCAGGCCAGCCACAGCCAGCCACCGATCAATAGCGCGCCGCCGATCGGGGTGATCGCGCCGAACCAACGCGGTGCACCCAGTGCCATCGCGTAGAGCGTGACCGCGAAGATCGCGGCGCCGACCACGAACAGCCAGGCCGGGCCCTTGTGGCCCATCTGCACCGCAACCAGTGCGGCGACGACGTGGATCAGTTGATACTGCGCTCCGGTGCGCAACCACTCGGCCGCGTTGCCGCTTGCGCCGTGCGCACCGAACGCACCCGCGGCGACCGCAAGCGCGCCCGACAGCGCCGCCAGAACCATTAGGATCATCGCGGTTCATTCCCCCATGGAAAGCGTTCGGCGGTCTCGGTCCGCGCCGCTCGGATGTCGCCGGCTTCGATCTGGATCGCGAGGCGTTCCTTGTCCTTGGCGCGATACTTGTCCTCGGCGCGGTCGATGTCGGTGGGCGAGACGCCGAGCCCGCGCAGCGCGATGCGCGCCATCTTGACCGCGGATTCGAGCACTTCGCGAACTACGTAATCCGCGGACGTCTTCTTCAACTTCACCAGCGCGCGGCGGTCGAACACGCGGACATAGATCGACGCCTTGGGGAACGCCTCGTGAATACCATCGAGCGTCGTCTGTTCGATCTGGTCGCCGTCCATGCAGAAGCAGATCAGTTCGGCCTCCGCCGCGCCCGCCTGGCGCAGCAGGTCGAGCCGCGTGCCGTCGCCATAATAGACCTTCGCGCCGAATTCCTTGGCGATGTCGATCATCTCGATATCGGTGTCGATCAACGTTACCGGGATACCCTGCTGCAACAGCATCTGACCGACGGTCTGGCCGAACCGCCCATAGCCGACGATGATCGCATTCGCGCCGTCGGGCTTTGGCCCGTCGCGCTCGCCGCCCGGGGCGCTCGGCTCGGCGCGGAAGCGTTTGGTGATTCCCATCAGGAACGGCGTCGTCGCCATCGACAGCGTGATGATCGCGCCGAACAGGCTCGCGGCCTCGGGCGCGATCAGGTAGCCGGCCTGCGCCTGCGCGAAGAGCACGAAACCGAACTCGCCGCCCTGGCTGAGCAGCAGCCCGAGCGCGAACGCCTGGCGCCACGTCATCTTGAACGCCATGCCGATCGCCATGATCACGCCGGTCTTGGTCGCGATCAGCGCGGCGGCCATCGCCAGCACGAACACCGGCCGATCGGCGATCGCCTGCAGGTCGAGCAGCATGCCGACCGCGAGGAAGAAAAGGCCGAGCAGGATCGAGCGGAATGGCTCGACGTCGGCCTCTAGTTCGTGACGATACGGACTGTCGGCAAGCATCACCCCGGCGATGAACGCGCCGAGTGCGGTCGACAGGCCGAGCATCTCCATGATCGCAGCGCTGGCGATGACCGTGAACAGCCCGGCGAACACGAACATCTCGCGCTCGCCAAGGTTGCCGATCAGCCGAAAGAACGGCCGGAGCAGGAAGCGACCGGCGATGATCAACCCGCCGACCGCCAGCACGGTGTAGACCGCCAGCAGCCATCCCGGCGGGGCATTGGCGTCGGCCGGGTTGCGGCTCATCGCCGCGACGATCGTAATCAGCGGGACGATCGACAGGTCCTGGAACAGCAGGATCGAGAAGGCGCGCTCGCCGAACGGCGTGCGCATGCGGCCCGACGACTGCAGCATCGGCAGCACCTGCGCGGTCGAGGACAGCGCGAGCGGCAGGCCGAGCGCGAGCGCCGCAGTCGGCGAGAAGTCGGCCAGCCAGACGATCCCGGTGATCGCCAGGCCGCACGCCACGACCTGCAGCAACCCGACCCCGAAGATTTCCGATTTCATCCGCCACAGCCGCGTCGGGTTGAGTTCCAGACCGACCAGGAACAGCAGCAGGGTGATGCCGAGCTCGGCGATCCCGAGCTTCGCTTCGGCGTCGCCGACCAGTCCCAGGACATGCGGGCCGACCACCGCGCCTGCGACGAGATAGCCCAGCGTCGCGCCGAGCCCGAGCTTGCGGAACAGCAGGACGAAGACAAGACCCGCGCCGAGCAGGACCACGCCATCCCGGAGCAGCGACGTCGCCCCCTCCTCCATCAGCGTGCGGCCTGCGCGGTCGCCGCAGCTTCGGCGGCCGCTTCGAACGCCAGGCGGATCGAAGGATGCCGCGCGGTATAGTCGAGCGCGGGGGTGAAGATATCGATGCCGGGCCAGTCGGGCGTCTCGCCATTGCCCGCCAGCCAGTCGGTCAACGCGTCGCGCGCCGCAGCGACTTCTTCGGGGGTGCGGCCGACCACGTTGGCGGCGAGCAGCGAAGACGACGCCTGCCCCAGCGCGCAGGCGCGGACCAGCATCCCGACTTCGCCGACACGGCCCGCTTGGTCGAGCGCGACGTCGACGGTCACCCGGCTGCCGCAGATCGCCGAACGCTTTTCAACGGTCGCGTCGGCGTTTTCGAGCCGTTCGTGATGGGGGATCGATGCGGCCAGCCGCAGGATTTCGGCATTGTAGAGGGGGGCGCTCACAGGCTTGGCTCGCTCGAATTGACGGTGGTGGGGGCGGCCGACTTGCGCGCGCCGAATACCGGCAGACCGCGGCGGCGGCGGTCGACGAAATCGGCGATGCTGGCACTGGTCGCGTTGAGCAGCGGATAGGTGCGAGACGTCGTCATCCAGCTTGGCCGACGCGAGGGGCCACCGTGCAACGTATCGAGGACCAACGTCGTCAGCAGGAAGGCGAGACTCGCGAGGATCAACCCCTTGAGCGCACCGAAGCCGAAGCCAAGGGCGCGATCGACCGGGCCGAGAATCGAGGTGCGGGTGCGCTTGCCGATCGCGTTGGCGACAAGGCGCCCGCCGATATAGGTGACGCCGGCGATCAGCGCGAACGCCGCCACGGCCGCGCCGGAGGGCGTACCGACGACCGGGCTCAGCATCGCCGCGAGCGGCACATGGAACAGCTTCAACACCGCAACGATCGCGACCCAGGCGAACAACGACAGCACCTCGGTGACGAACCCGCGCATCAGCCCGAGGATCGCGGACCCTGCAACGGCGATGAGGACGACGATATCGAGCGCGGTCAGGTTCATGGGGTAGGGAATAGGGACGCGGGCGGCTTAGGGCTAGTGGGCGACGTTCGGTCGGCCTTCTTCCGATCTTCTTCGCCCAGGGGGAGATCGCACGCGACCTACCCCCGCCCCAGCATATGCTCGACGAACGCGCCTAGCGTCTTAAAGCCCTGCAGCCGCATGCCGCTCTTTTCGTCGGTCATAGAGGCGGGCACCATCGCGCGTTCGAAGCCGAGTTTGCTCGCCTCCTTCAACCGCAACGGGCCGTGCGCGACCGGGCGGATTTCCCCGGACAGCGCGACTTCGCCGAACGCGACCGCATCGACCGGTACCGGGCGCTCGGCCATCGCCGAGATCAGCGCCGCCGCGACTGCGAGGTCGGCGGCGGGATCCTGCACGCGGTAGCCGCCCGCGATGTTCAGATAGACTTCGGCCGACGAGAAGCTGAGCCCGCACCGCGCCTCAAGCACCGCGAGGATCATCGCGAGGCGCCCCGAATCCCAGCCGACCACCGCACGCCGCGGCGTCGCACCGCTCGCCAGCCGCACGGTCAGCGCCTGGATCTCGACCAGCACCGGCCGCGTACCCTCGAGCGCCGGGAACACCGTCGCCCCGGTCATCGCGTCGTCGCGGTTTGTCAGGAAAAGCGACGACGGGTTGCCGACTTCGGCCAGCCCCTCGGTCTGCATCGAGAACACGCCGATCTCATCGGTGCCGCCGAAGCGGTTCTTGATCGCGCGGAGGATGCGATACTGGTGACTGCGCTCGCCTTCGAAGCTCAGCACGGTATCGACCATGTGTTCGAGAACGCGCGGGCCGGCGATCGAGCCGTCCTTGGTGACGTGGCCGACCAGCACGACGGCGGTACCGCGTTCCTTGGCGAAGCGGATCAATTCCTGCGCCGAGGCGCGGACCTGGCTGACCGTGCCGGGCGCGCCCTCGATCAGGTCGGAGTGCATCGTCTGGATCGAATCGATCACGAGAAGCGCGGGGGGCCGAGTCTGCAGCGTCGTCAGGATGTCGCGGGTGGAGGTCGCGGCGGCGAGCTGGACGGGGGCGTTGCCGAGCCCTAGCCGACGTGCGCGCAGGCGGACCTGATCGGCGGCTTCCTCGCCCGAGACATAGGCCACCGACTGGCCGGCGAGCGCCATCTTGGCGGCAGCCTGGAGCAGCAGCGTGGATTTACCGATTCCGGGGTCGCCGCCGATCAGCGTCGCCGAGCCTTCCACGAACCCACCGCCCAGCGCGCGGTCGAGTTCCGCGATGCCGGTCGCCATGCGATCGGGCAGCTTGATCTCGGCGTCGAGCCCGACCAGCTGGATCGCGCGGCCGCCGGTCTGCAGGTTGTGCTTCGAATGGAATGGGGTGGCGGCGGTGTTCGCCTCTTCGACCAGCGTGTTCCATTCCGCACAGTCGGCGCATTGGCCGGCCCAGCGCGAGGAAACCGAGCCGCAGGCTTGGCAGACATATCGTTTTTGCGGTTTCGCCATGCGAAGCGATGTAGCAAGTCCGGAACGATTAGGGAACATGCGGCGGGACAGGTGCGAGTCACCCGCGCTCCATTCCAACCTCCGTCATCCCCGCGAAGGCGGGGATCCATACCCTCGGACCGCGTGGCTATACCGCGACGTCAGCCAGTCTGGATTCCCGCCTGCGCGGGAATGACGGAATTAGGGGGAGGCGCCCGCGCTTCAACCGGTCACCGATAGGCGGTGATCTTGCCCTTTTGATCGAGCGTGTAGAGCGTCGAGTTCGCGACGATCGGGGGCAGCGTGAACGGCGTCTTGGTTTCGACCGTCGACGCGACGGCGCCGTCGCCCGGGTTCACGTACACGATCTCGCCACGCGAATTGGTCAGGATCAGGTGGTTGCCCGCGAGCACCGGGCCGAACCAGGTCACCGCGTTGCTGCGCTTCTTCTCGTTCTGGAACCGCTTGAGCTGCGCGATCCAGCGGGCCTTGCCGCTGGTGCGCGACAGGCAGACGAGGCGCGCGTCGTCGGTGATCACGAACAGCCATTCGCCCGCGATCCACGGCGTCGAGATGCCCGCGAAATTCTGCTCCCACAGGCGCTGGCCGGTCGACAGGTCGAGCGCGACCATGCGGCCACCCTGCCCGACCGCGTAGACGCGGCCATTGTCGATCACCGGCGCGGCGTCGATGTCCGACAGGCTCGACACCGAGGTCGTCACCGAGGTGCGCGACAGTGCATCCTGCCACAGGATACGGCCATTCTCGTAGCGATAGGCGCTGAGTTCGCCGCTCGAGAAGCCGGCGACGACGGTGCCTTGGCTGACCGCGGGCGCCGCGACGCCGAACACGCCCTGCGTCTCAAGCGTCCCCGACTGGACCCACTGGACCTTGCCGTCGGCCTGATCGAGCGAGAAGATCTGGTTGTCCTGCGTGAGGACGTACACCGAGCCGTTGGCGACGGTCGGCGAGCCGCGCAGCGGGCCGCCCGGCTTAACGCGCCACAGCTGCTTGCCGTCCGCGGCGTTGAGCGCGACGACGTCGCCGACGCCGTCGGTCGCATAGACCTTGCCGTCGTCATAGCTGACGCCGCCGCCGAAGCGCGCGCTGGCGTTGAGCTTGCCCTCGGTCAGCGGCGCCGTCCACAGCGGCGCGCCGGTGTCGGCGGCATAGGCGTGGACGACCGCCGCAACGTCGGTCACGAACAGCTTGTTCTCGGCCACGACCGGGGCGGCGGCGAGCCGCTGGCGGTTCGATCCGCCGTCGATCCCGGCCTGCCACACGCGCGTCGGCGCGTTGCCGAGCGCGAGTTGGCCGAGCGAATGCGCGGGATTGCCGCCGGGCTCCGCCCAGGAGTCGTTCGGCGCGGCGGCGGGCAGCAGGACCTGGACGTCGGCGATGGTCTTGTCGGTCTCGACTTCGTTTTCCGAAACCAGGATCGACACGCGCTCGCCGACGGTCGGGGTCTTCTTGGGGCCACCCTTGAATACGCCACACCCGCCCAAAGCCAGAAGCGCGGCCACCGCGACGCTTACCCGATAGGAATTCTTCATTTCGTATCCTCGGTAGGGGTCGCGTTCGGCGCGGCATCGACGCCCAGTACGCCCGCCATCTGAACCGCACGTTGACGGATCGTTTCGGGCACGCCCGGATCGCGTGCGATCTGGCCGAACAACGTACCCGCCTGGGGCCGCTGGTTCAGGCGGAGATAGGCGACGCCGACCATCTCGCCCGCGCTGCCGAGCCAGGCGCCACCGGGAACCGCGAGCGGCCGCAGCCGCTCCACCACGACCTGCGGCTTCAGCGTGTCGTATTCGGCTGCAGTCTGGCGGATCAGCGCAAGATCGCGGAACGGCTTGGCGAGCGACGCATCCGCGGCGACCGTCGCGAACTTGGCGGCGGCGCCCTTCAGGTCGTTCTTCTGGAGCAGGATATCGGCTTGCGTGAACTGCGCGAGCGCGCGGTAGCCGTCGCGGTTCGATCCGGCGAGTTCGGCCAGCGATTTCGACGCAGCGAGCACGTTGTTGGCGCCCAGCGAATCATAGGCGGCCTGGAGCTGTTCGCCCTCGACCCCTGCAGCTTCGGCCTGGCGGTGCTGCCAGTAGAGGAAGCCGGCAAGTGCTGCGAGCGCGGCGAAGACCGCTACCGCGACCCAGAGACCCCATTTGGTCCAGAACCCGGCGAGCTGGTCGCGACGCAGTTCCTCGTCGACCTCGCGCAGGAATGCTTCATCGGTTTTCGGCGGCAGGGCCAAGTGGAACTCCGGATCTGGTAAGGGAAGCGCGGACCTTAGTCGCGCGGCCTGCGAAACGAAAGGCGGATCAGTCCTTGGGTGCGTAGGTCTGGTCGGGCGTCGGGAAAGCGCGGCTGCGTACCTCGCCCGCATAGTCGGCGACCGCGGCGGAAATACGGCCGGCCAGGTCGTCATAGCGCTTCACGAACCGCGCGGTGCGATCAAACAGGCCGAGCATGTCCTCTGTCACCAGCACCTGCCCGTCGCACTGCGCCGACGCGCCGATACCGATCACCGGGCACGACACTTCGGCGGTGATGGTGCGGGCGAGCGGTTCGAGCACGCCCTCGACGACGATCGCGAACGCGCCGGCTTCCGCCACCGCGCGGGCGTCGCCGACGATCTTGGCGTGTTCGGCATTGGTCCGACCGCGCGCGCCATAGCCTCCCAGCACGTTCACGGCCTGCGGGGTGAGGCCGATATGCGCCATCACGGGAATGCCACGCTGCGTGAGGAACGCGATCGTCGGGGCCATGGCCGCGCCGCCCTCCAACTTCACCGCCGCCGCGCCGGTTTCGGCCATGATCCGCGACGCGGAGGCGAAGGCGGCCTCCGGGCTCGCCTCATAGCTGCCGAACGGCATGTCGATGACGACGACGCTGTGATAGCTGCCGCGCACCACCGCGGCGCCGTGCGCGCACATCATGTCGAGCGTGACCGCCAGCGTCGATGGCAAGCCGTAGATCACCTGCCCCAGGCTGTCGCCGACCAGCAGCAGGTCGCAGTGCGTGTCGAGCAGCTGCGCCATCCGCGCGGTGTAGGCGGTGAGCATCACCAGCGGCTCGCCCCCCTTGCAGCGCTGGATCGCGGGCACGGTGAGGCGCTTGAGCGGCGTGGGCGTCGGGTTGGCGCGACTCGTCGCGGTGTCGAGCTGGTAGGTCGTGGACATGGCGGCGGGTCTTAGCGCGTGGGGGCCGCGGGGTACAACTCACACCCCTCCGTTACGCCCCCCTCGCCGTCATGCCAGCGCAGGCTGGCATCTCCCGGTTCGGGCCACGGCGCCTGCCCCACGGAGACCCCAGCCTTCGCTGGGGTGACGGTCGGGGGCAGGCAATGCAGGACTCACCCGACCGTCACGCCCTTCCAGAACGCGTAGCGCCCCTTGATCTCGGCGGCCTTCGCTTTCGGGTCTGGATAGTACCAGACCGCATCGACGTTGCGCTTCCCGTCGACGACCAGCGTCTTGTAGCTGGCGTCGCCCTTCCACGGGCAATGCGTCTTCGTCGCGCTGTCTTCGAGCAATGCCGGATCGATGCTGTCGGCGGGGAAATAGTGGTTGCGCTCGACGACGACGGTGTCGTCGGAGCGGGCGATCTCGGTGCCGTTCCAGGTGGCAACGGGCATGCGACTCTCCTTAGCCTTTGAACTCCGCCTCATAGCGCTCGGGCTTGAAGCCGACCAGCAGCGCGTCGCCGGTGTCGAGCACCGGGCGCTTGATCATCGACGGCTGCGCCAGCATCAGCGCGGTGGCCTTGGCCGCGTCGAGATCGGCACGATCCGCCTCGGGCAGTTTACGGAACGTCGTTCCCGCGCGGTTGAGCAGCACCTCCCAACCGACGCGGCCGATCCAGTCGTCGAGCCGCGCCGCGTCGATTCCCAATACCTTGTAATCGTGGAATGCGTACGCGACACCGTGCGCGTCGAGCCAGGCGCGGGCCTTCTTCATCGTGTCGCAGTTGCGGATGCCGTAGAGGGTTGGGGTCATCTCGGGGCCGGCGGCGTGATCGCGGCGCGCGATCGAACGGGTCGGAAGTTGAGGAAGTTCACGCTACGTACCCCCCGACCTGCTGTTTCCGCGGGGCGTTTGGGACGTATGAGACGACGAGGAAGGCGCAACCGAGCATCGTGCGATGGTGTCATACGCCATACGTGTAGGACAGCCGAAAATGGCGGCTTTCGCCCACACCCGGACGTTCAGACCGGTTATCCGGGCGCCCGATAGCGGCCATTCATTAAGCGCGATCTTTCCCGTTTCTCCGTCTCCGCCCAGCCATTTCGGGAAAGAGCAATCGAGAACACGTTTCGGGAAAGGGCGGTCCCCGGCGGCTCCCGGCGCAATCGTTCAGGCGGCTGTCCAGCTATGGATTCATTTGCGGGAAATAAAGGTAACGCCAAATTCAGGATAGCCCCGCCGCTCGCCGGTCAGCAAGCGCCTCTTTGAGCTTGTTATGACGCTCCTCTACGCAAGCTGCCAGACGCTGGCTAATATCCGCGTTCATGCTATTTCGCGAAATTTTGTCGCGGGAGGCTGAGAGCACCGCCCTGAACTCACCCTCGAACTTTAGAAAGCACGTCACCATTGCGTCGCAACCGATCTGGTCGATGTCGCGGTCGCCGGTCGATTTCTTGGTAACGCAGCGTGTCGCGCCACCCTTGGTCTTCAACGAGCCGCGCCAGTTCCGGAGTTTTCTGCCGATAACGATGATCTCGTCTTGAATTGTTGGTGCGGCGGTCGAAGCGGCCGAGACGCCGGTTTGTGCAATCGCAAGCAGCGCGATGATGGTGAACATGGAGGTTCCCCCAGATTTTACGCGATATTGCTGTCCAGAGCATGGAACGCAAGAGCCACAACCGAGCGTTGTTCCACCGTTGGTGCGCATCGTTCGTGCGGCCGACTATGGATCTACCTTCCCGTCATTCCATCCTTTTCGGAAAAGGCGGCGGGCGCTAAATGTCCGCTTTACGTAGCTCCCTCCCGTAAGCCGCCTGTCCGCAGTCCACCACTTTGCGACATTCGCGGCGATCGGCGCGGCCTCGGTCGTTGCAAGGCCGACGTTCTGGTCCGGCACGGGAATCTTCCGGTCGGCAGTCGTCCACTTGCGGACATCACGCGTTCGCGCCAGGCTTCCGCAATGACCAGTTCTGACGCTTCCGCTCTGCCCACTCCGCTGTGTTTCCGCCGGTGCCGAACGGATGATCGCAACGAGATGCTGGCCATCATCAACGCGGCAGCAGAGGCTTACCGTGGTGTGATACCGCCGGACAGATTGAGCTGCCCCCTTCTGAGTGGTCCATCGACTATAAGGGTCTGGATCAAGGAAGGGACGACGAATGCCTGCGAAGAAGCACAAGCCCGAGGAGATCATCGGGAAGCTGCGTGAAGTT
>NZ_JAXOJJ010000014.1:0-23994 GCF_036663615.1 Sphingomonas rhamnosi
GTCCCGGCCATTCCCTTGTGATCGGATCGGCGGTTGGCCGCATTCCGAAAGCATGACCGCCCTTCGCGTAGAGACGCATATCGACGGGCACGCCGGCATCGTTCAACGCCAGCGCATAGGCCATCGCCTCCCTGATATTGTCGACGGGATCGTTCATGGCGTGGATAATGAGCGTCGGCGGTGCCTCAGGGCTGATCTTCACCCAAGGTTTTAGTTCAAGGTTGTTCTTGCCCTTGCTGTTGTCCAGCATGCGCGCTGTGTAAGCTACGATCGCGAAGTTCGGCCGGGGGGATTGTCGGTCGGCGGCATCGGCGAGCGGGTAAGCGCGCTCTTCCGTGTTGCTCATATTCGCTACGAGATACGCGCCAGCCGAAAAGCCGATCACGCCGATCCTGTGCGGATCGATATCATAGGTAGAGGCCCCTTCCCGAAGCAATCCCATCGCGCGCTGAGCGTCGTCCAAGCCGAGCAGCGCCTTCGGTCGCTGCTGCTTTCCATTCTCCTTCGGCCATACCTGCGGCGTCCGGTACTTCAGCATTACGCATGTCATGCCCTGCTCGACGACCCAATCGCAGATTTCGGTGCCCTCTAAGTCGGTCGCAACCGCGTAGAAACCGCCGCCCGGCAGCACCAGCATCGTGGTGCCGGTGTTCCGCCCCTTAGGCTTGTAGATAGTCATGGTCGGCCTGGTGACATAGCTCGCCCAATGCCATTTTGACCCACCGACAAGTGGGGAACCATTGCCGGTCGCCTCGGGATGATCGCCGGTGTCCGGCTTCGCGAGAGCAACGTTCGCAGGCCAGAGCGGCACCTGCGTACCGCCAGCGGTTGGCTGCCATACGCCCTCCCGTTCCACCTTCGGAACCTCGATCTTTGCGGGCGAGGTGGCACTCTTGCTTGCCTGACCACAGGCTGATCCAGCGAGACCGATTGCGAGAAGGGGGGGGACAACGAACCGGAACCGCGACAAACGGTATCTCCTGTTTGAGGGTGCAACCCACGCTTCAAAAGCGGCTAGTTGCAAGGATGGAGATTACCGGTTGCAGCCTTCTCCGCAAGCCAACACCTTCCTGCTTCGGTTAACGCATCGACTGGTAAAAAGCAGTGAACAAGCATGCCCTGCGGTAGCCGTTTTATCACTAAGCGAATAAGCAGCTAAGCGGGAGGCTTGTGTGCTAACCTACTAAGCTATATAAATCGCTTAGTGGGTTAGCAGGAGCAGGTATGCAGGTCTGGGCAGTGATCGCGCAAAAAGGGGGGCAGTCTAAGACGACCCTTTCAACCGGCTTCGCCGTCGAGGCGGCACGTGAAGGCGCGTCCGTCGTCATCCTTGATGCTGACGATCGACAGGGATCAGCTCTCTACTGGTCAGAGCGTCGCGATTCCGATGATGTAATGGTGAAGGACAGCAGCGTCGCTGGCCTGCCTCTCCATATCTCGCGAGGGCGGGGCAGCGGCAAGATTGATCTTATCATCATCGACACGCCTGCGAACTCCAAAGACATTGCGATGCTCGCGGCCGAGCAGGCGGACTTCGTCGTTATTCCCGTGGCCCCTCGCGGGCTGGACGTTCATTCGGTTTTGCAGACAATCAAGCAGGTACAGCAAGCGGGCACACCGTTTGCCGTCATCTTGACCCAAGTTCCGCATCAGGGCGGGGAGGGGCAGGAGGCCCATGCTGGCTTCTCAGCCAAGGGCGTGACGATGTTCGATAGCCGCCTTCATTTCCGTAAGGACTTCTACAAGGCTACGCCTCTTGGGAAAACAGCGTCGGAGACGGAACCTGATAGCAAGGCAGCGGGTGAGTTGCGGTCAGCTTACGAAGAGGCTAAGCGACTAAGCGGTTATACGACTAAGTAAATAAGCGAGGTGGCATAATGGCTCGCAAGCCTTCGGCACTTGCCGGCATTTTCGATGACGAGCCCACAGATGCGACTCCTGTAGGAGCCCCTGTCGCAGACACGGCTCCTGAGCCAGCACAGATCGACACACCGCGTCGTGCGCGTCGTACAGCCGCCGAACCCACGATGCCGGCACGGCGCAGCAGTCATCCCGGCAAGAAGCCGGTGCTGATCCATATTCCCGAAGATATGCACCGAGCGTTGCGTCAGCTCAGCGTCGAAGAGGGTGGGGAACCGCTTACCGTCATTACCGAACGCCTGCTCCGTCAGTATCTGGTCAAGCGGGGCCACACCAGGTTTGGCCGATGAGCAAACGGCGCGATCCCAACCCCGAGTTCGACCTGTTCATCCCGGCGCTGGGCGACCTTTCGCTCCGTGACCAGCGGGAGATCATGGAGCGGCCATTCTTCTCTCTCCAAAAGCGCAAGCGCTTGAAGCCGATCGAATATAAAAGCCCAGACGGCGAAGCATGGGTGCGCGTGCAGGCGATTCCCGACTACGGGATGGCAACGATATGGGATGCCGATATCCTGATATGGGCGGCATCGACCTTGAATCGAATGAAGCAGCAGGGCTTGAACGACTTGCCGCGCACATTGACGACGACACCCTACGACCTGTTGCGGGCGATCAAGCGCGGCACTGGGGGCAGGGATTATCAGGAGCTGCAAGCGGCGTTGCTGCGACTCCAAACTACGTCCATCACGACTTCAATTCGCGCGACAAAGCGACGGCAAAAGGCTGGCTTTAACTGGCTGGATAGCTGGACGTTCGACACCGACGCCGACACCGAGCAGCCCCGGGGCATGACGCTGACCCTCTCGGATTGGGTTTATGAGGGCATCGTGAACGAGAAGTCTCTGCTGACCATGCACCCCGACTATTTCCTTCTGTCCGGTGGGCTGGAGCGGGCTCTGTATCGGATCGCGCGCAAGCATGTCGGCTCGCAACAGGGTGGGTGGCTGTGCCGGGTCGAGGTATTGCGCGATAAGACCGGCAGCGATGCTCAGCCAAAGGAGTTCAACCGGATGCTCCGGCGCGTGATCGAGGCTGACCAGCTTCCAGATTATGCGATGGAGATGACGGAGACGGCCGACAAAAGTCCGGCCGTACAGTTTAGACGGCGTGGTGAGGTCGAGGCGCTTGCGCTTGCCGAGCGGATGCGAGCAGAAGAGGAGCGGAGTGCCCGCTTTGATGCCGATCGCCGGCGTACTGAGGAAGTAGACGCCCGCATGGACCACCTAGCCGGCCGCCGCTGACTATCGGGGTATCACCCACCCAGCGCGCAACTATCGGGGTATCACCCACCGGACGACGTTGGTCGATAACATGCATGCATCGCGATAAAGGCTCGGGCGACTGCCGGACTGTGGATAACTGGCATTGGCAACCGCTTTCGAGGATCAGCGGACTCGGGGTTTCACCCACTATTGCCTCGGGGTATCACCCACCACGCTATCGGGGTATCACCCACCGAATCACGGGGTATCACCCACCGGGGCTTTCTATATGTCGTTGATAATAGGCTAGATATTTCGCTTTTTTGCGAGCTTAACCTTCTTAACAGTCCATATTTAACAGAACCTTTTAACGGTTCGCAGCTCCATCACACCAACGGTAAAGCAAATGCGGAATTGCCCGATGGGCAATATGTTTGTTGATGCGTGCCGGCTAACGCCGTCACAAAAGCGGCCTTACGGCCGCAAGCTTCCGACGAAAGCTAAGCGGATATGGCGGTGTGTGCCTGCACCGTCTCCTGAGCGGACAAGCAAGGCAAAAGTCTACCTCCGTTGTCAGGGGAGGCGACGCCCCCATCCCACTATCGTCCCGAGCAATGCGGCAGCTCCACGGGCGATGAGCATGACGGGGCGCATCACGAACTCAACGGCCATGAACCCCATGAGCTTGCCGAGAAGCAAACCGCCAACGATCGCGACCACCAGCCAGATCATGATCGCGGGCCGGCATGGTAGGGATTGGGATCGAACGCCCCGCGATATTCGGCGTCGGTGCGATAATCGATCCGGTCAAGCAGCCATGCCGGCTCGCCCGCTACGAACACGATCGCGCGCCGCTCGCGCATGACCTCATCGGGCGTCAGCAGCTCGCGGCCGGCGAATTGCTGGCTGACACCGGACGATTTGCCCCGGTTGAACGATCCGCCGCCACCGCCGACGTTGCTGCCACCGCTCTTTCCCGCATTGGCCGTCTCGAACTCGATCGTCGCCTTGCCGAGGCTGTCAGAGACGTATTTCGCGGTTTCCAGATCTCGCGTGTTGAAAAACTGGCTGGTGGCGTTGGCGATGAAGCTGCCGCGCTTGGGATAGATCTTGAGCTGGTCCATGTCCTGCAGGAACAGCCAGAGCGCGACGCCGAACCCACGCACCAGACTGATCGCGTCCTCGATTGCGGTCATGCGGCCGAGCTGGGCGAACTCATCGAGCAGGAACACGACCTTGTGGAGAGGGGTGATGGTATCCGCCATCACGCCGGCAAGAGCGTCGTTGACCAGGCCACGCACGAACCGGGCATTGCCGCCGCGCAGCTTGTCGGCCGGCAGGACGATGTAGACCGTCATCGCTTTGTGTTTGAGATCGCGCAGCGAGAAATCCGAGCGGGCCAGCGCGCGGGCGATGCGGGGATCATCGAGGAAGGCGGTGTGTCGCCGCGCCGACGACAGCACCGAACCGCGCTCGCGATCGGCCATGCCGGAGAAGGTATTGGCGGCGCGCGCGACAATGCCGAACGCGGCATCGCTCGCCATCATCGCCGCCAGCGTGTCGTCCAGCTCTTCCGCACTGCCCGCAAGCAGCCGGCGCACCTCACCCATGTTACGTCGATCGGAAGCGAAGCCGGCGACGTGCAGCACCACGCCCCGGATCAGGTCGCGGGCGGTGTCGTCCCAATGATCGTCGCCGCCCTTGTCGGACGGGATCACGCAGGCGTCGGCGATCGTCATCGCCTGTGCCAGACAATCCTCGCTTTCGAGGTCGATGCGATCGAGCCAGTTCAAGCCGTGGGCGGGATCGCCCGTCACCCCGTAGGGGTCGAGCAGGAACACGGCCTGTCCCATCGCCCGCCGCGCGCGGGCAGTGACGGCGTAGTTCTCGCCCTTCACGTCCAGCACCAGCGCCGAGCCGGGATATTCGAGAAGGGTAGGAATCACGAGGCCAGTGCCCTTGCCCGAGCCGGTCGGGGCGAAGGTGATGACATGGCCCGACTGGCGAAAGCGGTTGTCGCCTGGCACCGGCCCGATTGCGCGGCCGAGTGCGAAGCCGGCAGGGGTGGAGGCATTGGCGGCGGGCAGGTGCCCCAGCGCCCGCATCTGGGCCACGGAACCCCAATAGGCGCTGCCGTGGGTGTCGGGGCCGGGGGGAGGCCCGACCGGTCCCGCAGGGGCGTCAGGCGCGCCCTGTGCCCCTCCGGACGAACCAAAGGGGGCCTTGCCGGTGTAGAGCAGCGGATAGCGTTCGGTGTAGCCCCACAGCGCCGCCAGTGCGAGGATCGCGGCGAGGTCCATCGCCCACCATGGGAAAATGGGCAGGAAGACGTGCAGCGCGAACAGCGGCAGGAAGATCGGCGGGACGAGGGCGACGAGTTTCCATGCAATGCGCGGGCGCTTCGACCGGTACGCGAAGATCGAGCCGACGAACGCGGCGATCAGCATCCATTCGAACAACGCGGTCCAGCGCCCGAGCCGCTGCCCCATGCCGGACCAGTAGCCGGTCATGGTCGTCGGATTCTCGCGCTCCATCTTCACGTCGTTCAGGGCGGTGTTCAAACCTTCCTGTTTGTGGCGTTCGTTGCGCGCTGCCTCATCGGCAAGGATGGCGGCGAGATCGTCGGCGTTGCCCGACAGGTCCATGACCAGCACGTAGGCGGTCCCGGCAAGCGGGCCGGTGCCGTTCGAGCGCAGCGCGCGCGACAGGTCGGACAGGCCGGCGCGCAACGATGCGGGCGGGGCGAGGCCGGCGGACACCAGCCGCTGGCGATAGCCATCAGTTGCCAGTTCCACGAAACCCTTGAGACGGAAATCGACGGGTTCGGATGCGGGATGGGGCTTGGCGGTATCGGCCCTGGCCTGCGCGGTCAGTTGTTCGAGCAGCGGGGCGGCATGGTCGAGGCCATCGGCGACACCGTTCCAGTTTTTCGCATTGGCGGCGGCGATCATGCGGGTGGCGTCTAGGTGCAGATCGGAAATCAGTGCGGACCAGCGATCGGCGCTGGTGTCATGCGCGGTGCAGACGGCGCGGACATGCTCCGCGTGCCGTGCGGTATAGTCCTTGTCCTTGCCCTCCAGAAACTTCGCGCCTTCGAGTACCGGGTCACAACGCGGTACGTCGGCAAGGGCAGGGGAAACGGGAGAGAGTGCGATCCCTCCCGCAATGAGCAGGGATCGCAGCGGCCTCACGATTGCGTATCCGGTTTAGCGTTGGGCAGGAAGTCGAACAGGGCGCGGTCGCGATCGTGCTTGAGGGCCTTGTCGAGCAAACCCGAAAGCTGATCCTGCGAATATTCCCCACGGCGCAGGCTTTCCAGCACCGCGCCGCCAATGAGAATTTTACGCCGCGTATCCAAGGTCCGTTCGGCGTTGCGTTCGCGGGATTCAGCAGCGGCGATCTGGGCGGCCAGTTGCTTCTGGCGTTCCTTGAGCCGGTCAATCTTGCTGGGTTTGGGATCAGCCATGCGCGGTTCTCCTTGGACAGGCAGAAGCTAGAACAGAAGGCAGAAGAAGGAAAGGGGACACAGCCCCAAGCGAGCCACCAGAATACACCAGAACGAAGTGAATGGCGCACTTATGCAAACCTTGCGGTTTGCGTGCGGCAGGGTCATACCCTGCACCCATGTCGCTGATGCGACAGCGGGGTGGACCACCACCCCACACCCCCGGCCAGCATCATGTGCTGGACCTCGCGTTAAGAAGGCAGGAGGCAGAAGAACCATTGCCGCTCGCTCCATATCACATGAGCGTGAAGACGATCGGGCGTTCGCAAGGGCGCAGCGCAACAGCGGCGTGCGCGTATCGGTCGGGTGCGCGCATCGTGGATGAGAAGACCGGGCAGGTATTCGACTACTCACGGCGAGGCGGGGTCGAGCGTCCGCAGTGCGCGATCTTTGCACCGAACGATGCCCCGGCATGGGTGCGCGATCGACCGGCATTGTGGAACGCCGTGGAAGCGGCGGAGGTCCGCAAGAACAGCACGGTAGCGCGCGAGTTCGAGATCGCGTTACCCGCTGACCTCGATAGCAAGGCGCGGCAGGAGCTGGTCGCGCAGTTCGCGACGGCCTTGGTTGAACGCCACGGGATGGTGGTCGATGCCTCGATCCATTCCCCCGATGCGGACGCGGCCAAAGGGCAGGGAAATCGCAATCATCACGCGCATGTGCTGTGTTCGACGCGGCGGATTGAACCGGACGGTTTTGGCGCGAAGGTGCGCGAGCTGGACAACCAGCGATCGGGCGAGGTGGAGCATTGGCGCGAGAACTTCGCGGCCATGTGCGGTGACGCGCTTGAACGGGCGGGCCTTCCCGAGCAGGCGGCCCGCTGGCGCGCCGGTCACATGCACAAGGCCGGGCAGTTGGAGGCGGCGCGCGCGCGCGGCGATACGGCATTCATCGCAGAGAACGAGGCGCGGATGCCCGGCAAGCATTTCGGCCCCAACATCATTCAGATGGAGCGCAAGGGCGTCGAGACGGTGCGCGGCGAAAAGGCGCGTGAGCCGGTACGGGCGAATGCCGAAGTGATCGATCTTGCGGAGGCTCGCGCCCGGATCGAGGGCGAGCGCCAGGCCGAACCGGAACGGCGCGGCGGGTTGCTTGATGCGGCGCGTGCGGCATCGCGGGGCAGTAGCATCCGGATGCTCGACACGCCTGGCGCTCCGGCCGCGCCGGCAACACCAGCGGCGCGTGCGCCCGAGCTGGTGTTGCGTGAGTGGCGGACCGAGAACGATCGGCAGTTTGCCGGTGTCGTCGCCAAGGCCGAGAAGGTGGACGACTATGCCCGCCGGCTTCTCGCCGGTCATGAGCGCCGGCAGGAGGCGCATCGTTTGCAGCGTCCCGAGGTTCCCACCGGCTTGTTCGCATCAGTGAAGCGTGGAGCCTATGAGGCAGCGAGCAAGGCATGGGAGCAGACCCGCGCGGCGATCGGCAAGCGGATCGAGCGGCTGGGCGAGCAGATCGACCGGCTTGCCGGTTACATGCGGCGTGCGTTTCCGTGGGAGGGTAACCAGTCGCCCGGCGAGCGGCTGGCAGAACGCCTCGCCACGCGCGCCAGGCCGGCGCTGGCGGCAGAGGTTCAGGCAGCAAGGGAGACGGGCATGGCAGCGATCGACGGTACAACCAGCGCAAACGAACAGCGGCAGGCGGAAACCCGTGCCATTGCTGAACGCGACGGCCGACTGGCGGCCCAGCAGGACCGCACGCTGGCCGAGCCTTCCCAGGCTCCGACGCTGGACGGGCGGACGATCAGCGACCGGATGGCCGGCAAGACAGATGCCGCCGGCAAGCCGCCCCAGACCGAGCAGGAGAAGCGCGTCGCCGAGGCCCGCGAGAAGATCAGGGCAAGCCGGGAGAAAGAGCGTCAGGAGCGCGAGCAGGGCAAGGATCGCGGGCGTGGCCGATAGACAGACCGAACCAGCAAAGGAAACGGAATGATGACGGACAGGCTTTGGAAAGTGACCGTGAGCAGCCTCTATCCCAATGATAACAGGGTTGAGAGCGTCTATGAGGGGCATCACGCCGACGAGGCAGCGGCCCGCGATGGGGCGCTCACCAAGAAGGCGATGGACAACGGCGGGTCCACGATCGACTGCGTCGTGGGTGTCGAGGAGATCGGGTAATCCCGTTCCCGCAAGGATCGGAGCTGACCTGTCGGAGCATGTACCATGGCGTATAGTCAGGATGAGGTGCTGGAAGCGTTTGACCGGGCGTTGCGCGCAGCGGCGCGGGTCGATCGCCCGGTCCACGATCCCGACGATCCCTGGGTTCCGCACCGATTTGACTGGCTGGAGGACGTGCATGGCTGGATGACCCCCGTGGGCGAAGGGGTATGGGTGCCGGCCGCGTTGCTCCGCCGTTCAATGATGCTCGATTGTCTGCTGTCCAATGAGGAGCTGCAAAGCCCGGCCCTCTCCCTCGCACGCTGGCCAGACCTTGAGGCCATGATCGCCGATATCGACTGGTCTGCCATCGCTCCTGCAACCCCGGAGCCGTCGCCGCCCGAATGGGTGCCTCCAGACGGGGCCAGCCCGCAACGGGTTCAGGCTGGCCGGACAGCCATCGCGAACAACGCGCTTAGTGGAATATATCCGTCATGGTTCGGGCTGGAGGTGCTGGGCCTGTGGGCGCGGCAGGTCGTCGGGATCGGAGAGGCCGTGGCGATGCTTCGTCGCCGGCAGACTGAAGATAAGCCGGCTGCCCTCCATCAGATACTGCCCCGGGGCAGTCCCGCGATGGCAGAGGCGCGGGCCTGGATGCGTCGTCACGAGGCTGACGTGACCATGCTGAGGCTGGCTGACATGGAATTGCACCCGGTCGGCACGGATCAGAGCGGCAGCAGTATCTGATCCGCGTCGGGAATATCTATGGCAGGGGCATGTGAGAGGATGGCGTGATTGTTCAACCGGCAACCGGGCGTAAGGCTGGCAGTCGGTCAGGAGCGCGGGACGATAACGGCCGGGGAAAGGGACGTGGACGTGGACGCGGGCGATAGAGAGGAATTGACGAGCGTTATGGCCCGGCTTCGCAGCGGGCATGATGTGCTCCCGTTCATGACCAGTCATTATCCGGTGGCTGACATGCAGCCGAGGCCAATGCCTGACGACATGCAGGCCTTGCTGGAGGCAGCGCCCGACTATCAGGCTGTCCATCCTGGACTGGGGCCAGTGTGGCTACAGATTGCCAGCGGCAACGATGCCGCCGAGCTGGTGGTTTACCGGACGCGCGCCAGCGGCAATCTGTATGTCATGGCGCCAGTTCGCGAGCCGTAACCACGAGGAGAACGATACGATGCAGACCCCATGGGGCGAGCTGGCCTCGCTTGACCTTGCCGACCATGAGGTGTGCCGCACGATTCTCGCGCAGGACAAGCACCAGCTTGCCGAAGGCCTCGTGGTCGAAAGCGTATTCGATCAGATTTTCGATGACGTGCCCGCCCATCTCGAGGGGGCGGTTCTGCTCGATGCCGATACTGCGATCGTTGATCCGGGCAGGGGGCAGCAATGGCTGGCATTTGTCTGGTCACGCGGCCACCAGCCCGGGCTGGGCCGCTATCTGACGGCGCTGGAGAAGCGGTTCCGGGTGTGGCTGGTCGAAACCGATGATCCGCTGACCACCTTCTCGGCACGGGAGTGGAAGGCGGGCCGGCTTGTTCCCGGCAGCAGGCCCCTGGCCGGGCTGATGGGCGAGCTGTCCGGCAGGAAGCCGCAGGCCGTCGAGGTGTCGCAGGCGGTGCGCGATGCCAACCGCCAGCAACAGAGCTTCTGGGGGTTCCTGTCCAGCCAGCACGGGCCGGCGCTGGGCCGCAAGGTGATCCTGCCGCGCCTGTTCATGAACTGCGGCGTGCAGCCGTGGTTCCGGGCGGTCTGGAACCTTGATCGCATCTTGGTGCACGGCGAGGATATCTGGCTGCTAGAGATCAAGCACAAATACCCGATGCAGGGGCCGCCCGTATCGTTCGGCCTCAATTCCGGGGAGCTGAACGTAATCATGCGGCTTGGGGAAGCCGGTGTCCGCTGCCTGCACGCCATTGTCGTGAAGCCGATATGGTCGAAGGAAGCGGGGTCGATGTACCTGCTCAACGACATGCGGTTGCGTGCGCGTGCGGCACTGATTGGCATCGACATGAACACCGGGGTCACTGCCGGCATGATGGCCGGAGGCCGGGGCACGTCCGCCGGCCACACCACCTTCAGCGGTTCGGGTAATCTTACCTTTCGTGTCCTGAAGGCGGGGGCCTTCAGCCGTCTGGGGTTGCTCGCCGACTCCCCGGAAGCGCTGGCTGGAAACATTGCACGGCTGATTACGGGCGCTTCGCTGCCGGCGGTTGAGGATCGCTGGCTGGCCGAACTGGCAGGCAGGGCATCACCGGCGGTTCCAACCGAAGCCCAGGCACCTGCACCCACACCGGAGCCGGCACCCGCACCTGAACCGCCCGCATCGCCCTTGGTTCGCGAGCCGGAAGACGCGGAGGTTGAGGAACCGACGCGGCCGACCGGGCACACCATGGCATGGTCCGTCGCCGATCGCCGCTTCGAGCTGTCGGCCGGGCATGGTCGCTCCCACCTCGTATTGCCGGACGGGGAGGTGGTCGAGCTTTCCAACGTGGAGTGGGCAGCCGTCGCGGACGCGGTACGCCTTCTCGTGAAGAAGGGGGCTAGGAAGCAGTCGCCCCTCAGGCCGGTCAGCCAGAAGGAACGCGGGCTGGCGACAGGCGAGCGCTGGACCGACGATAAGGATGCCCGGCTGATGCGACTGTGGAATGAGGAGAGAGCTACGATCGAGGACCTGATGAAGGCGTTCGATCGCAACGAGGGCGGGATAACCTCCCGCCTTGTCAGGCTTGGCGTGGTAGCTTCTCGTGACGACGCACAGACCGAGAGCCGAAAGCGCGGTAAACCGGGCGATTAACAACGATTGAGCAGAAACGCGCCGAAGTGCCGGCTTTGTTCTTGTTTGCTGGGACTCATAATGCCAAAGTGGCACAAATTGTCCCAGAGGTGCCCGTGCGATCTGATTCTGAGTTCTCCCGTTTGCGTGCCAGTGCGGGCATCAGCATCGACGAGTTTGCTGATGCCGCAGGCTTTTCGCGCAGCACAGTCTACCGTTGGGAACGAGGCATAACGCCGCCCCGGCGTGCCGCCGTACGCATGTTGGACGATATACTACGTCGCAGTCGCATTTGTGCTCCCTCGGAAGCTTCAGCTTTAGAGAAAAGTGACAGTTTTACGTTTATTGACTTGTTCGCTGGCATCGGCGGCCTACGGCGGGGGTTTGATAAATGGGGCAAGTGTGTATTTACTAGTGAATGGGACAAGTATTCACAAAAAACGTATCTGGCCAACTATGAGTGTGATCATGAGGTCGCTGGTGATATAACTAAGGTACCACTGGAGAGCATTCCGGCACACGACCTTTTATTGGCTGGTTTCCCATGCCAGCCTTTTTCGATCGCTGGCGTATCAAAAAAGAACGCTTTGAACCGGCCTCATGGGTTTCTTGATGAAACACAGGGAACGCTGTTCTTTAACGTAGCGAAAATTATCCAACATCATCGTCCACGTGCATTTTTGCTCGAGAATGTAAAAAACTTAGTTAATCATGACAAAGGCCAGACGTTCAGGGTTATACATAAAACCCTGACGGAGGAGCTGGGATATCAGGTTCATTGGAAGGTTATAAACTCTAAATCATTCGTACCTCAGCAACGTGAACGCATATTTATTGTAGGATTTCGCGAGAAAAACGATTTTACCTTTGATGACCTCGTGCTGCCTGACCCACTAAATGGACCACGGCTTGGTACAATTCTTCATCCTGAAGACGGATCCGAAGAGTTGGAATCACCATACACACGCGGTAATATTGCGTCAGTATCGGATAAGTACACGCTGACTGACCATTTATGGCAATATCTTCAGGGGTATGCCGCGAAGCACAAGGCTGCAGGCAACGGTTTCGGTTTTGGACTCGTTGGTCGTAGCGACGTCGCTCGCACTTTGTCCGCGCGCTATTATAAAGATGGATCAGAAATCCTTATCGAGCAAAAAGGTAAGAGTCCTCGCCGTCTGACGCCGCGGGAGTGTGCGCGACTTATGGGTTTTGACGAGCCCGGGGGGCACGATTTCATTATTCCTGTGTCTGACATGCAAGCCTATCGCCAGTTCGGTAACGCTGTTGTGGTGCCGGTGGTGAAGGCCGTTGCCGAGCATATGTTGCCTTGGCTTATTGATTGCTCTGAAATCGAGCCGGAGCGGCTTCAGCGGAAACTGGCTCTTGCCGGGTGATATAGTCGATACCGCGACGCGCAGTCGAATGATGGCGGGCATCAGGGGTAAGGACACAAAACCCGAACTGGTCGTGCGTAAAGGCCTTCATGCACTCGGATTTCGGTTCGTTCTTCACGATCGTCGCCTGCCCGGGAAACCTGACATGGTACTGCCGCGCTGGCACGCCGCGATCTTTGTTCATGGCTGTTTCTGGCATGGTCATGACTGTCGACTGTTTCGCTGGCCTGGTACCCGGCCAGACTTTTGGCGTCAGAAGATCGGTCGTAACCGGGAACGCGACGACGAGGTAGAAATCGCGCTCGATCATGCAGGATGGCGCGTGTTGAAAATCTGGGAGTGCTCTTTGAAAGGCACCGGACGAATAGGGGTAGAAGAAACAATCAAACGCAGCGCTACATGGCTCCGGTCAGACAGTAGTAGCGGCGAGATTAGGGGAACCGATGGCAATTGCTGATCTTTCAGACTGGTTGGACGAATTTACGGCACCGGAAATCATTTGGTATGTGAAGCGTCTTTCCGGCAACGATACGCTTGCCAACGGCTCGCATCAGGCCGGACCGTATGTTCCTCGGGAATTCTTGTTTCAGGTTTTTCCATCAATCGCCACGACCACGATTAAGAATCCGGAGATATGGTTCGATCTCTACATCGACTCTCATTCCGATCACCGGAACGTCCGGGCGGTCTATTACAATAATAAATTTCATGAGAACCCTGCCGGCGGCCGGAATGAGGCGCGGTTGACAAACTTTGGTGGCGGCACTTCTGCGCTTCTCGATCCCGAAAGTACCGGCGCCCTTACGGTCTTTGCCTTCCGCACCGACGTAGGCGGCGCCGCGATCGACTGTCATGTCTGGGTTTGCCGGCACGAAACCGAGGAAGAGATTGTCGAGGATCGTATTGGTCCTGTGGAACCCGGAAAATATCTGCTGTGGTCGCCTGTGCAGCCGCAAGGCACGTTGCCCTTGCCCGTCCCCACCACCACGAGCTGCTGGCTGCAGCCAGCGCAGATGCCGCCAGCATGGTTGACCAAATTTCCCGCAGCCGCTGACATAGTACGGAAGGCGGTCGAGCTTCGACCCCTAGCAGCGCTGACTCCCGACAAGCGGTTGCTGAAGCGCCGGGAATGTGAATTTGAGATATTCCGCAGCGTGGAGCAGGCCATTGAGCTGCCGGCGATCACCGCGGGCTTTACCGCCGTTGATGACTTCATCGCGCGGGCGCAGACGGTGCTGCAGCGGCGCAAGTCCCGCTCAGGGCGGTCCTTGGAGCTTCATACGCGCGAGATATTCATCGAAGAGAAACTGGTTGAGAATACTCACTTCACCCACGGCCCGGAGTCCGATCCGGGCCGGCGGCCCGATTTCTTGTTTCCGTCAGAGGCAGCCTACAAAAATGGTGCCTTTCCCGCCGACCGGTTGCGGATGCTGGCCGTGAAAACGACCTGCAAGGACCGTTGGCGACAGATACTGAACGAGGCCGAGCGGATCCCGAACAAGCACCTCCTGACATTGCAGGAGGGTGTATCGGTATCGCAGTTCAAGGAAATGACCGAGGCGGGGGTCCAGCTTGTCATACCGGAGAAGCTGATCGATTCATTTCCGCAGGCGGTGCAGCCTCACCTACAAACTTTGGAGAGCTTTATCGGAGACGTGCGCCTCCTCACTTTGCCCTGACGGCTACCCGGCGATCATCATTTCACGCAGCTCCTCCACAGTATAAGGCGGCGACCGGCGATGCGCGACGGTGTGGCAGTTAGGGCAAAGCGGCACCAGATCATCTCGCGGGTTGATGATATAGCCGGCGCCAAGTTCGGAGACCGGCGTCACATGATGAACCTCAATCAGGCCCGTGGCTGCGGGTCCGTATCGGTCATCAAGAAGCAGGCCGCAGGCCTTACACCCATATCCGTGAATGGAGAGCGCAGCGGCGCGATTTCGCCGATCGCGCTCATAGCGGTTGACTTCGATCCGAGTACGGGCGCCTTCAGGCAGGCCCTCATCATTCCTTGAGTCCTCATCTTCTACTTCCACAGGCAGTAGGGCTAGAATCGCAACCGCCACCCGGCCGGCCCACAGCTCTACCAGCTTTGAGTCGGCTGTTTCGTCACCTTCGTTGATTGCAAGCATGCCCCGGCGTACCGATAGGGACATGCTGCGCCAGGGATTGCTCCATATTGCATCGTCATTCGGCGATGCTGCAGCACCGTTCACGGCAAAATCGAGATCAGCACCGTCAGCCCGGCAAAGATCCAAAATTGCTCGAAACGACGCTTGGCCGGTCTCATCGGCAGCACCCATTGCGGCTAGCAGATCGCCGGCGAAGTTTCCGGGAAGGAAACGCACATCGAGGCGTCGCCACCCAACCGTTGTCCGGATGCTAAAGGTTTGTCCCCGGTGATGACCGGATGGATGCAGCTCAAGCCAGCGGCGCCCTTCCCCGTCCCGTCCCTCGCCGCCGGCAAATTCCAGACCGGCTTCCGCTGATATGCGGCCGGCTAGTACGTGCGGATCAAGCGACATCCTTCTCTACTTCCGGATCGGGGAGCGCTTCGACCATTTTCTCAAGGATACGAGAAACCTCATACCGCAAGTCCTTAAATAGCTCATTTGTATTATCACGAACAGTTGTCAGTTCTGCAACGCAAAGCGCCCACATAAGTGAATCAAGACCCTGCAGGGTTACACTACGCGCGAGATTTGGAACATATACTTTGCTGTAGTAGGGGTGGCTTGTGTTGATCTGAACTGCGCGATGCTGCTCAATCATGACCGGTTGGAAAAGAAGGCCGTTGGTGATACTATCAACCGGTTGAACAAAAACCTCACCTGGTCGCTGTGCATTCGCGATTGTCAGTTTGAGTTTGAATTTTCCGTGCGCGTTTTTGACGATCACCTCGCCGGTATTCGGATTGGTGACATTAACCTCTGCGCCGCCGGCTTCGGCCTCGTGATTCCGAATGTTGGTGTTCGAGGTGTCGTGTGCGCCCACGCCCTTCTTGGCAATTCTTTTTTGCTCACCCTCACGCCGACGCCTATTTGCCTCACGGCGCGGCGCAGGCAAGAACTGTTCCTCCAACCAGTTTGCCAAATCCTCGTTGAGGATAATCTGAGATTTTTTAATATCGAGATGAAACGCATCATCGAGCTTATTGTCGAAGGAAAACTCGACACGGATCAGATTGTAGTGAGGTTCTTTCCGGTAGATGCCAAGCCAGTCGGCATCATGAATCAGGCGGTTTTCGCGATATATATATATGCCCTGAGTGTCGTTTCCGACCCGGGCAGAGGCTGCGGCTTCCTTGGAGGGAAACTCCTCATCGCGGGGCAGGATGTAAGCGCGTACCGTGAAGTCAGCCTGTGTGCCGTCCTGCAGCTCCGACGTAACAGTCTGTTGTGCAACAAGTTCTGAATAGTCGCGCTGAAAGGGATCCCAAGGTTCAACCGGTTTTCCGTTCAGCTCGATCTCAACGTGCCTGACGCGGTCGTCATTGGGATCGAGAAAGCGTTGATAGATCATACCGAGATGCCGGCGGAGGCCGGCTTCCTTGGATTCCATCGCTTTTTTCGCCCACCCGGCGGACTTGTCTTCATAGTCTTTGATGAGCCGGTCCACCTGCTCCCAGAGTACAACGGTGCCGGAATGTCCCGCTGCGATCGTATCGAGCTGTTCCACCGCCTCCTCGTCGCAGTCTGTAGCTAGCAGCAGTTCCCAAGATTTTGCGTTAGCAACATGAAGGAGGTCCCAGGTTGCCATGAGAGGCGGCGTGTTACCGCTTGGCCGCGAGATCACCGAAAGCCGCCGGCAGAAAGCCGTTGAGGCAGTTTTTAGGCCGAGGCCATATTTTCCAAGACTCGCAGCGCTTGGCCGGGCGGCAGAGCCATATTGCATGGCATTGATCAGCCCCTGCCGGTTCATGCCGTCGCCGTTATCAACAATCAGCAACCTGATCTGTTTTTTCATGTCGGCGGCGAGCCAAAGCTGCACCTTGGTGGCGTTCGCCGCGATCGAGTTATCGACGATATCTGCGACGGCAGTATTGAATTCATAACCCGTGTCGCGCAGACCTTCAATCATGCGTTCCGGATTTGGTGGCAGGTTCAGCCGTTCAACAGTCATAATATCCCCCTTCAGATCTCTACCACACGCCATCCTGAGCCGAGCTTTAAGACGCCAGCGGCGCTTATTTCGGTTTGGCGCTTGCGCTTATGCGTGACGTTATAGCGTTGCCCATCATGCGACAGGATCACCTCATCACCTACGACGAGGCTGGCCTGCCGTATATACTTTGTCATGCGCGTAAGTCTGTATTCGTTGCGAGTGCCGCCAAAGAGTGCGTTATTATAATAAATAAATGCAAATTCCCAAAAAGCTCCACTTTCATCCATAAACATCAGATGGGCACGCGGGTTGTATTGAGATGCATCAAGACTTGGAAAGAACGAAAGAATATTAGTCTCTTTTGGAACAAGAATTCCAGCCTGATGACCACCAGTTTCTCCAGTGTCATTTTTACTCAAAACCTTGGCAATGCTCCGATCGACCATATTCACTAAGCTTTCCGGGAAAGAGGTGTGCGGCCGAGGGCGGCTACGATATCTCCATAATCGTCATCTGCCCCCTTCACCCCAATCACGGCCGTGCCGGACAGGGCGCGTTTGCGGGTCAACCTATCGTCAATCACGTCCTCAACGGTGTCGGCTACCAGCAGGCGATGAATAGTGACGGGCAAATCCTGCCCGCGCCGGTAGACGCGGGCAGAGGCTTGGTCCTCAAGAGCGGGATTCCATTCGGGGTTGTAATGGATCACATGGTTGGCGGCCGTGATGTTAAGGCCTGCCCCCCCTGCTTTCGGGTTCAACACAAGAGCAGCGGCCCCCGTGATCGCGCTGAAGCGGTCGATCATGGGCTGGCGATCGTCGATCGGCAGGCGACCGTCGATGATGCCGGCGAATGCGCTGAAGCGCTTCTCTATATGGCCGGCTATCATGTCCGCCATTACAGTGAACGACGTGAAGATAATAACCTTCTGGCCCAGCGAAAATATTTCATCGATGATCTCATCAAGACGTCGAAACTTCGAGAAGTTCATTGGATCGTTTTGCCCATGATCGCGATCTACCAGCGAGGGATGAGCGCAAAAGCGGCGCATTGCAGTTAATGCAACCAAGGTGGCGGCCTTGCCGTATTCCTGCGCTATCCGATCGCGGATACGATCGTAGTGCGCGGCTTCCTCCTCCTCCAGCTCAACAATCTGCGGTATGTCGATGCGAGGCGGTAGGTCCTTTGCAACGTCCGCGATACGTCGGCGTAGCATGAGGGGGGAGACGAGCGGTTCGAGCAGGGCGGCTCCATCGATGTCATCCTGAAAATGCTTCTGGAATGAGGCTGCATCCCCGAGATGGTCGGGCAAGACAAAGTCCATAATGGACCAGAGATCGAGCAGTTTGTTTTCAACCGGCGTACCCGTCACGGCGAGACCTGCCTGCCGGCGCAGGCTTTTCACGGCCTTTGTCCGCTGTGCCGTAGGGTTCCGGATATATTGCGCTTCATCGAGAACGATCACGCGCCAATCGATCATATTCAGCAGGCTATTGTCGCGCACCACGCTATCATAGGACGTAATTACAACATCGAAATCCTGCAGGTCGGCAGGGCGTCCTGTCCGGGTAGGTCCGTGATGCTTTAGCACCTTCAGGTGCGGCGCAAAGCGGGCGATTTCACGCTTCCAGTTTTCCAGCAGCGAGCCAGGCGCGGCGATAAGGGCCGGGCTAAGCGGGCCGTTCCCGGCATCGCTTAACGCGCTGATTATCTGCAGTGTCTTGCCGAGGCCCATCTCGTCCGCAAGGAGGCCGCCAACTCCTTCCGACAGCAGAAACTTGAGCCAGCGCCATCCGAGGGTCTGGTAGGGATATAGCGTGGCATTCACGCCGGCGGGCGTATCATCGGCCGCCGGAGCAAAAGCCAATGGCGATACCGAGCGATCTGCCATCCTGTCCTCGACCGGAGCACCGGTACCGGCCGCACGCTTTATCGCAAGGAAGGATTTCAGCGATCGGGCGCTACCAAGCGATATGCCGGTAGACTTCATAAGGCTTTCGACCTCAGCACTCTGATCCGGTTCGATCGCGTACCAAACCCCATCGGCAACAACATGGCTGCGGGCAAGATCGTGTTTTTGTAGCGAAACCTCTTTCCCTCTGCAGGTTCCGGACAGGAAGTAGCTGGGAAGGCCATCACCTTCCACCTCCCCGATAACAAGGACAGGCACTATCGGGTAACGAGAGGCGCGCAGCCCTTCAATTTCGGTCGGGATTCCAGGTGCGGCAGGCGTGCGCTCCACAAGCGTGCCATATATTTCATCCGCCAAGGGAAGCCGCACGCCTGCTGGCTCGATCAGAGTAAGTGCGCTACCTTCAATTTTCCACGCAATGGTCATTGCTGGAGACCTCTCCATAACGTCGTCGAGCCTATGTCGTCACCAGATGTCACCAGAAGTAGCCGGCCGCTTGTGCCGTGAAGCCAGCTATGATCAGACCGAGCCCTGTATAGGTAACTGTCAGGGACATGCCGGCAGTCTTTTCGTCGTTTTCGACGGTCGCGACCATCATCCGCGCCACCGTTGCAAGATTGTCGGCGAGGCCATTGATCCCGTCCTTCATTTCATCAAGACTTTGCCGGGCGGCATCAGGATCGAATGTCCCGGGCGAGGGGAAATATGCCCCCTCATCCCGGTAGTATTCCCGGAAGTCGCCCGAGATCGACTTGAGGAAGGCATCCATGCCGCCGGCCGCCTTCATCACTTCCGTGAGTGCCGATATGCGATCCGAGGCGTCTTCGCGAAGCTTCCATTGGACCCGCACGAGATCCGCACCCAGCATCATCACCCCAACAAGATCGAGTACGAGTCCGCCGACGCTCAAAGTGATCATGTCAGATTACCGCGCTACTTCTTTTGCGGTCGAGGCGGCGGCGGGGCAACTGGAGCCCTTGGTGTCGGAATGACACCTGTTTGCGGCTGCGACACGCCGCCCGGCGAAAATGGCGCGCGCGATGGTGGAACTATCCCTCTTGCCCCCCCCGAGGAAGGTGCTGGTGGTAGGCTTGGCTTGTTGGTCATTGGTATGAATCACATTTGCCGTGACGAATGAGAACAAACATAGAAGAGCAACTGGAAATGACCATAGGGCTAACCCGTTGAGGCGACCCGACCAGACGGCAATCAGCGGAGCGTCAGCATAGAGCGCTGCCCGTCTTGCATCGATCGCCCTGCGCGCCGTAGCGAAACTGACCGTGAGCGACAGTAAGCCTACTACGTCAACCGCCCACCCAGCGATTAAGGCCCACGGCCAGACTGCCTTCGCAATCGGCACCGCGCTGCCCGCAAACGACACGGAAGCTGCAAACAATGCCGTATGGGCAAGCGCAACAAGCTATCACGAGCTGATTCAGTGAGTCCTCAACAGGGACTCGAATCCATCACGGGCCTTTGCGCTTGCTCGCTGATGCCTTCCGCTTAGCGTCAATGACGATGATATCTGAGGCAGGTTCGCCTGCGGCTCGGGCAGTATCACGTAACCGCTCGATCTTGCGGAGCTTGTAGCCCATGCCGCCAATATCCATAACAACAAATATGCCAGCAGACGTGGCGGCGGCTTTTTTATAGATCTCGAGCTGGTTTTTATAGCCGCTCTCGACAGTACCCTTAGACAACTTCATTTCCACAACTAGTCGTCCGTGAAAGCCAGTCGAGAATTTAAAGTCGACTGGACCACCACCAGAGTTTGTCTCAGGAGATATGTCTACGTTGTTAACAGCGCACATGACCGTAGCAACCGCGAAAAATAGAAGTTGGCTGGCGCGTTCATGCCGGTGGGATGTTCCGTTCCACAGCAACTCCCACATATTGTTATCTTCAACAAGCCTTCTAAACTGCTCGATAATGTCGACAACGGTTTGCCGCAGACCAGCAGCATCCATCGTTGCAGGCGGCTTGAGCATACCAGAAAAGACCTGCGGGTCTTGGTATAGGATACGACGGAACTGGTAATACCCGTCGAGGTCAGCCTTTTCGTCATAGCTTTCGGAGGCGCCAGCGACCGCTTTAATTATTAGGCGAAGGATGCGAACTGACTTAAGGCTTATCTCTCTGACAGCCTTCTTCTTATCAGTTACGCTTGCTTGAGCAAAGTTACCAAACATTTGGTTTACTGCGTCACGTATCTCGTGAACCTCCATCACGACACGAGACACGTCGGACCAATCAGCGGCTAAAGGCAGGTCGCGCAGGAGATCGCGAGGGACTAAGACTACAGGCAGAGCGGTATTGTACGGGTTTTCGGGAAGCAATCGGTTTCCATACTTGGCCCCAAAAACGCGGGTGGGGATGCTGTTAGCTGTGCAGAACTCCTCCGTAATCTCGCAAAGAACAGGAAGTAGGAAGTTGGTAGTCATGTCGCTAAGGGTGTCTGGTCCAACACCTTTCTCGAACAAGCCCATCAAGGGTATCATGTCGGGGTTTTTCTCGCCCAACGTGATGATCTGCTTAGCAGTGCGTAGGATATCATGGCGCAGATGCGGTGGCCGAGAACTGCCGCTTGTTCCGGCACCGCCGAAGCCCAAGCCGGTTTCTGGTCGTTCGTCTAAATTAAGGGCCTTGAAGGCACCCTTCCACGCCACATCGCCTTCCGCTTGAGATATATCGACCAAACCAATTACGTTGTCGAAGGACTGCTTGATCAGCTTACGCCCATCACGCTTGATGATTGCATTCTGACTTTTGTAGATAAGCAGCGGGTCTATAAACAGCTTGGTATCGCTGTTCAGCACGGGGTCAAGAAGCTTGGCAGCATCGAACTTTTTGGGGTCAACCTTGAAATGCTTCGAGAACAAGACCGGATGAACGAGTGTCTTCTTGCCTGTCACGATCCGCTCCCGCCCCCAATGATTGAAAGCTAGCTAGGCACTGACTGAGTAGCAAGGCGGCGACGAACGAGCGTTTGCCGTTGAAGCGGAAGGTCCGCCTTCCGCCAGACCCAAGAGTTCAACCGTACCGCCGCGACAGCCGGGATATCGTTGCCTGATCGGCTCCGAGCAGCGCCGCGAACGGTGTGCGTAAAACGGCCGTTTTCTCACCGCCTCGGCGGAGCCGGCTTGCATTCATTCAAAGCGCTCGCACCACCTCGTCGCCTTCACGCGCGTGGCGGACCAACTCGCGCCGGCCGTCAGGATATTTCTTGATCAGCAGTCCTTCGGGCGTGTCGTCCTCTACGTAATAGATTGGGCGGCCGGCGGCTAAGTGTTCGCGGGCGGCAAAATCTCCGTCTCGCTCCAACCCTTCCGCAATAATATCCCAGAGATCGGTCGTGCCACTGTTCGCATCTGCGTCCATTCCAATGCCCTTCTGAAATCTCGCCTTCTTACGGCCCAGCCGCATGTACAGAAAACGTCCGTTTGATGCACACCGTCGGCACTGGCTAGGAACCTCGCCATTTATGGCATTGAAACGTTCAACAACCCGTGCGAGAAACTACGTCTAGAAAACGTATGCCTCGGATTGAATGTTGAACGCAACGACCACCCCCCTCCCCGGCCAGGCCGGTACACGCCGGATCGGATATGCGCGGGTATCCACGGTCGACCAGGATCTTGCGCCCCAGCTCGACGTGCTGCACGCGAAAGGGTGCGATCCGATCTATTCGGAGCACGCGTCCGGCAAACAGGCGGACCGGCCCGAGCTGCTGAATGCCCTGAAGGCATTGCGCGCCGGGGACACGCTGGTCGTGTGGCGGCTCGACCGGCTCGGCCGATCGCTGCCAGACCTGATCGCGAACGTGAACGAGCTGGCGACGCGCGGCGTTGCCTTCGAGAGCATCACCGAGGCGATCGACACCACCACGGCGTCCGGCAAGCTGGTGTTCAATATCTTTGCCAGCCTCGCCGATTTCGAGCGCCATCTTATCAGTGAGCGCACCCGTGCCGGCTTAACCGCCGGACGCGCGCGTGGTCGTATGGGAGGCAGGCCCCCTGCCCTCACTCCCAAGCAGCTCCGCGAAGCACGGCTGTTGCTTACCGATCCGGACGCGACGGTGACGGCCGTGGCCGAACGCTACGAGGTTAGCCGAACCACTCTCTACAAGGGGTTGAGGGATCTTGCGGCTAGGGAAGGGAAGACATGAGAGCCATATTCATTCGTCACGGCCAGAGCACCGGCAACGCCGGCATGCCGTGCCATGATCTGGCGACGATCGAGCTGACGGAGAAGGGTTGGGGCCAGGCCCGTCAGGTCGCGACGGACTGGACCGAAACACCATCGCTGATCGTAACCTCGCCTTTCTTGCGTACCCAGCAAACGGCCGCCCCGACCATCGAGCGCTTCCCCGACGTGCCGGTGGAGGTGTGGCCGATTGAAGAGTTCACCTATCTCCAGCCTTCTCGCTGGAACGGCACGTTGTCGGCAGATCGGGCACCGCATCTTGTACGGTACTGGGGCGAAGCTGATCCGACCTATTGCGATGGCGAGGGTGCGGAGAGTTTTGGCACGCTGCTACGCCGCGCCGAGGCGGCGTTGGGGCGGCTTGCCGCCCTGCCCTCACCCGGCCCGGTTTATGTTTTCAGCCACGGGCAATTCATTCAGGCGGTGCGGGCTGTGGTCACGGAATCCGAGCTGGACGATCGCGGCAAGATGCTCCGCTTCTGGCGCAAGGGTGAGCCTCCTGCGATCGGAAATGCTGAATTAGTGTCGTTCGCTTGGTCGCATAGCCAATGGCAACACACGTAGCACTAAGCTACTAACCAACTAAGCGATTAATGTTGAAATTTGTTGGATTACCGCCGAGAAAAGCTAGGGATTTCGTGTCAAAACGATGGTGATTTGGAAAGCGGCAATTACGGAATGAATCCCGTGGAATACCGCTCAAACCGGCTTCGAGGTTACAGCACGCCAATGTTGTGCAGCCATTGCTTGACCTGTCCCGGCCATTCCCTTGTGATCGGATCGGCGGTTGGCCGCATTCCGAAAGCATGACCGCCCTTCGCGTAGAGACGCATATCGACGGGCACGCCGGCATCGTTCAACGCCAGCGCAT
>NZ_JAXOJJ010000015.1:0-22482 GCF_036663615.1 Sphingomonas rhamnosi
TCAACGGCGAGATCTTCTACAGCCTCGCCGAGGCAAGGGTGCTGATCGAGGTGTGGCGGCGTCACTATAACACCATCCGACCACATAGCAGTCTGGGCTATCGACCTCCGGCGCCAGCCGCGGCGACACCACCATTGCCGGCCTCCGGCTCCGCTTCGCTCCACCTACGCCCGGCAATGGCGGCGGAGGCCACAATGCACTAACTATCCATCCGGACCACCCGGTGGGGGCTGCTCAGCGGGCGCGCGGCGGCTGCGCGGCACGACGCAAATCGCAATCATGTACATCGCCAGCGGTCGACAGACGATCCTGAAGAAAAGCGCGGGCGAGAACTCGTCGTCGCGCTGGACGCCCGGGGGGGCCTTCGCTTATGTCTCGGGTAGACCTGAGGGCGGAGTCGAGCGTTCTTAGGGCGATGGTGCGAAAGGAATGAAACGGCCATGCACTTTCCAAAGCCAGGAATGCTCGCACCACCTTTTTTCGAGTAGAGAAGGCACAAGGGTTCGACCTGAACCGCTAACAAAGGTCATAAAATATGATTAAGTGCTCCCGCTGGATCTAACGTCGAGCCTATAAGGCTGTACACGTAATAGGACGTGCCATCGCGCATCACCGTGCCGTCGAACTCCAGCGACCGGACGCCAGCGCCGGGCGCGTGTTCGAGTGCGACCGAACCATTGCCGAAGGTGAACACGTTGCCGCGACCGGCGGTGATGATGCCGTCGCTGTTCCTGTCCGGTAGTGCGGTCAGGCTGACGAGGAAATCATTGTCCGAAAAATCGGCGATGCGATCCCGTCCGCCAGCCCCTGCGGCTTCGTATAGGAACGTGTCAGACCCTGTGCCGCCGATCAGGACGTCGCTACCCTGCCCGCCGACAAGCAGATCGTCGCCGTTGCCGCCGTCCAGCGTGTCGTTACCGCCTAGTCCGAAGATGCGTTCGTTGCCATCCCGCCCTTCGAGCATATCGTTCCCGGTCGTGCCGTTCAGCGTCTCGTCGCCGCCGCCAACGACATCGTTCGCAAACTGCGCCAACGCCCGGTTTGGATCAGTAGCCGATCCGACTTTGCTGTACACGAAATAGGACGTTCCGCCCCGCACGAACGCACCGTCAAATTCAAGCGAGCGGACCGTGCCGCCCGCTGACGAAGCGACCGCTACCGAACCGCCGCTCGCCAAGTCGAACAGCGCGTTGTGGCCGGCCGAGATTATGCCGTCCCGGTTGCGGTCGCGGAACGCTGTGGTGGTCACTATGAAATCGTCGCTGCCAAAATCAATGATCCGATCAGATCCGCCAGCGCCGTTCGCGTCGTAGAAGAAAGTATCAGAGCCTGCGCCGCCACTTAGCGCGTCGCTGCCGAGACCGCCGGTCAGCAGATCGTCGCCCGCTCCCCCCTCGATCACATCGTCCCCGGCGTTGCCCGACAACCGGTCATTGCCGCCGAAACCCTGTAGGAGATTTACACCAGCGGTGCCGTTCAACGTCTCGGCAAAGTTGCGGAAGTCGAACTGCGCCAACGCGGGATCGTGATCTGAAAGCGCCGGGTTAACGCCGCCTTGGCTATTATAGCCGGTGTTGATGTGGACCACGTCGTAGCTGGCAACGGCGCTAAGCTGCTGGTCCACCAGAACGTGGTCGATCGCCTGGCTGCGTCCGTCGAAGGCGTAAGTGTAGCGCTCTGCCTCGGTCAGTTCAGTGACCGTCAGGTTGTCAAAGCGCGCGCCGCCTTCACGGGCATTGCCGTTCGCGTCGACGTAGCCGGTCGCCGCCTCGAGCGGACGATAAAAGTAGAAGTCGTTCCAGTCTCCGCCTGCGATGATGCGGTTGCCCGACGATCCGGACTGTACGGTATCGAGCATGTGCCAGATGTCATCGGCGATCTCGCTGCGCTTCTCCCAGCCCGCGTTCTCAGGCTGGCCCGCGTCGATGTTCTGATCGAACTGCCAGAACTGACCCGACCCGCCCTTCGAGGGCAGGTGGTTGGCGGTGACATAGACCGCGTTGCCGTTGAATGTGAATTCGCCCAGCAGCGACTTGCGCGTGTTCGTCCAGTCCGTCGTGTTGATCTGGCCGGCAATCATGCTGTCGTCGAAGGCGATGGCGTCGCCCGCATCGCGAACGCCGTCACCGATGCGGTCGGTAAACGCGCGACGTTCGGCCAGGCTCGCATCGGCGGTCAGGTTGCCGAGTTGCACGCGGTTCGTATTGTACAGGAAGCCAACGCGGATGTTGCCGCTCTGCTCGCCACCTTCGGCATTGTACACGGGCGCCTCGTCCACCCACTGGTAACGCTCGCCCGTCGCGGCATTGACGGCGTCGATCAGTAGCTCCCAGGTGCGCGACGCATCCGTGCCCGTGGTGGATATGCCGTCGCCCGTAGCGGCGCCGTTGTTGTCCTGGATTTCCTCGATCGAGAGGATGTCGGGCGCGCCGAGATTGTTAGCGATCGCGTCCGCCAACGCAGCGAAACGCGCGGTGCCGTCTGTGGGATCGAGGTTCTCAACGTTGAACGTCGCGAAGGTCAGTGCCCGCGAGTCCGCTGCAATGGTTGTGACCTCTTGAACCGGTGTCGTGTCCTCCACGATCGTCACTGGCTCCGTCACGAACAGCTTGAGATCAGTGAAGTCGAATTCGAGGATGCCGGTGACGTCGCCGAGCTTGTCGCCCATCGAAACCGCATCCGTCAGCACGGCAGGAGCCGGCGTCGCAAAGTCGGAAAAATCGAGCTCGAAGATATCCGGATTGACGTCGCCATCGTGTAGGTAGTTGCCGCCGCTGTGCGTATCGTCCTGCGGGTCATCGGGCGTGTTCGGGGGCGACAACGGGGGATCGCCTGCAACCGTGTAGCCGCCGCGACTGTTGATCTGATCGGCATCGGCGTGGACGGTCGAATAAGCCTTGAAGTACGGATCGCCGCCCGTGGTTGATACGAAGCCGTCTGCCGCCACCATGTCGGGCACAGTGATGTGCATGCCCTCAATCGTCTCAAAGAAGTCCAGAGCGTCATTCTCCGGGTCAAAACCGGGCGCGGTGCCGGTGTTGAAATAGTTCGGCACCTCGTCGGTTAGAATCGAATTCGGGATGGCGCGGCCATCCGATCCGTTCAGCACCAGCGTCGGCAGCGCCTGATTCCGGGCGTCCACCGTGATCCCCTCGATCCCCATCAGCACCGTTCGCGGCAGGTTGTCGAACGCTTGGTATTCCATGATGTGTGCGGTGACGGTGACCAAGTCGCCAGCCCGAAGGTCAGGCGTGACCGCCGCGAGCGTGCGTCCGTTGTTGCGATCGTCGCGTGTCATCACGAAGATACCTTCGGAAGTCAGCGCGCTGATGTCCCAGTCGGCTTCCTCCTCCATCAGGTAGAAGCCCTGACGTGCGCCGACGCCGTCGGCCGCGGTGACGACGGCCTGAATGGTGACGGTGATCGTCGACTGGGTGTTGAAGCCGGTCACGCCGTCCGACGCCAGTAGCGCGCTGAAGTGCGCTGAACCCTGGACGTCGTGGATGGCGAAGACGTCGTCAGTCAGGATAGTGCCTCGACCCAGCCCGTCCTGCAGCGTCGCTCCGCCCGTCGCATCCGACAGCGACACGAAGAAGGTCTCAGTGGCTTCGGGTGTCTCGTCGCCGTTCACTGCGACCGTTATGGTGGTGCTGGTCTGGCCCGTAGCAAATTCGATCACGCCCGATGCCGCATCGAAGTCGGTCCCGGCGGTCGCGGTGTTGCTGACCGTCTGGTATGCGACCGAGAACGGCGTCTCGCCGCCGGTACGTGTGACGGTGAAGGTGGCAAAAACCTGTCCACTGTCCCCTTCCATCACGCTGGCGTCGCTGATCGACACGGACGGCGGGAGGTCATCGTCGTTGCGGATAACGGCCTGCCCCTGCGCATCGCTGAGCTGCGCACCGCCGGTCGGGTTCGTCAGGTTGAGGAAAAAGGTCTCATCGCCCTCAGCCAGCGTATCCCCCAGCACGGTGACCGATATGATGGCGCTATCCTGCCCCGCCTCGAACGTCAGCGTGCCCAAAGCGCTGACGTAATCGGCACCGGCGGTAGCGGTGCCGTCGGCAGTCGCGTAATCGACGCTAAACGCGCCTTCGGCACCGTTCCGAACAACGGTGAACTGGACGGTCCTGCTATCGGCATTGCCTTCAGAGAAGCTGATGTCGGTCACCGAAACCTGCGGAACCGCTGCCAAGAAGCTTTGGCCGACGTTGATCGCGCCGGGGGTGTCGTCGGTAATCAGCGCGAAGGTGAAGTCGGAGGCCTCGTCGCCCGATCCGACGCGTCCGATCGATGTGCCCTCAGCATCACCCGGCTCAATCACGCCGGCATCGGTACTGGTAAGCCCATCGGCAGGGCCACCCACCGCAGTGAAACTGCCTTCGTAGCTTAGGAACTCAACGACGCCATTCGGACCGATCAGCGCAAGGCCGTCCGGTGCGCCGTTCTGCAGGCCGGTCGCAGCAACGCTGATCGTGCCGAAGCCGTTCTGCTGATCTGCGATGATTCCCGACAGACCGATCGTGCCGTAGGGCGCGCCGTTATTGCCATTGTACAGAACGATTGAATAGCCCGTCAGATCAAGGCCAGCGACCCCTGCGATCTCGATGAACTCTCCCTCGTCCCCGCTGGCATCATCATAGTGGAACTCGTTGATCCACGGCTGCGCCGCCACAGCCGCGATATCGTCGTTGCGAACGGTGCCCGTTGCCTCGCCGTCAGCGATGCTGGCACCGGCCCCGTTCGACAGTCTCAAGGCGATCGTCTCGTCCGCTTCGAACTGCGTATCGCCGCTCACCGCGATCCGTACCGTTCGGCTGGTTTCGCCATCGGCGAAGGTCAACGTACCCGCTGGCAGGGCGCTCGCCACGTCGGCCGCATCGGCGGTGCCGAACGTCGCGGCATAATCGACCGTGGCTGCGCCGGTGCTACCGCCGATGCGTTCGACGGTAAAGACCATCTCGGTCACGCCGTCATTCCCCTCGTCCACCAAGACGTCGGCGACACTGAACTGGCCGGCTGCGCCGGTCTCGACCGCAAAGCTTGCAGGATAGGCAACACCGGCGGTGTCGTTTACCGTCCAGTTCGTTTCATCGGCGATCGCCGCTAGGATTTCCGCCCTGGAGCCATTGAGCGGCCCTGAATAGGCGGCATTGTCCTCTGCAAATGCCAGCGCGTCGGTGCCAAAGGTCAGACCCGTCGGCACAGCAGTGGTGTTGGTGTTGGTCGCATCGCCGGCATAGGCCGTGTTGGCATCGGCGAAATCGACCGCGAAAAGGAACGTAGGGTTCGCTGCATCGCCGACATAGGCGATGATCGAGTCGCCCGTCGTCGATGGATTGAACGAACCGGTCAGACCCGAGATTGTCACGACCGTACCGATCGCCGTTCCGGCAGGGACAGTGTAGCTGACCGTCCCCTCGCCTGCGCGAAAGCCACCGGCGGCACGCCACCCGTTATCGGTGAAGGTGATCGTCTCTCCGGACAGATCGGCCAGCAGTACGAAGGCGAACGACTTGACCCCCGTGTCGGCGCCATAACCGACGATCGCGATATCACCTGAACTAGCCATGCCCTGCGCTCCTATTGCAACGCCCCCGACCGAGCGGAAAGTCCATCCAGCGCCTGCGGTTGCCGTCGGTCGTGTGAGGATGCCAAGGCACTAGCTCGCGAACATGACAATTCCATTAACGTAGCGTTAACATTCAACGAGTTGGCCGCGCGAACAAGTGGTTGCGCGACCGAGATATCCCGATGGGTGCAACGCACCCCGTCATACACGCTTAAGGATCCCAACGGCCCGAAGGCACATGATGTTCGTTGCCCTCTTGCTAGCAACCCAAGCCACCCGCGACCTCATTCCTGACTGGGAACCGCTACCGCCCGCCACCGCCGAGGTTCGCGCTGCCGAACTGCGAACCAGACTGCAGTTTTCTGATATCCTTCGCGTGTGTAGCGAGGCTCAGGGCACATAAAAAGCTATGCCGATCGGAACGGGCTTTCGATACGGGCGGTTAACGCTTTTGATGAACTGCAAACTTTACGGGCAGCGTTTGCACGACGGCGCTCGACCTGTCCGTTAACGCAGCCGTCGATTACGGTTTACGAAGGCACTTACCCGGACCACGGCGTCTCGATCTTCGGTGGCGACGATCGCCGCGAACGCCGAACTGCCAGGTTTGGGGCCACCTGCAGCTTGAGTACTTCGAAACCAGAGTTGAAAAGCGTTTCGCTTATTGGAACATGCCGTCAGGGCATCCAGAGCCAACGTTGACGCGGACCGGTTACCGAAAAGGCCGACGTGTGCATAACGGTTTAGGCAGTCGTACTAATCGGCGCGTTCCGCCGCGACGCTCAGAGCCGCCTCTGCTACAGCGAGAATCGCAAGGTGCATCATTTGTATCCCAGTCATCGCTATCGCTGATCTGCTTTCCAGACGTTATTCGACATTCCCTACAAATTTCGATCTTTTCTGGAATTTGTTAAAAAGGGGGTTTATTGAAACTAGCTGATACATATCCCGCGAGTCGCATAGTTTGCTAAATAGTATTGCATATTCTAGTATTTCTATAGATTTCTCTGTAACGTGAGGTGCTATATAAGTAGCCTTATGGTCCCGGTAATACGGTTCGCGGTTATATGATATTTTTTGGATAATGCGAGTGCTCAGCACATTCCACTGAGGCGTGGGAATTGCTCTGCCGGCTCAACGCGACAGTTATACGTGGGCTACCCGCTCCAGTACTGCAAAACATGTTTCACCATGTTAAAATGGCGTAACCGTTTTGAATTATACTGCGGTCTCAGTATCGCCGAACCGGCATTATTATTAGGTACCATTTAGGGTGTGCGATTAAATGAAAGATAATGCTTTATTATAATAGCGCTTGACTTAAGGAAGGAAGATGAGCATGGAAGACGAAGAAGCGGTCAGATCCCGCAGTGATAAATCACCCTACTTTATCGTCGAGCTTGAAAAGCCGGGATCTGGTTTTTTAGTATTATGCAAACGCGTTCAGACGTCTGATAACTCGGACTCAATTGGAGGCTTGCCACGCGAGGCGGTATCTGACCTCTTCGAGCGCGCCCCGCTTCGCGCAGTGGCGCTACCAAATTCATCCAATGTGCCTCGGTCCCATCTGAGCAAAGCGATTGAACCACAGCTCTTTACAGTCAATATAAACATTAACGGGTCGCCTGGCGACGGTCGGGAATAAGCGAGATCCGCGCGTACAGACCCTGGCTGGGCGTTGAAGGCCAGCACCGGTCACGGCCGCTCTCATTCACGCTCGCTGCTGCGCAGGAGGCGGGCGTCAAAGCTGGGGTGACAAGGCTCGCTGATGTCACGGGCTTGGGGGGACTTGGCGTACCGACATTTCAGGCAGTTCGCCCATGGTCGCGTTCGCTTTCTGTTAGCCAAGGCAAAGGGCTGACCGTCATGGCCGCCGCCGTTTCCGCGCTTCTAGAGGCGGTAGAGCTCGACTCTGCCGAGCGACTTCCTCCTCCTTCTGGCTTGATGGTGCCACTGCGGGCATTGGGGAATGACGCACTTACAACGTGGTCGTCAGGCATACGCAAACCCGGGGCCATAGCGCTCGATCCAGAGCAACCAAGATTATGGCTAGACGGCTATAACTTGGCTAACGGCCGCACTTCGCCCGTCCCGTTCGATTTGGCTTGTTTGGATGCGACCAAACAGCCTCCCCCCGACGTTCGCCCCATGTCGGTGGGTTTGGCAACCGGGAACACGATAGAAGAGGCTTTGACGGGCGCGGTTGCGGAGGTCGTCGAGCACGATCTGATGACAATGTTTGATGGGCTTCTTCCCGCTCAGCGCCGCGAGATGCAGCTCGACACAGCGAGCGTAACCGATCCTCTGATCCAAACACTCCTGTTTCGATTTGCGTCCAAGGGTTTTGCAGTACGGGTTTGGAGCATCGGTCAAGGTTCAAACGTCGCGGCGTTTCGCTGTACACTTTGGCGCGAACGCGATCGTAACTCCGACATGGCCCCAGTTGCGGGCTCGGGTTGTCATTCCGATCGTCGCGTGGCGCTACTGCGCGCGTTGCTCGAGGCTGCCCAGGCGCAGGCGACCTTGGTTGCGGGCGCTCGCGACGATCTTCTGCAAAGCGATTATATAGGCGGGGCCAGTCGCCAGATGGCGCTTGTCTTAGACACTCTATCTTTCGGACCCGGCCAACTCGCATGGGCCGATGTGCGTGACCACCCGCCGGGGCGTTCACACTTGGATGCACTGCTTGAATACGCCAGCAATTGTTCGACCTTGCCGGTCATAGCGGCCAGTCACCCTCAGCCGCACTCGGCACTTCACATAGTTCACGCTTTCGCGCCGGGTCTACGTCAGGTCCAACGGCTGCTGATGAACGGCGCTGCCAAGACAGCCGTCCGCCCCCTTCCTAAACCTGCCGTAAGGCGACGTCGAGCCGCACTGCTCCCTGTTGTATTCGCTGGACCTAGTCTTCCGCCTGGTTTCGCCGCCCCAGGCATCGAACTACGATCGCCCGCTGTATGTGGCGACCTAGCAATGCTTCTTGCCGACCCGCCCCCGGCGGTTGGCCTAATTGATGGCTGTTTTGAGGTTGCTCCGACCGTTTGGCATAAGGAGATCCTTGACCTCCTTGCGCGAGGCGTACCGGTGCTGGGTGGAGCAAGCCTTGGAGCGATCCGTGCGGCAGAGCTAGCAGCCGCAGGAATGCGAGGGATCGGCGCAATATTTTTCGGCTACGCTTCAGGTGCAATCCGGCGCGACGATGCGGTGATGATAGATCATGCGCCGGTTGAACTGGGCTATCGACATCTCACTGTCGCGCTTGTCGACGCCGAAGCCGCGCTTTGGCAGGTTGATATGCCCTCTTTGGAACGGCGAGCACTCCAGCGCATCGTTCGCACCGCTTCATATCACGAGCGTACCTGGTCATTTTGTCTGCGCCGCCTTGCGGAACAGATTGGCCAATTGCCGACTGTAAGCGCGCCTACCTTTAGCATGGTGCCCTCACTTAAGCGAAAGGATGCGCTTGCTCTTATCGCGACAATTTCAGTAGCAGCCGCCACGGGAAATTTCACGCGATTACGTCCACCGCTCACCGCAGACTATCTTCGGATGCTTACTACGCTTCCGCAAGGACGGCCGCCAGTCCGCCGTACAAACGCTGACGGTGTGTCGCGAGCCTGACAGGGACTGTGTCGGCGAACCATTGAAGAACGTCGTTTGTCGTTGGCGTGCGGGCAGGTTGCCACGCTGCATGGAAGCCTTGCAGGAAAGCTGGACGAACGGCATCGGCAACACGTGCACCCGCTTTGCCTAGCTGGCTGAGATTTGCCAGCCTTGCAGCCAGGTACAGGATGCCCACCTCGCCCGACACCTCAAAATGCTCTTCAGCCTCGACAACGCGGCCGCCGAGCAAGAGCACGACGCCGTAATCTGCGTGATAATCGGGAGGAGGAAACGGATGTAAGCGGAAAACGCGCTGCATTAGCGTCTCGGCTTGCGTGAGTTCCCCAAGATAACATAGTCCTGCGGCGCACGGGTTGATCGTGTCCGCGTCATGCGGCAGAGTTGCGACTGCCCGCTCGAACCCCTCCTGCGCCAAACGCCACTCGCCCCCGCGCAGCCGGCACCATGCCCGTCGCACTTGCACTTCGACATTGTTAGGATCGATCCTAGCAGCCTCGCGGCTATGCTTGTCGGCAAATGTGCGAAAGGCAGCGACATCGTGGCCTGCCATCATCTGCCAAAAGTCGGTATGGTACATCCGCGCAAGCAAAAGATGCGCTCCGAGATGACAGGGATCGATTTGCACCACTCGATCGAGAAGCGCGCATCCGCTCCGTGCGGCCTCCAACGTACGTGCGCTTTTTATTTTAAGTCGTGCCTCAGTGTAAAGTAGAGCAGCGTCCCGATCGTTACCCGTACGCTGCGCCAACCGTGAAGGTAGATCGCGATTGATCGAGGGCAGCACGGCGCCTACCGCACGTTCGACAACGCGGTCGACGGTTGCGGCAGGGTCCGCGTTTTCAAGCCGAAGCTGCTCGGACCAGATCACAACATTCGACTGGAGGTTGCTAAGCTGCAGATTAACGCGCAGGATGCTTCCTAATCGGCGAAGCCGCCCTGAAAGCACATAGACGCCAACCGCGCCGGCGCACATTGACTCAGCTTGTCCGGCATGGGGAGCATTCAGCGTTACCACGCACAGGTCGGGCAATTGGATCAATGCGATCCTTATGTCCTCTTCACAGATCGCCGCGAGGTCGGCGTCCGGGCCATCGGTTTCGACCAACATCGGAGAGACGATTATGGTTGGCGGCGCAACCGGACGGGCGCGCAATCTTTCGGACGACAGCGCAATGGCCGCAACATCGCCGGCCGAATCCTCACTCCCTTGTTTGGTTAACGTTGCAAACATTGCCCGAGTTTCGGACGATGGAACTGCTCCGAACTCACGTCTAAGCCCTTCTTCCAGTCGTTTAAACCGGCGGTGCAGAGAGGCTCGATCGTCAACGAGCTGATCTATTTGCATGCCCAGCCGCGCGATTTCTTCGTTCAACGGGTCGATTTGATCGAGGCCGCGCAGAATCATCTTGAGGTCACCGGAATCAGCACGCTCCAGCGTCTGATTGGCTGCTTTGAGAACGATCGCTATGATTGCTTCGTGCCGATGCGTCCGTTCGATACAAAGCCACTCGTCGTACCCAGCGGCAAGGCCGTTCAAATCATCGCCGAAGCCACCGTTGAGTTGGGCCATAAGGCGCGCCAACTCAGGCACGTTACGGGCCATGGCTGCGCTTTCGATCTCGTGGAGATCAGTCGTGATTCGACACGGATTTATCGTAACACGATCACGATAAACGAAAAGCAACGCGCTTCCTGATGCGCAACGGCGAACCTCTGCTATCGCTTGGCGCAAGCTGCCTCGAGCCTGTTCATCTGCCCGGTCGCTCCACAAAAGATCGGCCAGCCGGTGGCGACCTGCACTTTGCGATGGCACTACCGACAAATAGGCAAGCAGCGCGCGCGTTTTACGACTTCGGGGCGATATGTCCTTTCCGCCTTCGCATAAGCGAACTTCGCCAAATAATCGAAGCAATAAAGTTGGCGCTTCAGCATCGACCACACGCTGCCTCCAAGCAGGCTGGTACGCAGCCAATCTGCTGGTCAATAGTTAATTGAACTATCGTACCTATGCCTCACGCAATGATAAGCGACAAGGCGAGAATGGCATTGCCGCTCCCGCCTTGTCACTCAGACTATCTGTTGGAAGGTTCAGTGCGGCCCTAGCAGAGCAACCTGAACCGGTGACAGCCGCTTCGCCAGCTGAGTGTTGCTGCTCGACGCTTGCGCCCGTAATGCCTTCAGCTGGCGTACATAGCCTGCATAATCCGACATATTGCCGATCAGCAGATTCATGCGGATGCGTTTTCCCTCAAAACCCGCTGGCAGAGGCGGCAAATCGCGCAAGCGCCGCATAGTAGCTAGTGCTGCGCGCGTCAGCTTGGAGTCTCGGCTGTCAATGATAACGTCGGTAACTTGACCCGTCTCGCTCCGTTTGAATGTTGCAGTGACGAGCCCATCAGCAGAGCCAGTTGGCATTTCGATGTTCGCATCCAGCTTATTACTTACCTGCTTCACCCAGTTATCGATGGGAGTCTGTGAGACAGCGGGTGCGACCGGAAAGAGGACCGCAACGGCGGTAGCAAGCTTGACAAGAATGGACTTCATTTCCCTGATCCTCAGCTTTTCTCCCGACGTCGATCGTCCGGGTGCAGCCCTTGTGCATTCGCGCGTGTGAGCCGAGGCGAGACCTGTTCGTAAAAAAGGCGTGAAAAGTCCGTGAAACTCAATTCCCGCCCCCGAGCCCGGGTATCGCCGAGGGAGGTAGATATCCGAAGACAGAATCGTCCCGACGTGAGCTGCGGGTAGGTCGAGGGCGATAGTAAGGTCATGAACAGCTAGGGATATACCTCGCCGACTTCATGGCAACCGCAACTTCGCCCACCTGCCTAAGACCCACAGCGGTTTTACACCCTACGAGTACATCGTCAAAATCTCGACCTGGAAGCAGACCGGTTCCTAGTTGAGTCCATCCGCCACGGCTGGGACTAAACACCCTAAACGCGTTCCCACCCGAAGGCGTTAAACGAATGGCTGGCTCAGTAAAGAGGAGTTGACCCGGCAAGGGATATGATGAAAAACTTGATGATACTTCGGGCAAAGGTTGTTAGATGCTGTGAGTGGATATAATAGCAAGGCCGATCTACTCATCGCGGAGCTGGCAAAGTCGACGCAGGTCGAGCTATTGAATGCTCAGTTCAACGGCGAAAGGTGGGAGCTCAAGGGAGCTTCCGATCAGGCTATCGCGGAGCTGCTCGCTCAAAATCTGATCCGACGCCGCGTTGATCGATTGGAAGTGACAGTAACCGGGATGCACGCCCGGGCTGCAGTAGCCCGGCTCAATCGACCACAAGTTACTTATATAAGGGGCGAAGTGAATCTAACTGGGTCTTACTTGGCTGAACCGTAGTTTGCATTTCATGCTAAGGCTCGAGTGTTCACTTTTACCCATTCAGAACGGCATGGATTTTAGGCAACTGGACAATAGCGTAGGGCGGTAATGGTGGTATCGAAGATGGCATCTGAAGCGACCGCAAGGGCTGCAAATCGAGTTTACCGTCCTTGCGGTGATCGGGTGTCTTCCACGTTCCTCGGCGACAACAGGACGCGCACGTACATTAGCACTACCCGCGGGATCACCTCCGGTGACAAGTTGAAGTAACGGAACGGACTAACAGGCTTGCGGGCACGGGGCGCGCCCTGCCCTACCCCTGCTTACCTGCAGGTTCATTAGACTTGACGAAACCCTACCCCCCTTACCGGCGAATGCATTTGGTTTAACGAAGCCTTTTCAACCAGTCCAACGCTGAGTTGTGCCGAAACAACGGCAACCGATCTTCCCCGATCAGCGATGACAAGCATGCGCGCGGTCGATACGTATAGGTGCAACGCGTGGAGGTGATTTTGGATATTTTGTTCATTCACCAGAACATGCCGGCGCAATTCAAGAACCTAGCACCCGCGATCGGCGCCTCGGGGCGCCACCGGGTGATCTTCGTGACGCGGGTCAAAGGGCCTGACTTGCCTGGGGTACGCCGCGTCGGATACGAGGGCCCCCGGCCGGCAGGCTCCGCGACACACCATTACGTCCGGCTGTACGAAGCCGGCGTCCGATACGGTCAGCAGGTCGTGCGCCAGCTGCAAACGCTCAAGCGCGAAGGATTCGACCCCGCGATCGTGATCGGCCACCCCGGATGGGGGGAGATGCTGTTCGTCAAGGACGTGTTCCCGCGCGCGGTCGTGCTGTCCTATTCCGAATTTTACTATCGCGGCAGCGGCGCTGACATCGGTTTCGATCCCGATCACCCGGCCGATCTGGAGACGGTCTGCCGTGCCCGTGCGCGCAACGCACACCTCTTGCTAAGCCTGGAAATGGCGGACGCGGGACTGTCTCCAACGCGGTGGCAGCGTAGCCTGCATCCCGGCATCTTCCTGCCCAAAATCCAGACGATCTTCGATGGTGTCGACACTGATGTTGTGAAACCCGATCCTGCCGCCGCGTTCCGCCTGGCCGACGGCCGAACGCTTACCCGCGCGGACGAAGTCCTGACTTATATCGCGCGCAATCTGGAGCCCTACCGTGGCTATCCGTCGTTCATCCGCAGCATACCCGCGATCTTGGCGGCCCGGCCCAACGCGCATATTGTCATAACCGGAGGCGATCAGGTCAGCTATGGCGTACCCGCGCCCGAAGGAAAAAGCTGGCGTACGCACATGGAGGAAGAAGTGCCGCTGGCGGGCGCAATGGGCGCGGGCCGAGTTCACTTCACCGGCAAATTGCCCTATTCGCGCTACCTGTCGCTGCTACGCGTGTCGACCGCGCATGTCTATCTGACGGTGCCGTTCGTCCTGTCCTGGTCGTTCGTCGAGGCGATGGCATCGGGCTGTGTCATGATTGCGTCCGACACCGCGCCCGTCGTCGAGTTTATCGATCCCGGGCATAACGGCCTGCTGGTGCCGATTTACGATCCCGCCGCCATCGCGGACTGCGTTGTCGCCACCCTCGGCGACCGCAGTCAGCATCTACGCCTGCGGAAAACCGCACGCGCCACCGTGCTGGAACGCTATGCGCTTGCGCGCTGCCTGCCCCAGCAGATCCGTCTAATCGAACGGCTGACCGACACGGTCATCTGATCGACCCTGCAGGTTCGACCCAATCTGCACTGTGTTTTCAAGGCGACTGGGTCTGCGTTAGGGTCAAGGTGCTGGTTCGTTGCTTGGCGTGAGGCAGGCAAACGTCAGTTCAGTTGGTGTGAAAATACCCGCTAGAGGTAGCGAATCAGCCGATCAAGCTGTCGGTGATCGAATGATACGTCTGGCTGTAGACGTAATAGAGAACGCCGCCGCGGTTGATCGTTCCGTCAAATGCGAGTGACTGGAGCGAAGCGCCCGCGGTGTCGGTCAGCGTCACGTCGCCGAACGGATTTGTTGGGCTGACATTGCCGCCATGCGCCGCGTCGAAATAGCTGTTGCCGCTCAGCGCAAGTTTGCCCATCGACAGGGCGATCTTCCCGTCATTGTCGGCGTCGTAGAGGCGGCTGGTGGTGACCAAAAAGTCCTTGGCACCGAAGTTCGCGATCTTGTCGCGGCCCCAGTTCACGTCGAGGTTAGTGTCAAAGAGGAAGATGTCCTTCTTTTTGTCGCCTGCCCCACCCGTCAGCATGTCATCGGCGAGCGTGCCCTCCTTTGTCGATTTCGGCCGGACTGATCCGTCGGCGTAGACCCAGTGACCGTCATCATCGGTGCCGATCAGCCGCATCGCCTTGGGGCCGCTGGTGAAGCGGATCGTATCCTTCCCTGCCTCGGCGCCGTCCAGGTCGAGGACGCCGTTCCTGCCGAAGGTGATGACGCCGTCGTTGTTGCTGTCAAACACCTGCATATCGACGATGAGGATGTCGGTCTTGCCAAAACCGTTGATCGTATCCTTTCCGCTTGCAAGTCCTGGTTCGTAGAAAGTCGTCGGCCCGGGCCTCGCCGTCCCGTCGATCACGTCGTTGCCGACGGTAAAGCCGATTGCGACGTCGCCGCTCAGCCGTTCAAAAATCAATAAGGGATCGGTGAGCGGCACAGGTGGCGTCACGTCGATGATCGGTTCCCCGACGAACGTTTTGAACGAGTCGGACTGGATCAGCAAGCCGCTGTCGAGATAGGCGTCGCGGCCATCCTTGGCTTCAATCGTCAGGACGTTGTCGGCGCCCGAGATCAGCGGTCCCGTTATCACCAGCGTGTGGGTGTAGGCATCTGCCTTGATGATGTCAGCCAGTGGTGCGATGCCGGGATCGTTGAACACGATGTCGTCGTTGGGCGAAAGCGCCAGCGCCTTGATCGACAGCGCGTTGCCGTTGTTCAGCGCGCCGATTTCGATGCCGTTCAGCTTTATGCTGAACAGGTCAGTTAACTTCGTGCCGTCAAACTCGGGCAGTTCCTCTGTGAACAGGACGACGTTCATCGAAAAAGCGGTATCGCCCGCCTTCGGAGTGAAGCGGTAGGTCATCGACGTCGCGTCGTCGGTTAGCCCGGGGGCGCCGAGATCGGTCGACAGGTCGCCGGTCGGCGCAATCGTGTCGCCCGAGACGTCGATCGTGCCAGTAACGGTTTCGGTGCTGATCCCCGCCTCGGCGATGTAAAGGTAAAGGGGGCCGTCGGTTGACACGGACTGGGTCAGATCGAAACCGATCGAGCCGCCGTCGCCCAGCGTCAGCGCGCCGTCGACTCGCGACGGCGGCGGCACCGAACCGAAGCTGTCAAATCGGACCAGTGTCTGATCGACGAGGTCGGTATTCACCGCGCCGAGCACGTTTTCTTGATAAAGGTATGTCGTGTTGGTCGGCTCGCGTTGCGTGCCCTGCCCGAAGGTGATCCCCGCCGACGAGAAGTCGAAAACATCCAATTTCGGCAGGACCGCCGGATCGTCAAGATTAAGCGCGGTCGCATTGGCAATGAATTTCGTGCTGAGCGCGACTGCAGCAAGATCGAAGCCGCTGGCCTCGCCGCCGCTGCCACCTACCAGCGACCCGCTGTCGCTCAGCTTAATCGAACGCAGATCGATGTTCAGCCCCGACAGATCGGCGCGGAAGATGGTATTGCCACCCGACGTGCCGATCTTGGTAAAGGTTACCGGGATCGACGTCAGGTTGCTGCCGCCGCTTTCGGCGGTGTTTTTGCCGGGCAGGTCCTCCGCGATGCCGGTCGACAGGATGATGCCCTTGCCGAGCCCGAACGGGTCGTTGACGAAGGTGCCGAACGCCTCCGCGCTGCCACTGAGCGACAGCGAGGTCGCACTCGCGCCGGTAGCGGCGTCGATCATCGCCTTGAAAGCCCCGGCGTCGCTCTGCTGGACGACGGTAAACGGATCGCCGACCAGGTTGGTTTGCATCTTCGTCGCGATCGCCGCCGGCAGGGCGGCGTCGACAGGCACGGGGGCGACGGCTTCGAGCAGTGATCTGGAGAGGGCGGCGCACGCGGCGACGTCCTCGGACGTGACGAGCAACGCGCCATTCGCCGAGGCGGCCCCGCGCCCGCTTGCGCCGCCTAAATAGGTGAACGCCGGATCGTCGAGCGTTAAACCGAAGATTCCCCGGACCTCCGCCACGCGCTCGTCATCGGCGTATTCGCGATTGTTGATATAACGGATTGTCGTGCCGGTAGCGGTCTCCTCCAACCGATACTGAGTGGCGTCGCCATAGAGCTGGATCGTGTCGCCTTCATCGGCGTCAAAATCGGTGATGATGGCCCGGCCCGGGTTGTCGTAAAAGCCTCGGTAAAAGCCGAAGTCTTCGTAGAGCACGCCCTCGTTCACACCGACGACAAAGGTGTCTGCGCCCTCGCCACCGGTCAGCGTGTCCATTTCATAGGCGTCGTAATCGTCGCTGGCGACCGGATTGCGGGATACGACCGGGCGGAAGCCGGCGCCCTGCAGGAAGTCGTCACCCGCGCCGCCGTCCATTACGTCGTTGCCGCTGCCGCCGAAGATCAGGTCGTCTCCATCGAGGCCGCGCAAGATATCGCCGCCGGTGACCGACGGCCGCGGATCGCTATCCTGAGTGCCGCCGCCTGGGCTGTCCTGTCCGGTGTCCTCGCGCGACATCGCGCGTTCCGTGCCAACGATGAAATCGTTGCGGTTGCTGCCGGTGACGTCGAGCCGCTCGATTCCGGTATAGACGAGGTCGTTGGGAGAGTCGGTCGGCACCCGCTGCGGGAAGCCGCTGTCGCCATAAAGCTCGGTGTCGACGGTAACATAGCGGCCGATGTTGGTGTCGACCTCGTATTGCGCGAAGTAGGTCGACGCAGTCGTTTGCGCGAAGAGCGAGAAAACGCTCGCATTGGCGGATATGAGCCGCTGGTCGCCCGACAGCGACGAATAATCCAGCACCAGCGTGTCGCCTGGCGTACCGATAACCTTAGCGAAGTCGACGATCTCCGCGAGCGACCTGCCGTTGCCGTCTACCGTGACCGGAGTCAGCCCGTCGGTGTTGAACCCGCCATCGACATAATCACGGCCCAACCCGGGGGTGATCGTGTCATGACCATCGCCGCTGATGAAATAATTGTCGACCGCGCCATATTGCGTGATTGAATCGTTGCCCATCCCGGTAGCCACGCCAGCCAGCTTCTCGAAATAATAGGCCGCGCCGCCGCTCGACAGACGCAGGTTGGTGCCGAAGTACTGGGTGCCGTCGCCGGGACCGCCGTTGATGCGAACGTCTTCTGTTACGCCTGCCAACGAGATCGACAGCGTGTCGATACCCGCCCCGCCGTTCAGCGAGAAGAGCGGTGCAACCTGCGGCGTGTTGATGACGACCGCCGCGGCCGCCACGCCGATAACCGGCCCTTGCTGTCCGACCGTGAAGCCGTACAGCACGCCGTCGTCGCCGCGCCCCGCCTTCACAACGTCGGCCCCTTCGCCCGCGAAGATCGAGTCGTTGCCCGCGCCGGTAACGATCCGGTCGTCGCCACGTCCGCCATAAACAATGTCGGCGTATCGCGTGCCAACCAATTCGATCTGTTCGATATCGCTGTAGTTGACTGTATCGAGTGTGCCGACGCCGGTGGCGTCGTAGTGCGTGAAGGTGCCGTTGTGGCTGGTGCCGAAAAAGCCGCCGGTCACGCCACGCCCGACATCCGCCGGCGCGCTCGAATAGTCAACCTGGAGCGTATCGGTCCCGCCGCCGCCATCGACCGTCTCGGTCACCGCCTTACCGTAGATGTTCGGGTTGATGATATTGTCGACTGCACTGCCGGTCAGCGTGTCGCCGTAACGCGAGCCGAGCACATTCTCGACGGTCGAGCCGAAGGTCGAAAAGTCGAACGTGAAGATGTCGCCTTGCGCGGTTCCGCCGGCGTTGGCGGCAAGCCCCGACAAATTGACCTGTACCCCCTGCAAAAAGGAATCGTCATATTCGACCCAGTCAATCCCGGTGCCACCGTCGATCGTGTCAGCACCGGCACCGCCCACCAGATGGTCGAACCCGCCCCAGCCGTCGATTGAGTCCGCCCCTGCCCCGCCGAGGATATGGTTGTCAGTGACGTCGCCGCTCAGCGTGTCGGCAAACGCACTGCCTGTTAAGTTCGCGAAGGTGCTGATCCCGCGGAACGCGTTAGTCGCCTGGACGCGCATTACGATCCGGTCGGGAGCGTTGCTGAAATCATCGTCTTTCTCGGTAAGGCCGAGATCGACGTTGACTGACACGGTCGCCAGTTCGTAGCTGAGTGTGTTGAGACCGTTGCTGCCGTCGAGCAGGTCGCCGTCGCCACGTCCGTAGACATAATCGTCGCCGTCGCCCGCTAGTACGGAGTCCGTGCCGCCGCCGCCATCGAGAGTGTCATTGCCCGACCCGGCGTCGAAGATATTGTTAAGGCCGTTTCCCACCATCCGGTCGTCGAAGACGGTGCCCTGAATGTCCTCCAGATTGACCAGCACGTCGTCCTGCGCGTCGCCACCGATCTGGTGGTAACGGTTGAGGTCGATGTCGACGCCAGCCCAGGAAAAGACATAGGTTGTCGCATCCTCACCGCCGCGGCCGTCGATGTAGTCGCCGCCTGCGCCGCCCTGTAGGTAATCCGATTCGTTCCCGCCGCCGAGATAGTCGCCGCCTTCGCCGCCCTCGAGATAGGTCTTGAAGTCGGCACCATCGGCGTTGATCGTGTCGTTGTAATCGGTGCCGACGACGTTCTCGATATTCGTCAGGACGTCGCCGGTCGCATCGCCCCCTGAAGCAGTGAAGGCGGTATTGCTCAGCGCGATCGTCACGCCGACCATCACGTCGCGGTTGGCCTGCGAATAGTCGACGGTATCGATGCCGTCGCCGCCGTCGAGCGTATCGGCGCCCTTGCCGCCAGACAATTGGTCGGCCATGTCGCCGCCAAACAGCTGGTCGTTGCCGTCGTGGCCCTCCAGCACATCCTCTTCGCCGTCGCCGTGGAGGATATCGGCTCCCGCGCCGCCGATGAGCAGATCGTCGCCGCCGCCGCCATGCACGTCGGCAGGGGTCATCACGTCCGACTGGATGATCAACTCGTCGATGCCGTTGGTGAAGTCGGCGCGGATCACCCCGTTTGCAGTCACTCGCTGGGTGACCCCGAAGGCCAAGATGTCGAGCTGCGTCCCGTCCACCGTCGTGACGCCGTCATCGTCGGTGTTGCGAGCGCGCCCAATGATATAACCTTCGTTGAAGCTGTCGTCGTCGGGGGTGCGCGGGTCGTTGTCGTTGATCAGTTGATGGGGCACGCCGTCGTCTCGGTCCGCCACCTTGCGCAGATCGGCACGCTCGCCAACGTTTAGCAAGGTGTTCGCGCCTTCGATCGTTGCCAGCCCGGGCGCGTCGGGGGTCGGCACAGCGGTCGGCGGCGGGCATTTGAACACGTTGAAGTCGGCGAGCTTTGCCTCCGCCAGCGGCACGTTCTTGGTGACGCTAAACGGCCCAAAGCCGATTTCGAAGTGGAGCTTGACCGAAACTCCCGCGGTTCCCTCGATCGGGGAGAAGATGCAGCCGATCGGGTCGATACTGGGCCGGAATTTGCCCTCCGCGTCCCTCCCTCCCAAAAATGCATACAAGCCGAAGTCGAAGCCCGCGCGTACCGTCACTTCGCCGAACCCGAAGCCTAGCCCGGCACCGCCGAACAGACCCGTCGTAAGAGAGCCGGCGGGAGCAAACTTCTCTTCAGGGAAATGGGAGTTGATGTACCCGCCGGGCGTCGAGAAAAAGAAGCCATCCTCGATCTGGCCCGTTCCCAGCCCCTTGCTATCATAGCCGACATCGATGTCGATCGTCGCGCCTACGTGACCGCCCAGCTCGAAGCCGAGCGGACCCAGTACCGGAAAGAACTTGTGGAACTCGTCGCCCAGCGTGAGCGCCGGAACGTCGAACTTGACCAGATCGACGGGAGTTGCGGGAGAGAAGAGAAGCGTTAGGACGCTCGCCGGATTGTCCAGGAGGCCGAAGGAGAAGCCTCTGCTAGGGCCAACCGCCAGCGCCGACATCCCGTCGGCCACGAACGGTTCGGGATCGCTGTCGATCAGGTTGGTGAGATAGTCGAAGATTTCGCCTGGCACCTTGTCCTTCAGCGCTGCCTTCAGGCTGTCGGCGATCACCGTGGGATCGGCGGTGGACGTTAGCGTGCCGTCGGCCGCGCGCGTGCCGCCGCCGAAATCGATTGTGCCGACATCGCTGACCGAGTCGATCTTGCGCAAGATGTTTATGATGGCGAGCAGCTGATAGAATGGGCCGATGAGCTGTTTCTCGTCGGGCTGCATGCCGACGACGAGATCGCCGAGAGACACCTTGTTATCGCTGCCACCGCTGATCGATCCAACTTGGTCGAACTGATGCAAAAGCCCGGGAATGACGTGGGCGATGTCGTCGAGCACTGGGATCGGCGCTGTGGCGATGTCAACGATCTTGCTCAGGGCGCCCGCGTTGAACAGGTCGCCAACCTCCTGCGCCGTCTCGCCGACGATGCCGAGATACGATTTCAGGTCGACGGTGATATGATCGACCGAGACGGTCGGGGCCGCCGTGGGATCGTCGGAAATCGGATAGTCGATGACCAGATGGCCGTCGATATCGGGAAGCAGCTGGATCGGCAGCGACCCCTTTGTCGATTCGAAGTTCAGGTCCAGCTTCGCGCTCGCGGTCAGTGTGGGATCGACGGTGATCGTCCCGCCCGCGCCGTTGTCGAGATCGAGGTCGAAATGCGCTGCAAGTTCGGGGACCAGCGGATCGGCGTCGCTCAGCCTCACATGGACCACCCCGAGATCGGTCACGAAATCGGTGAGCGACAGGTCGGCGGTGACGTCGACCGCCAGTTCGGGCGCAGCCTGATCCTTGAGCGTCAGGTCACCGTCCGGTGAGATGGCGATCGTCGTGTCGAGTACCGCCTTGATCGTAGCGCCGGTGGAGACCGCGAGCTCCAGAAACCCAAGGTCGCCGGTGTCGATTGCCCCCTCGCCGGTTTCGATGGTTTTGGTCTCCAGTACCCTGATCTCAATGCCGCCATCGCCAGTCTTAGTCGCGACGATCGCACCGGGGTCTACCGCGTTGATCGCATCAACGACCGCCTGAGCCGAGTCGGCCGACGGTAGCGACGCTATGATCGCGTCAATCAGTTGTCCCTTCAGAGTTTCGAATGCCGCGGTGATGGCGTCGGCACCCGGCAGCGCACTTGCGGCGCCGATCAGCGGCAGTGTCTTGCTCGTCGCCTGGTCAACGACCGCGGCCTGGATACGATCAAAGAATTTGCCAATTTCGACAGCAACTTGTTCTTTGGTAAAGGACATAGTCTATCCCCCGTATGGAGAGGCGCTATCTGGCATTATCGAAGGCCCTTCGTTGCCGAAAGCTCGTCATTGTGCGACATTGGTGATCGTCTACGCTTGGTCAGATCAAAGCGACGTCGGCCGTCCCCGAACGATTGTTTCCTTGAGCTTGCTCGTACAAGAACTCTGCACATGGTAATAGCACTGAGTCTGAGCGTCGAGCAAGTCTATCGATGTATCTGGAATAATGTTAATATTAAAGGTACATCAAAAGTCTGACATACTAAGGTTAGCCGGCTTGATCGGGACATACCGCTAACGCGTCCATAGCCAAGATTGGCGCCGGACGACCCCCGAGAGTTGTGACTTGCGCCTAACGATCCAAGCAATCGTACCAGTCGGCTGCTCGCTCGAAGCCGTCGCAACGGCGAGGATCGCAAGGTGCAACATGTGTACCCCGATTGTTGCCATGCTGACGCTGGGCAGCCCCCACCGGGTGGTCCGGATAGATAGTTAGTGCATTGTTGTCTCCGCCGCCATTGCCGGGCGTAGGTGGAGCGAAGCGGAGCCGGAGGCCGGCAATGGTGGTGTCGCG
>NZ_JAXOJJ010000016.1:0-20812 GCF_036663615.1 Sphingomonas rhamnosi
TTCTTTGCGCCAACGGTAGTAGGTCTGCTCGCTGACCGCGATCCGCCGGCATGCCTCGGCGGTCGTCCCGCCCTGGCCCAACACGATTTCAACTTCACGCAGCTTCCCGATGATCTCTTCGGGCTTGTGCTTCTTCGCAGGCATTCGTCGTCCCTTCCTTGATCCAGACCCTTATAGTCGATGGACCACTCAGAAGGGGGCAGCTCAGTGCCGCGATGAAGGAGCTGGACAATACTGATAAACAGGAGGTCGGACGCTGGGCCAACAACCGTGTTGAGAACAGGCACCTGTCGTTCCGACGACGGGAGCGCGCTATGCTGCGTTTCAGGTGAATGAAGACTCTGCAGAAGTTCGCTTCGGTTCATGCCAATGTCCACAATCACTTTAATCCCGGACGCCACCTCGTCGACCGTCAAACCTACAAGCAACGACGCTCACGCGCCCTGGCGGAGTGGCAGGTCCTGGCGAGCTAAGCGGCTGTGCTCAAAGCCCGACCTGCATCGTGTGGAGAGCGGTTCGCATTAGACTGACTGCACCCTGCCCGCGCACCAGGTCGACCGCCTTCACGATCACCGCCTTCTGCGTCTTCGTTCCTGTCGGATGCACTGCCCAGTTCGACTGGCGTTGAAGGCGATCGAGAGCTTTTCGACCTCGCCGAGCGCCTTTCGCCATTTCGCTTCATCACCACCAGCCGCGCCGACGATCACTTCGAGCAGAAGGTCGCGTAGCTCTTCGGGGGTGTGGACGCTACCCTGACTTATCCGGCGCGGCTGTGCGGGTTTTGACTTCTTTAACATGTTGAAGCAGTATCTTCGATTATCATGATACGGAAAGAGTTGATCCGACACATTGTGGATAAAAATCCATCGCTTAGGCCTGAGCAGGTCGAACAATGCGTGCGCAGCGTTTTCCGTTGCATTGCTAAAGGATTGTTAGCTGGCGACCGCATTGAGCTCAGGGGCTTCGGTGTATTCTCTGTTAGGTCCCGTAGGGTAAGAATGGGACTGCAGGCCGGCGCTAGCGCACAGACTGTGTATGCATCGTATCGCGTACCGCACTTCAAAGCCAGCCGTATGCTGCTTCCGGCAATTCAGACAAAACCTTCGACGGACAGAATTCCCGCGAATATGCCGCGCCAGCTAGGTCGAGTATCAGGCGGGCGACGATAAAAATGCGCCGGCTTCGTCTGCTCCGTTGACCTCGACCGCTGCGCGCAAGGGTGGGAGTCCCAACCTTTCGATCACGCCCCCCATTCTGGTCCTTCCTCATCGGGATAAAATGCGTGCGGATCGAACACCGGTCTCCCTCCGGCGCGCATTGACCGCGGGGCAGGCGGCGCGCGCTGCGGCTCCGTTGGTGCGGTGGGTAGGGTAGGCAGCCCACCTCCGAACCGGATCCGTATATAGGCCCCGGTGTGCACAAGCCCCTGGAACACCGCGACCACCTCGTCTCCCTGCATCCGCTTCCCGATAAGCGGCGCGCGCTCGGCGCTGACGTAGCCCATCTGGATTCCGCGTTCGGACCATACGGCGATCGCATTTCCGTCGTGTTCGTTCTTCGGCTCGGGGCGTAGCTCAACCGGATCACCTGGCGCGCAGAGCATGATTTCCATACGCCTGTTCGACTTGCTCTTATCAGGGTTCGGGAAGTCGATCCCAACGATCGTGGTGGTCAGCTCGTCCATGGCAAAACACTATGCGCTTGCGCGGACGTAGGAAAGTCATAGGCCTAACCCCTATGCCGTTCAGCGCCTCCGACTTGATTATATCGGGGGGTATGCTGGCGACCCTTGTAGCTGCGACTGCGTGGTTGTTCGCGATTGGTAGGCGATACGAGAACACGGGGCGTGAACGATCCGCGCGATGGCTTCACGTGTATCTACACGAAGGGGGGCTTGTTCGGGCCTTGATAGCGCGATGGAGCCGGCAAGGTCGGCTAACGGATCAAAGCGACAAATCCAGGGATTGAGTTGCGCAATTCGGTCGGCAGGGGTTAACCTCTACGAATGGACCAAGCATCTGACGCCAAGGCATGATGCGCAACCCGCGTCCTCGACCGGTGACAATCTGGTGGCGACTTGAAATGATCGGTGCCGCCCTGTTGATGACCGCAACCTTCGTCTCTTTTGTCGCGAGCTTCGTCTGATGTGCAACCGCGCGCGCAACCGAAGCGAGCCCGAGACGCTGATTGAGCGCTTCGGCGGCGGCTGGCTCACCGACAAGCCAATGGACAACCGCTTCAACCCCGTCGAGCTAGCACCACGCAGCCGGGCTTATGTGATCCGTCGCCAAGCTGACGCGACCGGGCTCGACGTGATGAGCTGGGACTTGCTCGGCAAAGGCGCTTCGTACCCGATCACGAACGTCCGCGACCTGAAGCGCTGGCGGCCGCGGCTTGAGAACCCCGAGGGACGGTGCCTGATACCACTGACCGAATTCTGCGAATGGACCCCGGAGAGCTTCAAGGTGGGCGAGGGGCGGCCGATCAAAGGTGAAATGTGGTTCGATGTCATCGACCAGGATGTGTTCGCTGTGGCCGGCGTTTGGCAGCAGTTAGGTGCCCAGCGCTGGTTCGCCATGGTGACGTGCGATCCGAACGAGTTGGTCGCGCCGATCCATCCCAAAGCGATGATCACGGTTCTGCACCCTAATGATCACGAACGGTGGTTGACCGGTAGTTATGACGACGTGGTTGCGCTGCAGCGACCATATCCTGCGGAACAGATGACGGTGCGCGGACCGGTGTTCCCTACGCGAGGAGGCAGCACGAATGCCTGATCCAGCGCCATTGTCGGAGCGCGAAGTCTGGCAGAGGCTGCAGCGATCGTCGCTGATTTCGGCGATGGCGACGTACGGCACGTCGGTGAGCGGCTTTTCAAAATCCTCCGCAAGACGGCGCCTCCTCATGACTGGCGTCGGGTCGCCTGCGCCGTCGACGCCTTTGTTGGAGCACGCTTCCCACAGCAGCGTCCGTTTGCCAACGGGTCCAAACCCGCCAAGCACGTGTTCCTTCCTCGACCGGCGAGAAGAAGCGGTTTAACTTGAACTAGCGGCGCGGCGGATCGGAGAGCAGAGTGCTCGAGCTAGAAGAAATGATGAAACGCCAGCAGGCGTTGGCGACTTTTGGCGAATTCGCGATCCATTCCGAGGACCTTGACGCGGTGCTCATGGAAGCATGTCGGCTTGTCGGCGAGGCGACCGGGACGGGCCGCGCAAAGGTCCTTGAGATACAGGAAGGTCGGCAGGAGCTGCTCGTCCGAGCAGGCGTTGGCTGGGCTCCAGGCGTGGTAGGTACGGTTCGCCTTCAGATGGGCGAGCGCTCGTCCGAGACATACGCCATCAAGGCAGCCAAACCGGTCGTCACGCAAGACATCGCCAAGGACGACAGGTTCGACGTTCCGCCCTTCATGAAGCAAGCCGGCGTCGTCGCGCTCGTCAATGTACCGATCTTTGTTCCAGGCCAGCGTCCTTACGGCGTGCTCCAGATCGACGATACAAAGCCGCGGGATTTCGGTGACGACGAGATCGAGTTTCTGCGGACCTATGCCATGATCCTCGGGCCGGTCATCGACCGTCTGCACTTGGTCGAAGAACGCGCACGAGACCGGGAAGTGATAAGGGCCAGCGAGACGCGAAACAGCCTTTTGATTGGAAGCTGGTCGCAGGCGCAGTGGGAAACCGATGCCAACGGCGTCGTCGTCGCAGACAGCCCGAGCTGGCGCGTCTATACTGGTCAGACCGTCGACGAGTGGCTTGGTTACGGATGGCTGGACGCGATCCATCCCCACGACCGGGCATACGCCGAGAAGCAATGGCGCGAGGCTATCGCCGCACGCGGGCTAGTCGACGCGGAGTTCCGCCTCCATGCCCCCGATGGCGGCTGGCGCTGGACCAATGTTCGCGCTGCCCCCGTGCTCGGGGCGGACGGAAGCCTCGTGAAGTGGGTCGGAATGAACATCGACATCGACGCTCGCAAGCGTGCCGAAGCAGCGCTGCGTGAAACTGAGGAACGACTGAGAACACTGATGGAGGGCATTGCGCAGTTGGTCTGGCGCGCGGTGGGCGTGGGTGAGTGGACTTGGGCCAGCCCGCAATGGGCTGCCTATACGGGCCAGACCGGCTCCGACAGTCATGGTCGTGGCTGGCTTCGAACCGTGCATCCCGACGACCGGGAGGCGGCCCTCGACGCTTGGAGCCACTCTATGGAAGATGGTGGCTATAACGTTGAGTATCGCATCTGCAACGTCGCTGGCGATCAATACCGCTGGTTCCAGAACCGCGCGACGCCCTTGCGCGGCAGTTCGGGCGAGATCATCGAATGGCTCGGCACTTCGACCGACGTTCACGCTTTGCGAGAGCTGCAAGAGCGCCAGCAGGTGCTCGTCGCCGAACTTCAGCATCGCACCCGGAATCTCATCGGCGTTGTGCGCTCGATCAGCGACAAAACTGCGCGCGCAAGCGCCGATATTCCGGATTTCCGCAGCCGCTTTCGCGACCGTATCGAGGCGTTGTCGCGGGTCCAGGGCCTGCTTTCCCGGCTGAACGACCTTGACCGGGTGACCTTTGACGAACTTATCGAGGCCGAGCTTGCCGCCGTGAACGGCACAGCCGAACGCGTGACGCTCCGTGGTCTTGCCGGCATACGCCTGCGCTCATCTACGGTACAGACACTCGCCATGGGACTGCATGAGCTGGCGACAAATGCCGTTAAATATGGCGCGTTGGGGCAGTCGGGCGGGCATCTGGACGTCACATGGTCGATTAAGCAATTCGGTGAAGGCCGGAAGCCATGGCTGCACATCGATTGGCGGGAACGTGGCGTCCAGATGCCGCCCACCGGATCAGCGCCGCGCGGCTCCGGCCAGGGCCGGGAGTTGATCGAGAAGGCGCTACCGTATCAGCTGAGCGCAAAGACTACGTACGTGTTCGAGCCCGATGGCGTTCATTGCACGATTTCGATTCCGGTATCGGCGAGCACGGATGAGATGCAGCTTGCGGAAGGCTAAGGTTGGGATGAACCGCCTTCGGAGACCGTCGTTAATTCTTATCATGCTCGAACCGTCGGCACTCCCGCGATGTCCGTCGTCCACGCCGGCGACCGCATTTCCGACCGCGCTTTCCACTCCCGCTTGAACCCCTGCGACGCGGTCACCGCCGTCCACGTGCCGAACCGGCCGTTGATCGAATCCAGCGCCCCCATCAGCCGATCGCGTTTCGTGGTATCGGCTTCGAACAGCGTCCGCGGCCGCTCGTCCTCGGGCACCAGGTCGTCAAGCATGATGCCGGCCTTGGTATAAGCGTATCCATCACGCCACGCCTTCTCTGCGCCGCGCCTAGCGGCTGCGATCAGCTCCAGGCTGTCGTTCGTCATGGGGTGGAGCGTCACCATCCGCGACCCACCGTACTGCGGTCGGTCCGGCTTGTTTTTGTTGGTATGGAAGAATGCGGTCAGACGAGCGGCGACAAGCCCGTGCGACCTAAGCTTTTCGCCAGCACGCAACGCGTATTGCGATAGCGCCCCCATCATTCGTTCGAAGTCGCAAACTGGGGTACCGAACGACCGCGTCACCGCCATGCCCTTCCGGCGCGGCTCGACCGACTCGACGGCGTTGGACGGCACGCCGCGCAGTTCAGCGACCAGCCGCTCGAGGACGACGGTCCCGACGGCACGTGCCTGCTTCATCGGCATCTCGCGCAGCTCGCCTGCGGTATGGATGCCGAGATCGATGAGCTTCCGCGCCGTCGCGCTGCCAACGCCCCAAACGTCGCCGACCGCGAACGCGTGCATCACGTCCCGGCGCGTCTCGTCGTCACGCAGATCGGCTACGCCGCCGAACCGCGGGTCCTTCTTGGCGGCGGCATTCGCCAGTTTCGCCAGCGTCTTTGTGTCCGCGATGCCGACGCAGGTCGGGATGGTCGTCCAGTGCTGAACCTGGGCCCGCATCGCATGTGCGTGCGCAACGAGATCCCGCCGCTCGAAACCGGCCAGGTCAATGAACGTCTCGTCAATCGAGTATATCTCGACGTCCCGGGCGAACGGTTCACAGGCTGCGATTACCCGGCGCTGCATGTCGCCATACAGGGCATAGTTCGACGACCGAACCTGAATGCCGTGCTCGCGCACCTTGTCGCGCAGGTGATGAATCGGGTCGCCCATCTTGATCCCGAGTGCTTTCGCTTCCGCGGATCGGGCGATGGCGCACCCGTCGTTGTTTGACAGGACAATGACCGGCACGCCGACGAGGCTGGCGTCAAAGGCACGCTCGCAGCTCACATAATAGTTGTTGCAGTCGATCAGCGCGATCGGCGCGCTCATGCCATTTTGCGCGCGACGCCGACTACCACGCCCCAGATTTCGACATGCTCATCGACGAGGATGTCCGCGAACCCCTCCGCCTCCGGCACGAGCCAATGCCGACCATCGACCCAGTTAAGACGCTTCAGCGTCCGGTCGCCGTGCACCAGCGCCACTACGATCGCGCCCGCCCGCGGTTTCTTGGCACGGTTCACGACAATTAGGTCGCCGTCGTTGATCCCGGCGCCGGACATGGATCGCCCATCGACGCGCATAATGTAGCTCGCGGCCGGGTGCTCGACGAGCCAGGCGCCCAGGTCGATCGGCTCCTGCATGTCGTCCTGCGCTGGCGACGGGAAGCCAGCCGGGGTGTCGCACAGGAAGAACGGCACCTCGCGTGGCACCAGCTCGAACGGAATTTCATGGAGCGTCAATTCGGACGGCGCGGGGCGTGGGGCTGACCGGAACAGCTTGAGCGTGCCCATCAGAAGATCGCAGCGAGTAGAAGTTGCTCATGACGAACCGCCAGCACGGATCGCGCTTCCTGGGCTGCACCGACCGCCTGCCGGTAATGCACGGTGCCGAAGCGTTCCGCCTGGTCGAAACTGACGGGAGCCCGTTCCTCCGTCGGGTAGACGTTCTCGTAAATGGCGCGGGCAGCCGCCCGCAGTTGCAGATCGTGCTGCATTTTCGTTCTCCAGCAGTGTCGAATCACCGCGGGGCGGCGTTGGCCTAGGTACGCGCACCGCTAGCCGATTCGCAAGAACATTGCGGGAACATCGAACAGGTGCGATGCACGGCTCGACGATTCGAGGAGCCTGACCATGACCGAGCAAGACAACGAGCAGCCGGAGCAGACGATCACGTTCGGACGATGGCTACTGACGCAGCGCGACCGCGGGGATTGGATCGACGGCATCGCGGACGCGGCTCGGGCCGATCGGACTTTCCCGAAGAACGGTGATCCGAAGGCTGTTCGCGCCCACCTTCGCAAGCAGCAGGCGGACGGGGATGCGTTTGTCGCGGTAGACGATGCCGAAAGCGACTGGATGGCGCTGTAGCAAATGGTGCTATTACCGCTTTTAGCCGCCGCACTCGCGCCGCCGTTCGCTTGCACTGTAACCCGCGTCCATGATGGCGACGGCCCGCCGTGGTGTTCGAACGGGATCAAGGTTCGCATAGCCGGCGTCCAGGCGCCGGACTTCGAGAGCGCGGAGCCGTGCCGCATCCACCGGGCAGGCTATACCTGTTCGAACGCCAGCGCAGAACGTAGCCGGGTGATCGTTGAACGCTTGACGCTCAACCGTACGATGCGCTGCCAACCGATGGGCAAAAGTTATGCGCGCGTCGTTGCCCGCTGCACCTTGGCGGACGGACGCTCGCTCTCTTGCGCGGTGCTCGCTGCCGGTGCTGCGGTCCGGTGGGACAGCTATTGGCAGCGCTATCGCATGGGCGAGTGTATATAACGCCGCATGGCCCTTGCGACCGCGTTCCCGGACGGTAGGCTGCCTATCATGAAACGGCGAGTGTCAGTGCGGAATCAGCACGTGGAGGTCCACGTCGAGCAGGCGGAGCCGGGCGTCTGGAAAGCAACGGGCGAGTTTGCAGGGAAGGTGTGGAGCATCACGGGCAAAACCGCGAACCGCGCGGTGTCCGATTGGGCCGTTGCCGTCAGCCGGTTGGGACCGCCGACAGCGACGTAACGGGAAGCATCTACGCCCGCGGCAGGTAAACGGGACAACTTAACTGTGATCGCTTCCGATAGCCCAACAGCGAAGCACGCGAACGCTGCCTGTGGGTTTGTCCCTATTCGGTACTTTCGCCGTTCCTAACACTTGTAAGCCGCCCGCTTCTCTGTGAAGTTTCGAGCAGAGCTCGCCGGACCAAGACGGTAGATGCTCGGCGTCCCACCCGCGGCATCTTCGGTGTCACACGGCGCGGGCGGGACGCTTTACCCCCCGTTAAGACGGCAGAGGTAAATGGACTGAGAGGGCTTCGCTTCCAGTGCAGAGTATCCTCAGCGCCCCGCCAGCTTCATTCACACGGACACGCGGGGCGCTTATCGCTGACCGGCTTTACCGGACGCCGAACCCCGCCGTGCTGTTCTCCCCGTCGTCGGTTCGTTCACGACCGGCCAGGACGTTCTCAAGCTCGGCAAGCGAGTGCGGCACGTCGATGTGCTGCGCCCCGGGAAATAGGCACGACCCGTTACCTTCGGGCACCGCGTGGGTCAGCTTGTCGATGTCCACCATCGCTTTGCCTGTAGGCAGCATTTCGATCTGAACGAATCGCATCTTCGTCTCCGTATAGCGTTCCGCACCTTCTGCGGCACGAGGCCGATAACGATCCGCTGAGCCCGAAAGCTGCGCCGCGCGTTGAAGCGGCGAGGAGACGACCAATGACCGACGAACCGAAAACCGACGACCCAACCGAGAGCGAAAAGGCTGCGGAAATGGAAAAGGTGCAGAAGGACGCAGCCGAAGAGCGCGAGAACGAAGGCGGTTATCAGTAGGGCAGAAGGGGGCGACCAGCTGCTTGGCCGCCCCGCGACTCCGTTGCCGCCGCTCCAGGGCGCGGCCGGACCAGGGGCCAAGTATCGTGGCGACTGAGCCCAAGTGGCTGACAGCGGCAAAAGCAAAGCTCGGCACGAAGGAAGCAGCGGGATCTGCGAACAGTGCGACGATCCTGGGTTGGGCGAAGCGGCTCGGTACGAAGGTACTGGGCATTATCTACAACGCCGACAGCGTTCCGTGGTGCGGCGTGTTCGTCGCATATTGCCTGCAGGAGGACGGTATCGAGCCGCCCTCAGTCGCCGTTCGGGCAACGTCGTGGTCGACATGGGGGCAAGCCCTTCGGCCGGAGCGTTTGGCGCCTGGGGCGATCATGGTGTTCGAACGACCGGGCGGTGGCCATGTCGGCTTCTATGTTGGCGAGGATGCGAAGGCGTATCACATACTCGGCGGCAACCAAGGGGACGCGGTCACCATTGCCAGGGTAGTGAAAACTCGGTGCATCGCGCGGCGCTGGCCACCCGGCCGCCCCGTGATAGGCAAGCCGGTTCAAATCGCGTCGGGCAAGCCAATCTCTAGCGACGAAGCGTAGGCTGCATCATCGTGTAGCCGCGCGAGCCAGTTAACCGCCGTGGCGCCATTCCCACTCCGGCTTACCGGGTACGGTTGATTAGCTCTCGCTGATCGATTCCGGCCATAGGTCTCGGTAAAAGAAAACCGTCGGTTCGTTTAGCGGGAGCAGGCCACAAATTTCGCCTGCTGCCACCCAGCCTGTCCGCCTTAGGAGCGTTATAGCAGCGCCGTTAAGCGCGCCGGTCGAAATGAACACCCGGCCGGTCAGCACCGTGTTGAGTGCGCCGATCAAAAGCTGCGCGATACCGCTTCGGCGGTACGCATCATCGACTACCAGCTTGTTGACGTAATCCTTGCCGACACAACCTCCGCGCTGCCAAGCCACATAGCCGACAACGACGTTCTCAACCTCTGCAACCAGCATCCGCCTTTCAACGATCTCGGCAATGCGGTCGCCGGGGAAAGGATCGAATGTCATCAGACGCGACAGGTCGTACGGCTCAGCGATGCGGATAACGGTCATTCATAATGCCTTCAAAGAAGGCAGGAATTACGACACGCCGGTTACATGAGAGCAAGCGCCAATTTTGGCGTTGTCAGACCAACATGGCAGGCGGGGCGTGGGGATGATACCAGCGGTGGATGAGCCGAAAATCGAGGGCACTGCCGCCTAGCCCGTTCCGCCGTTTCAACTCGTCGCCGGAGGTGATCCGGCTCGTGGTCATGATGTACGTCCGATTTCCGCTTTCGCTTCGCAACGTCGAGGACTTGCTGTTCGAGCGCGGCATCGACGTCTGTCACGAGACGGTGCGGATGTGGTGGAACAAGTTCGGCCCGTTAACGCCGGCGACATCCGCCGTCAGCGGGTAAGCGCGATGCGGGTCTTTCGCCACTGGCGCTGGCACCTCGACGAGATGTACGTGAGGCTGAACGGCGAGATGGTCTACCTCTGGCGGGCGGTCGATCATGAGGGCGAGATCCTCGAGAGTGATCTTGCCCCTATTTCGCCGGACAGGTTCAAGCGGTTGAACCCATTGCGCGATGCTCGCGCGGCGAACGCGTTTTGAGACCCGAGTGCGGGTGGTGTTCGTTGTAGTCTTCGATCCAGCCAGCGAATGATGTCAACGCGGTATGTGCATCTGGCAATGGTGAGACGCGGACGTAATCTCGTTTGAGGGTGTGTACGAATGCCTCGGAGATGCCGTTGGACTAAGGACTGCGGACCGGTGTGAAGCACGGCTTCAAGCCTAGCTGCCGCGCAAAGATCCGGGTCTCGCGGGCGGTATAAGCCGAGCCGTTGTCGGTCAGCATCTCGACCATCGACATTGCGCGCGGTCCGCCGAAGCGAGTCTCTACGGCTTCCAGCATGATGTCTCGCACATCGGAACCGGTGATGCCGGCGTTGGCGGCCGCGCGCCAGGCGATCACCTCGCGGTCGTGCGCATCGATGATGAAGGCGGCTCGGATGATCTCACCGTTCCAGCACGTGAACTCGAGGCCGTCCGAGCACCAGCGCAGGTTTGAACGTATGGCCACGACAACGCCGTCGTGGCCGTAGTCGGGCCGCTCGGTGTAGCGTCGTGCCAGCAGCAGGTGGTTTACGCCATGATCCGGTAAATGCGCTTGTGGTTGGCCGGGTCAGCTCCTTCCGCGCGGAGCTGACGGTTGAGGACCGCCGCGATGCGGCGGTAGCCATATGTTGGCCGCTGCGCGGCGATTTGCTGAATGAGCGGCAGCAGTTGCGCGTCGTCAGCCTTGGTATAGCGGCCGCGCGTCGTGATGCTTCCAGCGACGCGTCCATATACCGTTGATCGTGCTACGCCGATCGTGCTCGCCACCAAGCTCACCGGAAATTTTCCGGCAGCGGCGAGCGCATGAGCAAGGTCGCTTTTTTTGGGCGCGAACGGTCGAGCGCTTCCTTGAGGATTTCGACCTCCAGCGTCTTCCGGCCGAGCTGGCGCTCAAGCTCACGAATGCGGCTCTCCATCTCACGCACTTCGCGGTTGCTGGTCACGTCATCGTCACCTGTGACCGCGACACACCCACCTTCGAGCATAAGCCGCCGCCAGCGGTACAAAAGATTGGGTGCGACGCCGTTGCGGCGGGCGACAATCGAAATGCTCTCGCGACCGTCGAGTGTTTCCTCGACGATCCTCAGCTTCTCCGCGGCGCTCCAGTGACGGCGCCGACCGCCATCGGTGATGATCTCAGACAAGGACATAAGCCTATGCTCAGGGGCTATCCCTAAGCCTCCGTATTAGGCTCAAACCTGTCCGGGTGAAACGGGGGCCAGTTCAGGAGCTACATTACCAAAACCAGGGACAAGGGGGCAGCGCTCACCTTCATGAAGAAGGCGCTGAAGCGTCATGGTAGGCCCGAGACGATTACCACCGACGGACTGCGCTCGTACGGTGCGGCGATGAAGGAACTGGGCAATACCGCTAAGCAGGAGGTTGGACGCCGGGCCAATAACCGGGTTGAAAACAGCCACCTGTCATTCCGACGAAGGGATCGCGCAATGCTGCGTTTCAGGCGAATGAAGACCCTACAAAAGTTCGCCGCGGTCCATGCCAATGTCCACAATCACTTTAATCTCGAACGCCACCTCGTCGACCGCCAAACCTACAAGGAACGACGCTCAGCCGCCCTGGCGGAGTGGCAGGTCCTGGCGAGCTAAGCGGCTGTGCTCAAAGTCCCACCTGCATCGTGTGGAGAGCGGTTCGCGTTAGACTGACAGCACCCTTCAGCGGAACGCGACGACTGGCACGACTGCCTGGACCGCTACGCGCAAGTCGCTGTTCTCGGCGGCCGTCCCGCGCCGACACTGGCTAGGGATGCGTTAGCGGCATGTGCCGACAAACGGAAAATCCTGCTACTTCAGTTACGGCGTGCGCGGGCTGCAGGTGACCAGGGGCCTGACACGCCGGCGTTTACGACGGCAGCCCTCGCCGATGAAGATCGCGACGCGGTCATGCGGGTAATCGCCTTGTAAACCGTCATCGGCGACTGCGTTAACGAACAGGGTGGGTGCCGTCCTGCAAACCCTGCTTATAGAGGTTGCAGTCCATCGTGAGCGTCAGCCGTCCATAGGTGGAGAGCCCGTTCCGATCAGCATAACTTTTTACATGCCCCTCCAGGTCGCCGCTGCGCAGAGCCTCCCGACAGATGCGGATGATAACGGCAAACTGCAGTTTGTTTCTCTGTTCGGCAGCGCGAACCGCGGCGTTGGCGGGTGGCCGCAGTCCTCCGTCAAGACGGGGCGGGTTCGCGGTGTGAGTTGCAAGCAAGAGGGCAACGAAAATCATATGCCCCCTAGATTGTCCTGATCGTTACGCATCATGACTTTCCTTTCTTGCCAGTTGCAGGTCCCCTGCAAACCTGGGGTGGTTCAGTTCGTCATGGTTCCATTTTTCAAGCATTTGGCGCTGCTGACGAAGCCAAGGCGATCGAAAATGCCTGCTTGGGTGACGCAGGTGGAACCTACGTGGGGCGCGTATGCGAAACTAATGTTACTCGCGGGACGATGCAACCTCACAGATGCGTCGGCAGTTTGTCACAATCGATGGTTAACAAGTCTTTCTAGTTTGAGGTCGCTCACGGCGGATCTGCAAAGCCTGCTGATTCACAGTGCGACCGCATTCTGCGGCTCGGTCACATTGGCTAGGGTCGTCAGAGCTACCTGGGGAGATTTTTGTGGACCTGTCCAACTACGTTCGCGTCGGCCGCTACGACTTGCCGGAGCCCACCCGTACTGCTGCGCCGGCCGGCAATCTGCTCGGGCAGGAAGCGTCGGGCGTTGCTTACAATTGGGACACTGACACGCTGTTTATCGTGGGTGACGGCGGCCGATCTGTGACCGAAGTCAGCAAAACCGGCCAGCTGATCAGCACGATGACGTTGTCGACGGGCAGCAGTCCGCAGGGCACCGCCTTCTACGATCCCGAAGGCATCACCTATATTGGTGACGGCCAGTTCGTGATGACCGAGGAGCGCGACCGTAACGCGGTCAAATTCACTTATGAGGCTGGCGGAACACTGGAGCGCACCGAAGCCCAGATCGCCAACCTTGGCACTTTCGTCAACAACACCGGGCTGGAAGGGCTGACTTACGATCCGATCACAGAGGGCTTTATTTTTGTAAAGGAGATCAGCCCCGAGGGCATCTTCCAGACGACGATCGATTTCGCCACTAATCTCGCCAGCAACGGGTCGGCAACAACCCAAAACAGTGCCGATCTGTTCGATCCCGCGAATGCTGACCTAAGCGATTTCGCCGACGTGTTCGCGCTGTCCAACCGACCGAGCGGCATCGGTCAGGCCGATCAGGACCATCTACTGGTACTTAGCCAGGAGCAGGGCAGAATCGTAGAAGTTGATCGCAACGGCAACGTCTTGAGTACGCTTCAACTTGCCTTAGACGCGGGCAATCCGCTCAGCCTTGCCGATCAGCAGCACGAAGGCCTGACGGTCGACAGTAGCGGCCTCATCTACGTTGTCAGCGAGAATGGCGGCGGCGACATCAACCATCCTCAGCTATGGGTCTATGCGTCAAGCAAGGCGACGAACAGCGCGCCGACCGCGCTTGCGCTCGGAAATTCGGTCGCGGCGATCGCCGAAAATGCCGTCACGGCGCCACGCATCAAGGTCGCGGACGTTAGTGTTATCGATGACGGACTGGGCGCAAATGCGCTGGCGGTTACCGGGGCCGATGCCGCGGTCTTCGAAGTTGACGCAACGGGCCTCTATCTCAAGGCAGGCACCGCACTCGATTACGAAACGAAGGCTAGCTATTCTGTGATCGTGACCGTCGACGATCCGACGGTCGGTGCTATGCCCGACGTAAGCACGGCGTTCACGATCGCGGTCATCGATGTTGCCAATGAGGGCGGACCGGCAAGCCTTTTTATCTCGGAAGTGGCGCCATGGGCCAGCGGCAACGCACCTTATGGTGCCGACTGGTTCGAGGTGACGAATGCCGGAACGAGCGCGGTTGCGGTCACCGGCTGGAAGGTCGACGATAACTCGAACAGCACGGCCAGTGCTGTGGCGCTGAACGGCGTCGCAAAAATCGCCGCCGGCGAATCGGTGATCTATGTCGAAGGGACCGCGCAGACCGCCGCCGCCTTCGTCGCCACATGGTTCAGCGGCAACGTGCCCGCGGGGCTGCAGGTCGGCTATTATTCCGGCAGCGGCATCGGTCTGAGCACCGGTGGAGATGCACTCAACATCTTCGACGCGCAGGGCAACCGGCTGGCGGGAATATCCTTTGGCGCCTCCGATGCCACGTCGCCTTACCAGAGCTTCGACAACAACGCCGGGCTGAATGGGACGACGCTGCCCCTGCCCGTCGCCGCGACCCTCAGCGAGGTCGGCGTCAATGGCGCATTCGTGGCCGCCGGCGATCCTGCTGAGATTGGCTCCCCCGGCAGTGCCGGCAAGCTTATCATCACCGAGGTCGCCCCATGGTCCAGCGGCAACGGCCCGGTCGGCGCGGACTGGTTCGAGGTCACAAACACCGCTTCCTTCGCAATCGACATCAGCGGCTGGAAGGTGGACGACAGTTCGCAGTCACCCATCGCCGCGGTGGCGCTGAACGGGATTGGATCAGTCGCAGCAGGCGAGTCAGTCATTTTCCTAGAGACGAACGATTTGGCGACTGCGTCTCGCGCATTCATCGACACCTGGTTCGGCGGCTTCGCTCCTGAGGGCCTTCAGTTCGGCAGCTACAGCGGGTCGGGCGTCGGCCTTAGCACTGGTGGCGACGCGCTCAACCTGTACGACGCAAACAATCGACTGCGTGCGACAGTATCGTTCGGACAGTCCGTCAACAACGCCACGTTCGACAACAACTCATTTAAAGACAACGTCACGCTGACGCAGATCAGTTCAATTGGTGTCAACGGCGCCTATACAGCGCCCGGCGATACCGCGGAGATCGGGTCGCCTGGTGGTCAGGCACTGTTGGCGATCAACCCCGTCGTCGGTACAAGCGGTGGGAACGCGCTGCTCGGCGCCGACAACGCCGACTTGCTGACCGGACTTGCCGGGAACGACGATCTGAGGGGCAACGGCGGGTCTGACATCCTAATCGGTGGCGCCGGTAACGACACGATGAGGGGCGGCAACGGAGGCGACGTGTTCGTGTTCAGGGCCGCGGACGGCGCGGGCCGGGACCGCATAATCGACTTCTCGTCAGAAGACGTCCTACTGACGGACGTGCAGATCTTCGATAGCAACGAAAACGGCACGATCACATTCGGTCGCAATAAGGCGCTTGATCTGGCGGGTGGTACGGTCGTGACGATCACCAGCGACACGGGCGCGGGCATTCGCTCGCTTGAGTATGACGGTATTTACCATGACGATGCGACCAATCGGGACTATTTCGTTTACAGTTTGCCCGGTTCGTCAGCCGGTCTGGAAACGTTCGGCAATTTCTGACCCGGAACGTTCTCACTAACTGCACGGTAGGGGCGCACTGCGGGGCGCCCCTATATGCATCGAGTTCGATCCAGCACTTTAAGGTCGAGACAGTAAGCGGCACCCCTCCTGAGAATTAAGGCTGGCGGACCTCAAGGATACGACGCCGGCACGAAGATCAAACGGCGCAAGTGCCATTCCTCGACTGCCACGCTCGCCGAGAAGCTGGGTGCCGTGGTACATTGTGCAGAGGCTTTGTCAGACCAACGTGGCAGGCGGGGAGGGGGGATGATACCGTCGGTGTATGAGCCGAAAATCGAGGGCACTGCCGCCTAGCCCGTACCGCCGTTTTAATTCGTCGGCGGAGGTGATCCGGCTCGTGGTCATGATGTACGTCCGATTTCCGCTGTCGCTGCGCAACGTCGAGGACCTGCTGTTCGAGCGTGGTATCGACGTTTGTCACGAGACGGTGCGCATGTGGTGGAACAGGTTTGGCCCGATGTTCGCCGGCGACATTCGACCGCAGCGGGTAGGTGCCTTCTCCCGCACTGCCCGGAGCGCTGGCCGCTAGAGCTCTACTGGGATGCGGCCAAACAGGAGAACGAGATTGGCCGCGCGCAGGGTGTGACAGCTGCCTTCAACGGGATAATTCGCCAATTACGCCGTGCCGGGCGGTATGAAGAGGTTTCGGAACAGTGAGTATCAGACTACCGCGCGCAGCCATTGAGCGTGTGCCCGAAAGCACGAGGATTGTCAGCGTGGAGCGCATGTCGCGTGCGTTCACGAAATACCATCTGGATGACGGCCGTGCGCTCCACAGGTTCAAGGCCGAAGAACCCCATGAGACGCCGCACGACCACCCATGGAGCTTTGAAACCGAGATACTTGATGGCGGGTACGTCGAAGAGGTGTTTCACCTCGACGCTTGCGGCGGCTGGCACACCGAGTTGGTTCATCGGGTCCCGGGCGCAACATACCATGTCGAAGCAGAGCATATCCACCGGATCGTTGAGCTGCCGAACGGCGAATGCTGGACGATCGTGCGTGCCGGACGGCATGAGCGCGAAACCAGGTTCTGGCGCTTCGGGAACACTGTCCAATTCCGCGCGTGGCATGAACGACGATGGTTGCTTTATACATGATTGCACACGGCGTGGTGGTATCCCGCCATAAGGGTGCTGGTCGATTTCCCCCGTCGCATTGAGGCCCGGTAGTTCCGTCGGCCGCCAGATGCGTCGCGCGATGAAGCACGGAACATTCTTGTTCCCGTTATGTCCTACAGGATTGCACTTGTGCATATGCCGTTCGACGAGTCGAACGGATGTAAGATCATGCACTATCCAGGATCACCTTGGCCGGAAGGGCTAAACGACGAGGAGGCGCTTCAGCGCCTGCAAACGCTTTGTTTGGGAGCGTGCGACGGTATTCAGGACCTGTCGGACGACGCTCGGTACAAGGCGCTGCGCAGGACGCTTTTAGGACGGACCGACCTCCGCCCCGTCGCGCCCGCGTTCCTTGCCGCCCAGCCGAATCTCGAAGCCTTCGTTCGGCACGTTCGTGAGACCAAGGACCGCACTCGGCGTCGTGAGATGGTCCGTGAGCAGTTCAAGCCGCTCTGGGACGAAATCCGCGAAGCGGCGGCGATCAGCTCGGCGTCGTGGACGGGTCGTCCCTCTCTTCGCGAGCAGGGCGCGGTGGTGCGCGCGTTGGCACCGGTCGCCCTGGAAGCCGTTCAGCGCCTGATTGATGACGAGGTGCGGTCGCGGGACAACGGTGGGCCAGTGGACGCCGACCGAGCGGTCGCGCTGGAGCAGCTGAAGTCTCTGCATCGGGCTCTCGGGGAACTGATAACTTCCGCAGAAGCATCATGGCCGCTCGATCCGGTCCTGGACCGCATGCGGTCGATCGGCCGGGACGCAAAAGTGGCTCTCGGCAAGGCGACTGCGGCCCTGCCGATTACCACATCAGCGCTGATCGCATTCGGGAGCGTGGTCGGCATTGTCGAGTTCTTCGTGGGCAACGTCGTCGTGGCCGTCGCCGCCGGGGGCATTGCGGGCAACACGCTGAAGGACGCCATGTTGAAGAAGGATCCTGCCGTTCCAGTGACGGGATGACGGCTCACTTGTGCGGGACTGACGTTCGAACGGCCGAGATTGGGCGACTCCGGCCTGTCCGCTTCTGGGGCCCGCATTTTCGTGGGGAACGGCGATACGTGGTGGGTGCGCGAACCCGCTGCGCGGGAGGGGTGCTTGTTGCAGGGTTGAGGTGAAGGAACGGGCGTTGCGTTTGGATTGAGCGCGGCAGGAGGCAGGCAGAGCATCGGGGCTCCATCAGAAGGAGCCCTGCCATGACCACCCTCGTTCCCATTGCCGTCAGCCCGCTACGCCAGCGTCTCATCGACGAGATGGAGATACGGCGCTTCGGCTATGAGACGCAGCGCAACTACATCCGCGATGTCGGCCGGTTCGCGACGTTCCTGGGGCGCTCGCCGGACACCGCAACCGCGGAGGACGTTCGGCGCTTCCAGATCGAGCAAGGCGAGCTGGACGTGCCGGCGCCGACCATGAACGCCATCGTGTCGGCACTGCGGTTCTTCTTCACGCAGACGCTCGACCGGCCCGATCTGGCGCGCAAGCTGGTCCGGATGCGGCATGAGCGCAAGCTGCCGGTGGTGCTGAGCCAAGACGAGGTGGCGCGGCTGCTCGATGCGACCACGTGCCTCAAGCATCAGGCGGCACTGTCCGTCGCCTATGGCGCGGGACTGCGCGCGGCCGAGGTCGCCGCCCTCAAGGTGCGCGACGTCGACAGCGAGCGCATGCTGCTCAGGGTCGAGCGCGGCAAGGGCGGTCGGTATCGCAACGCCATGCTCCCGGTCGGGCTACTGGCTTTATTGCGGGAGTGGTGGCGGGTCGGTCGGCGGGAGCGCGTGTTGCACGTCGATGGCTGGCTGTTCCCCGGCCAGCACTACCTCAAGCCGCTCAGCACCCGGCAGCTGCATCGCATCGTCGTGGAGGCGAGCGTCGCGGCGGGCATCGGCAAGCGCGTTGGACCCCATACGTTGCGGCACTGCTTTGACACGCACCTGCTCGAGGACGGGATCGACGTCCGCATCATCCAGACGCTGCTGGGACACGCCAAGCTGGAGACCACCGCTTATTACACCCAGGTCGCCACGCGAGTCCTGCGCAACGTCACCAGTCCGTTCGAACGGCTGGCGACGACCGCTGCGGAAGGGAGGGCGCCCAAGGGCTGAGCCGCGTTGCGCGCTTCACTCGAGGTCGCCGACATCTTCCGCGCTGCCGGTCCTGCGTACCGGGCCGCCCGTGCCGGGCACCTGAGCCTCGACCAGCTCAAGGTGATGTCGGCCATCGAACATTGCCGCACCGCCGTGATGGGCGGTCACGTCGAGGCCTGCACCGACTGCGGGCATTGGCGGGTCGCCTATAACAGCTGCCGCAACCGGCATTGCCCGCGATGCTAGGCGGCGGCGGCGCGCACCTGGCTCGCCGAGCGCGAGGCCGACCTGCTACCGGTGGGCTACTTCCACGTCGTCTTCACACTCCCCGCCGAGGTCGCCGACATCGCATGGCAGAACAAGGCCGCGGTGTACGGCCTGCTGTTCCAGGCGGCATCCGAGACGATGACGACCATCGCCGCCGACCCGAAGCATCTGGGCGCCCGCATCGGCATCACCGCCGTGCTGCACACATGGGGGTCGGCCATGACCCACCATCCGCACATCCACATGATCGTACCGGGTGGCGGCCTGTCGCCCGATGGAAGCCGCTGGATCTCGTCGCGCCCGGCGTTCCTCCTGCCAGTGCGCGTCCTCGGCAAGCTGTTCCGCCGCCTGTTCCTCACCCGGCTGATGGCGCTGCACGAAGCCGGGCGGCTCGGCTTCTACGGCAGCCTCGCCCACCTCGCTGACCGGCGCGCCTTCCTGCGTCACCTGGCGCCCGTCAGGAAGAAGCGCTGGGTCGTCTACGCCAAGTCGCCGTTCGCCGGGCCGGAGACGGTGCTTGCTTACCTGTCGCGCTATACCCACCGGGTCGCCATCTCGAACAGCCGGCTCCTGTGCTTCGACGAGGCCGGGGTGACGTTCCGCTACAAGGATTACCGCCGGGGCGGCGCCGACCGGCAGCAGGTCATGACGCTCGCCGCCGACGAGTTCATCCGCCGCTTCCTGCTCCACGTTCTGCCGAAGGGCTTCCACCGCATCCGTCACTATGGCCTGCTCGCGGGTGCCACCCGCAAGGCGCATCTCGACCACGTCCGCCAGCTGCTCGGGGTCGCTCCGCCGGTCACGGCCGATGCGCGGGTCGAGCCGAACGACACCCGCCCGCCATGCCCATGCTGCGGCGGGCACATGGTCGTCGTCGAGACCTTCGAACGTCAGCGCCAGCCCCGCGCGCCGCCTGCTCCTGCGCCGCTACCCGGGACACAGGCGTCGTGACCCGGCACGGCCTGACAGCACCATACCCCGCAGCATCCATGCCTGCGGAGCCGATGTCACCTGCGCCGATCGCCGTCGGCGATGTCCCTGCCTTAAGCCAAGCTGAGCTGCCCACGCGGGTGAGCCCGTCATGGCCACCTAGACTCAGACAATCCGCATCCAGGGTCGCGTCCGCACCCGCCGTGCCGCTCGTCACCCCGGCGGGTCGAAAACCGAAAACCCCATAGCACACCGCTCGTGACCCGCGGGTTCGGGCCTCCAAGACTTTCGTACGCCTGCCGGCATCCGAAACTCTTCAGGGATGCTGACTGTCTGGTATTGAGAGCGAGGTTGTCATAGCTGACGTTGCCAGCGCGTTGAGCCAGATTAGGCGCTTCGGATCGGCTGCCGAAGGATAGTTTTGAGCTTTTTTGGGTCAGTTTTGCGAGGGTCGCTGAGATAGACCTGAATAGCCCCTAGATTTCTGGACGCCTTCAATCCTAATTTTGAGAACAGGAGGCGACGATGGGGAAGCCCAATTTCAGCGATGAGTTCAAGCGTGACGCGGTGGTGCAGATCACAG
>NZ_JAXOJJ010000017.1:0-19088 GCF_036663615.1 Sphingomonas rhamnosi
GAGATGTTCTACAACCCGATCCGCAAGCATGTCAGGAACGGGATGCTGTCGCCCGTCGAGTTCGAACGGCAGCAGGCTTTGATGGCTCAAGGCGTCTAGAAATCTAGGGGCTATTCATATCACTGGGCTCAGTGCGCTTCTTGCTAAGCGCGAAGGAAACTATTCAATACATCTGTTGCGGGTTCCAGGCGCAGAGCGAATCGCCGTTGCTACCGAGGCAGGAACACGGCGATTGCTTCCTGAAACCGGACTTGGCAAAACGCTGATGTCTGACGATGACGCCGCCGGTTGCATAAAATTATTCAATAGGGTTGAAGCGAGCTATTATCATGCCGGTCTTTCGGACCAAATTTCGCAGGTTCGTGAAACAGGTGTCCTGCTTCAGACCGGATCTGCGCCTGACCTGATTAATTCGGTATGTGCGCCAATCCGGGCGGGGGGGGCCGCGTGATTGTGGGAGCAATCAACGTTGCGGCGGTAGCTCAATATCTGGACAGCGCAACAATGCAGGCGATTTGCCCGCACGTCTCCAAGACGGCGACGGCCATCAGCTTGGAACTCAGTTCCGACATGGCCCTGGAGTGAAAATACGAATTTTACCTGAGGGTTTCGCCGATACTGATTTGGCATGATGATGATTTCCGAGGCTCGATTGACCGTATCAGCAACCGCGAAAGAAAGAGGGCCAACCAGGCACATCCCCTTCAGCGGGGTATGAGAAGGAATACTGTTGTAGTCCATACCGCCAGCCGGATGTTCGCGCGAGTCGCGCGGAGGGGCAGGAACTAGCGGCCGTTATATTACTCGGAAGTTATATGGCATTTGAAGAATGGATGAAAGTGTATCGATCCAACTTTCCAGTTCTTTCAAATATTACGGTACGCCGTTTTATTGGCTTAATGGCGAGCGCGGGTGCAACAAACTGCAGCCCGGTTGTCCCGCAGGCTGCTGTTGAGCCATTGCGAAAGATAAGCCGTAAGTGCCAATGCGTCCCCCATCCGTTCGCCTTTGACCCCTGACCTACATCAATGGCCAAAGCAAACGAATGAAGCCGTCTACCGCGCTCGTAACAGCCTGCTACCGAAAAGAGCTCTCGAAACGAAATCTATCGACGACACTTGTTTGCGGCGAGTATGGCTGCTGTCGTTTGCGGTCGCAGCATCCCTATCCCGCTTCTTTCGCATGCTTGTTCAGCGCTTTAGAAGAGTTGTCGTACCATCCCTGCGAACTTCTTGCGCGAAACGGGCGCGCGTAGCGGGAGCTAACGTCACAGTGACATCTTCAAGGGTTACCCGATCTGCATTGCGGATATTGATGCCGACGGTGTCGTGATTCTCGATAGCGGCTACGGCGGTGGTTGGGCGATTGTCGAAAACGGCGCCGGCGTAGCGAGTCCAGCGATCCAGGGCGATCACCACCCTCTGCAGACGGATATCGGAAACACGCGCGCCGCCCAAGCCCTCGATGCGAACACTGTTTTCGGCCCTGCCGGTCACGTCCTGCACCAGTATGTCGCGGATCGTACCGACGCGGCCAGTCGCAGCGCGCGGTATCGCGGTGAACGAGATCGCTTCACCGCAGCCCCACCATGGATCAGCGAAAAATTGCGCGACGAATCGGATCTTCCGGAAAACGATATTGCGCACGATACCCGCATCGCGCAGCTGGATGCACAGGCCGCGCGAGCTGCGGCGGATCTCGCAGCGCTCGAACAGGATGTCATGGATGTCCTGGACGGTTTCGGTGCCGATCTTGAGCCCCGAATCCTGGGTCTCAATCACGCAGTCCCGCACGGTGATGTTACGGGACGGTCCGTAGCGCTCGTAGCCCGCGGTGGTCTTGATGACGATCGCGTCGTCGCCGCAAGTGATCCGACACCGGCGGATCTCGACGTCTTGGCAGTGATCCGGATCGATTCCGTCGCAATTGGGTGCGTCGAGCTGGTTGGCAATGGTCAGCCCTTCGACCAACACCCGACGACAGCCGACCAGATGTACCGTCCAGTGGGGCGCGCGCGCGAAGGTCAGATCGCGGATCGCCAGGTCCGCGCAGTCCTCCAGCACGACCAGGCGCGGTCGGAACGGCTTGGGAATCCACCATTCGCCGACGGGGTCGTAGCGCGCCATGAAATCCGGCGAGCGCCCATCGATGGTCCCGGCGCCGCTGAGCGTCAGGCCGTGCGCGCCATTGGCGCCGAGTATCCCGGCACGCGGATCGGCATAATGGGCTGGATCGGTGCTCACGAGCAATGTCGCGCCCCGTTCGATATGGAAATCGATCCCGCCTGCGAGCGTCAGCGGCCCGGTAAGATAACGTCCCGTGCCGCTCAGGACGACGCGTCCGCCGACCCGCGCGGCGGCGTCGATGCTCCGCTGGATCGCAGCGGTGTCGAGCGTCCGGCCATCGGCCTTCGCACCGAAAGTGCGCGCATCGAAACGTTTGCGCGCAGTCGCGGAAAGCGGCGCGGCGAGCGCGCCGACCAGCGCCGCGCTGGACAGCCGCAGCGCATCGCGGCGGGCATAGTCGATGCTCGCGCTCATTTCGGCGGGTCCCCCACGAACGAGACGTCCCAGACCTTGGACAGGGCGGAATGCCCGGTCGGGCCGGTAACCTGCAGCACCACGACATATTTGCCCGGACGCGCATAGCGGTGGACCGGCGCGGCATCGGTCGCAGTCTCGCCGTCGCCAAAGTCCCAGCGCCGCGCCGTCACCGCCGCCGTCGTGTCGTCGTGGAACGCGACCGTGCGCGTCGACCGGTCGAGGATCTTGAACGACCAGTCCGCCCGAATCTGCGGCGCCAGCTTCGGATGGATCGGCATCAGCCGGAACGCCCGCAACGCCGACGCCTGGCCGTACATCGTGTGCTGCGGCGCCGACAGGTTCCAGAACCGCGAGATGCCGGGGCCGTCGCGGTCGATGATCGCCATGCCGAGGCCGATGACTGCATTTTAAACCAGGTGGGTTTCGACCGAGCCTCCCGGCCCCTCGGCGTCGGCGAGGTCGAACGGGGTGATCCAGAATTCGGCGGTCAGCTTGCCACGCTCGCCCGGCTTGAACGCGTAGCGATAGGCGATGTTCGCCCAGGGCAGCTGCTTGACCCACGCCGCCTGTGGGCCCCACGCCATCGCCCAGTCCTTGTCGCGCGCAGGCGTGAAGATATGATAATTCTGCGCATGGCGGTTCTGGAAACCGAACCACGCGTCCGCATCCGAAAACGTCCGGCCATCGGACACCGCGACGCGCGGGGCGTCCGGCGGCGCGGTGTCGGGGTGGAAACGTGCGATCAGCGGCCCACCCGAACGGTCGCCATCGACTACGACTTCCAGAATGTCCTGGTCGAGACCGGGCGAGGCAAAATCCCAGTAATCGTCATATGCCTGGTATAGGACATAGAGGCGGTTCAGCCCATTGACCCAGCCAACCTTGATCGTCGCAGTCAGGCTCTTTGGGTCGGGATGGCGGCCGCTGGCGTCATCGGCCCCGAACATCGCGGAACGCACGGCGTAACTGTCCGGAACCGCCGCCCAGTCGCCCGCATCCCCGTCGATGCGCGGGATCGCATCGGCGGGGAACTGGAACACCGGCAACACCGTGTCCGGCCGATCAAGCGCGACGGCGGGCGCTACCGCGAGCAGCAGCGCGAGGGGGATCGCGCGGTGCACGGCTAGAATTTGTACCGCGCGCCGGCGAAGAACTGGCGACCAGTTTTGGAATAGACCTGCTGGTCTCGCAGTGCGACGCCGTCCCAATAGCTGGTCGCCTGGTTGGTGAGGTTGATCGCGTCTAGCGACAGCGTCAGCCCGTCGGTCAGCTTGTACGACAGCGATGCATCGACGTTGGTCGTGCTGTACGAGCCGGTATAGTCGGCCAACCCCGACCGCAGCGGGACCTGGCGGACATATTCATCGCGATAGGCCAGCGAAACGCGCGCCGACAGTCGCCTGTCCTCGTAATAAAACGTCGCATTGGCCGCGTTCGGCGACACGTTGGTCAGCGGCGCGATCAGCGTCGGGCCGCTTGCATTGGTGGTCAGGATGTAGCGGATGTTCGATTTGATGTGCGTGTAGTTCAGGATCGTGCCGAAGTTCGACAGGAAGCTCGGCAGGAAGGTGAAGGGCTGCTGATATTGCAGTTCGAAACCTTTGATCTTGCCGCCCGTGGTATTGACGTACGACGTGATGTTAGTCGTGGTGTTTGGGTCCTGCGCCGGTGTCAGCAACCCGAGCGGCAGACCCGCCGCGGCATAGGACGTGGTCGAGCTGACCTGCTGCACGAAGCTGGCGATATCCTTGTAGAAATAGCCCGCAGACAGGATCGCGCCCGGCGCGAAATACCATTCCGCGCTCGCGTCGATATTGGTCGCGCGATACGGGTCCAGCTGCGGGTTGCCGACAGTGGCGGTGAAGGGCGACTGCGCGGTGCCGATCGAGCCGCCCGGCGTCAGGAAGCCCAGCGACGGGCGCGACATGACGCTGGCGGCTGCGGCGCGAACAGTGACCTTCGGCGTTATGTCAAGAGCGGCGTTGAGCGCCGGCAGGAAGTCGTCATAGTTGCGCTTGACGCGCACCGGCGTGCCGGTGCCGACAAAGCCGCGCGACCGCTGATAGGTCTTAGCATAGCGCAAGCCCGCATCGCCGCGCAGGGTCATGCCGTTGCCGAGTTCCATCTTCCAGTCGAGCTGGATGTACGGGCTGATATCCTGTTCGACGACCGCGCGGTTGTCACCCTGCGCGCCGGTTCCGACGCTGCCGATCCGGAAGTCGCCGAACTGGTTGATGCAGTAGCAATCGACATTGTACGCCGCCATGATCTTGTCGATATCGGGCACGATGAAGCTGTTGCTCGATCCGGCCGGGATGCCGATCGTGTCGATCGTGATCGCGGGCAGGCTGACGTCGGCGATGCTCAGGCCGGCAGACGCCAGGGTCGGGATGACCGTGGTGCTGGCGATCCGCTGCTGCCGTTCAGAGATGAAGGTGAAACGCTTGATCGCGATGCCGATCTTGCCGGTCAGCTCGTCGCTCAGCTCGTACTTAAAGTCGGCCTTGAGGTTACGCAGCCGGTTGGTCACGCGCGACGTGAACTCTCGGATGTTGTCGTAGCCGTTCTGATACTCCCAGTTGGACGGGTTGGCCGCGTCGAACCCGTAGTTGACTAGCGGCGTCGTCTTGTTGTCTCCGCGCGCATCATAGACGAACCCGTTGCCGTCGAAACGGCTGAAGGTGACGAGGCGCGAATAGGGGTTGTCGAGCACCGAATCCGACTGGCCGTACAGGATCGAGGCGTGGCCGTGATCGCCGACTTCCTGCTCGATGTGCAGGTCGACCTGGTAGAATTCGGTGGTCGAGATGTCGTGGCTGTTGGTGACCGAGAAGTCGGTGCCGTCGAACACGCCATAGACGAGTTGCCCGTTCTCCACGATCGCGTTGCGCACCTTCATGTTCGGCCGGCCGCTGAGCTGCGCTGCGGTGAGGCCCGCCGTGGCGACGCCGGCGCCGCGGTTCAGACTGATCGGGTTGGTAGCGAGGTCGTTCTTGTCCTGGTTGTAGCGCGAATAGGCTGCGTCGAGCGTGATGACGCTGGTGTCGGTTGGCTTGAACTGCACGGTGCCCGTCAAGCCCAGCCGCTCCTGCTTGTTCAGGAAGCGACCATAGCCGGGCAGGCGGGGTACGAACACGCCCGGCTGGTTGATCGTGTTGTAGGCGGCGGGCGTCGAGCCCGGATTGGCGCCGGTCGAGGCGATGCAGGGCGAGGTGCGCGGAGCGGTGCCGATCAGCGGGTTTACGGGGGTCGTGGGGGTGTTCGGCACGACCGGGCAGAAACCGTTGTTGAGATCGCTGAAATCGGTCAGCGCGGTGTTGGAATAGGCGTCTTCCTGCGTAACGCGCTTGTTGTACGCGGCCGACAGCAGCACGCCGATGCGGCCGTCGGCAAAGGTGTTGCTAATGAGGCCGACGAGTCGCGGTGCGACCTTTTTATTGATGTCGTAATAAGCGGCCTGGCCCGAGAGCGCCGCCTGGAACCCGGGATTATCGAACGGGCGCCCGGTTTGCAGGTCGATCGTCGCACCCAGCGAGCCCTCATCGACTTCGGCCGACTGGGTCTTGCGCACCACGATCGAGTTGAACAACTCGGAGGCGAACACCGAATAGTCGAAGGCGCGGCCGCGGTTTACGCCGGCGCCCAGCGTCGAGCCGGTGGTCGCCGAAATCGCTTCGATCCCGTTGAAGCGCGTGCGACTGAAATCGCCGCCCAGCCCACGCACGGTTACGGTACGGCCTTCGCCGCCGTCGCGCTCGATCGAGATGCCGGGAATGCGCTGCAGCGAGTCGGCGAGGTTCGCGTCCGGGAAGTCGGCAATGTCGGCGGCGTTGATCGCGTCGACGACGCCGGCCGACTGTTTCTTGATCTGGATCGCGGAGGCGAGCGACTGGCGGAAGCCGGTGACGACAATGTCGGGGCCCTGATCGCCCGGGCCGGGGGCGGTGGTCGGCAGGGGTTGCTGGTCGGTCGGCGTCGGCTGCTGCGCGGGCGCGGTGATCGCCGGATCCTGCGGGCTGACCGGGGTGTTCTGCGCACCGGCCGTCATCGGCATCGCCAGCGCAATCGCGAGCGCGGTGGTCGCGGAGCCGGTGGCGTAGCGACGATGGTAACGGTTACGCATCATATTCCCCTTTGTGCGCCCTGAAGAGAACCTGTACTTTCGAATGACCGTGCCGTTTTTTTCATGGCTACGGACGTGCTGCCGTCACCTAGCCTTGGCGAGCTCAACGGCGTAAACTTGTGTCGCGCCGGAGATGTTCGCGCGGAAAACCAGCCACTTGCCGTCGGGCGTGAAGACGCCGTTTGGTTCGAGCCGGTAATCCTGCTTGGCCATGTCGACCAATTTCTCCGCCGTGAAATAGCCGGGGCGGACGAGCGCTTCCGAATTCGGCGCCTTCAACCCGGCGACATCGGGAATGCCGTGCGGCGTGAACAGGTACATGTACTTGCCGTCGGGGGCGTGTGCGACCATCTCCGGATCGCCGCCGTCGCCCGCGAACAGCGTGCCGTCGGGCGAACTATTGAAATGCACCGACCATTCGTTGCGCTGCAGGTGATATCTGGTGCGCTTGCCGCTCGCGATGTCGTAGCCTGCCACCCAGAAATCCTCGCCGCGCGGCGTCTGCAGGTCGTACCAGATCGTCTTGCCGTCATGGCTGAACCATTCGTGGCCCGCGATCTCCATATTCATGGTGCGGGTGTGGAGCTTGATCGGCGGCGCGTCGGGCGTGTCGACGTTCATCAGCCAGAGTCGATCGACCTTGTGCCACGGCCCTTCGTGGCAGAACATCAGCATCTTCGGATCGGTCGGTGAAAACTGCAGATGATTCAGCCAGTCGGTTGCGCGCCGCACCGTGCGCTGCTGACCTGTCCGGGTATCGATGACGAACATCGACATCGGGACCGCCGATTCCAGCCGCTCATTCATGCGGACTTCCTTCGATTCCGCATAGGTCATCGGACGGCCATCGGGCCAGTTGGCGCGGTAGTCGGACTGGTCGAAGCGCGCATCACGCTTGGCGAAAGTCTGGAGAACGCCCGCAGTGGCGCCTGGATCAGTTAGGACACCGCCGAGTAGCGTCTCGTCGGCATTTATCGTCTGGATGTCGCCGTTCGACACTTCGGCGATCTTCCGGGCCTTCCCGGTATCGATATCGACCGCGAACACCGTCTTGGCCCCCGAACGGTCACCTGCGGATCCTAACGTCTGGTAATATACTGCCCGCGTTTTGTGGCCAGTGAACAGCAGGCGGAACGGCTCCGCGATCGCGACCACGGGCGCGAGCTTGCGAGTCTTGAGATCGTAGGCGGAGATCCCCTTGGGGGTTGAGATGACCAGCTTGTCGCCCTGCGGGGTGAAGCCGTTATAGTTGAAATAGAGACTCGAACTACCCGGCGCGTCGGAGACGCGGACGATGCGATGGTTGGTGACCGGATCAATCCATTCGCGCTGCGTACGCTCGATTTCAGTCTGCTGCGCCGCGGAGCTGATCGGAGCTCCGACTGTCGCCGAAAGGAAAAACACGCATGCTATAGTGCGAAATACCGTCATCAGCCCCTCCATGCGGCCAGCGTTTTCGCCGATCTGTCCTCCCAGATAGTGGGACAGTCTTGCATATAATTGAGTTTGAGGACGTGTTCAATGGCAGATTTTACGCGGTCACTTTTTTCAGTACTTGGAACGCTGACGAGCTTAAGCGCCCTCGCTGCTGATTAGTCCCTGTTGAGCGAAGTTATCGGCCACGTGGAGCCTTCGGGTCAGGCGACGAAAATGAAGAGACCAGCTACTCGGATGAGCAAAGTGCCTTCGTGCTGACGCAGGCGGATCGGTTTTAACAATGGCTGATTTTTTGTTAAGGAAGAGATAGTTCGTAGTGAAAACTCTACTGTCGTAAAGAACTTATACGTTGATCCCCACTTAGGGTCAGGACCCATTGATTTGAGCGTCGGCATCTGATTCCGGCTCTGCGAGGAGACCGAGGATGGGCGACCTGTACTGGCTGACCGACGAGCAGATGGCGCGGCTTGAGCCGTATTTTCTCAAGAGCCACGGCAAGCCGCGGGTTGATGATCGACGGGTGTTGAGCGGCATCGTCTTCGTAAACCGCAACGGGCTGCGCTGGAGCGATGCCCCCAGGGAGTACGGGCCGCACAAGACGCTCTGCAACCGGTGGAAGCGGTGGGGCGAGAGAGGCGTGTTCCTGCGTATGATGGAGGGACTGGCCGCTGCGAGCGCCACGCCCAAGACGATCATGATCGACGCGACTTACCTGAAGGCGCACCGCACGGCATCGAGCCTGCGGGTTAAAAAGGGGGCCTTGGGCGCCTCATCGGTCGTACCAAAGGGGGCATAAACACCGCGCTGCACGCCGTCACCGATGCAGAAGGTGGGCCGCTCAGCTTTTTCATGACCGCTGGCCAAGTCAGCGACTACACCGGCGCTGCCGCGCTGCTCGACGATCTACCAAAGGCGCAGTGGATGCTGAGCGACCGCGGCTATGACGCAGACTGGTACGGGGACGCACTTCAGGCAAAGGGCATAACGCCCTGCATTCCGGGCCGAAATCCCGGATCATGCCTATCAAATACGACAAGCGCCGCTACCGAAGCCGGAGCCGTATCGAGATTATGTTCGGCCGTCTGAACGACTGGCGCCGCGTCGCCACCCGCTACGATCGATGCCCGACCGTCTTCTTTTCTGCCACCGTTCTCACCGCAACCGTCATCTTCTGGCTCTGATCAACGAGTCCTGACCCTAAGCGGCTGTGCTCAAAGCCCGACCTGCATCGTGTGGCGAGCGGTTCGCGTTAGACTGAAAGCACCGATGCCACGCATTTAATAGGTCTTCCCCTGACTGAGATGCTGGCGCCGCTACCACTTGGGAAATATCTATCATTTTAGAGTTTTAAGCTCGCACCCAACTTGAAGGCACGTCCCAGAATACCATCAAAATAGGTAACGGTTCCTCCACCAGCGGGGGTCGGAAACGGTGTATCCTGATCAAATACGTTGTCGACAATCAAACGAATGCCAAACTGACGGTTGATGTCATACGAGATTGTGGAGTTAAAGTAGCTGATCGCACGCACCGTCGGGTACTGGTAAGCTGAGTCTGGCTGGTCCGGATCGACCTTTGTCTTGCCATAGTAGAGCCACTGTCCACTGAGGCTGAGACCCGAGTTGGTGTAGGTGGCGCTTACTGTCGCCTTGTGGGGAGCGTAGCCGATTGAATTGCGCAGCGTCGTAACGTCGCCGTCGCCGACTCTAGTCTCGAGCCTAGCCGTATACTGGTAATTGCCGACGACGTTGATCGCGCTCTCGGCCCCTAGAAACGGAGTGGGCGTTTGATAGGCGATTTGCGTCACTAGGCCGCGGAACTGGGTGGAAGCAGCATTAGCGTATCCAGTCTGGATAAAAGTGATCTGCCCCCCCCCGTCGCGCGTGAAATTAGAGCACAACGCATTGGGGTAGCTGCCGCTATCGTAACAGCCCTCCAGAACCTGGTCCGCATCTAGGGTTTGGATGGCGCCCTTCAGCTTGATGTCCACCCAGTCGGCCGTGGCACTGAACCCGCGCAAGAAGTCGGGGCGCAGCACGACGCCGAAAGTTTTCGCATCAGCCTTCTCATTCTGAAGGGCGGTGTTGCCCGACAACGTCCCGCGAGCAGTGAAATCGACGATGTTTGACTGGAAATTGCCGGGCAGGCCAGCCGCGGCGCAGTTGGCCGCGCGGTTGGCTGGGTTGGGGCCCCCACCGATAAAGCGTGAGTCGCAGGGATCGTTTGCCGTAGTGAAAATCTGGCTGGTTGGGTTGAACAACTCGGTCACGGCGGGTGCCCTGACCGAGCGGGTGTAGTTCGCACGAAGCGCGATGCCGCGGAACAGTTCCCATCGTACGTCACCGGTGTAGGTCCAATCACCGCCGGCCAGTGAGTTGTCGATATACCGCCCCGCGCCATGCAGATCCAAGCTATGGATCAGTGGGACACGTTGGTTCTCGCCGAGCAATGGCACGTTCAACTCGCCGAATACCTCATCCGTGTTGAATTGGCCGCTGACGGGATCGATCGGGATGGATCGTCCGAACTGCGTACGTCCTCCCGTCGGATCAGTAGGATCAACCTCGCCAAAGTAAAAAGCGCCTGGATCAAACGAGGCCTTCTCGTTACGGTGTTCGTAGCCCACCGCGTAACCTATGCCTCGGCCAAATAGGTCGAACAATTCGCCGGAAAGAGAAGTGGTAACGACCCACTGCTCGTTGGTCGCTCGGGGATTAGCCGTTGTAGTGACATAGTCTTGCGCAGCTTGGCTGATCTGTTGGCCGAATGGATTAATTGGCGCACATGTACTGCTGATCGTCGGGATCGCGGCGTTGACTGCTCCAGGAGCGCAGACAACGTTGCCGCTCGCATCGCGTACGGCGTTCAGCGCATTAGCGAAGTTCTGCTGGACGAGAACGCGCTCGCTGCCTTGGGTAGTCGACCGGCCGTAGTTGCCGACCATCTCGAACTTCATATCCTTGCCCAGCGCCTGGAAGGTGCCATCAACCCCAGTGACGAACCGGTATAGCTCCACCGTCGATGATCCCGCGCCAGAAATCAGGTCGGTGTTCGCCCGCCCGAGATAAAAAGTGTCTTGGGCGTCTGCGGCAGGGTTGGAAGCCAAAGCGGCGACAATCGTGTCTCGGGCGCTTGCGCTCAAGTAAGGATTGTTGACGCTTAAGATGAAGTTGCCATCCGGCGCGCCGGCGGAGTCGAACAACGCAGTATTATACACCGGCTGCTCGCGGAGCTGGCTGCCCTTACTGTTCGCGTACCATGCCTCGCCGAAGAGCCGGACCCGGTCGGTGATGGCGAACTCCGCAAGGGCGGTCCCCAGATATCGGCGGATAGGCGTCAGTAGGTTGCCGGGCAAAACAAAGCCGTTACCGCCGTTGAAGTTGATAAGGTTGCCCGTCTGCTGGCCGAAATCGATCGGTACCAAATTGCCTGTGCTATCGAACGCCAACGCCTGGCCGGCGGCGTTCGTAACGCTCGGCTGAAAACCGAAGTCTGCCACCTGACCGGGAGAAATCGGGAAAAAATCGGTCACGAGCGGCGCGCCAAATTCGCTCAAGGCCGGGATCCGCCGATCAGCGATGTAGACGTTATCGAATGGCGAGTCCGGGTCGAGCGGGGTCGTGAACGACGAATTTAGGCGACTCTTCGGGCGGTCGGTAAGTGTCAGTCCGGCCTGTTTGTTGTACTCCCCCGATACAGTCAGGTTACCGCGACCGTCAGCGAAATTAAGCCCTGCAAGAGTGCGGACGCGGTACTCGCGCGCGTCGCCGCGTTCAGAGATGCCATACTGGCCATCCAACTGGAAGCCGCTGAACTTTCGTTTCGTAATGATGTTTATCGTGCCAGCGACCGCATCCGATCCGTAAATCGGAGCACCGCCAACCGCGATTGTCTCGACTCGGTCGATCAACAGGGTGGGGATGACGTTGAGGTCGACCTGCGAACCTGATCCGGTCGGTCCAAAGATGGACGACGTATTAGAGCTTACGAACCGACGGCCATTGACTATAGTCAGTGTACGCTGATCACCCAGGCCGAAGAAGTTGACGAACGACTGTCCAGATCCGAACGCGCCTGCCTGTGCGCCGGCGCGGCTACTACCCGGCACGCCAAATGAAGGCAGTTCCTGCAGCGCATCAGCGATATTCGAGTAACCGCGCTGCTCGATGAGCTGGCTATCAACGGTGAGCGATGGTTGGCCTGTCTCGAGGTTCGCCCGCGGAATGCGGGAACCGGTTACAACGATCTCACTGCCAACGTTCGTTTCTTCGGAAGATTGATCTGCCTGCAAAGAGTCAGCGACGCTTGGCGCCTGATCAGATGTCGCCGGCGCGCTCACGTCCGGAGGTGACGATTGAGCCACGGCCGGTACGGCGGCCGTTGCGAGCACTATCGCAAGGGTGGAGTGTGCCGCCGCAAGGGTCAGACGTCGACGAGAAGACAGATACATCTCAGCAGCCTCCTTCGGGCGATTCCTTTAAACGCAGTACAAATGTACGCAAAAGAAACGCCATAGCTGGTAGCTCTGCAAGCCCTCTAGCTAGATTGTTGCGTTCTGTTGCAATGACGCCACAGGCGATGCGAACTCACGGAGGTTCGCGCCAGCTTCTCTTCCGGACCTCCATGGTTTGACGGAAGGATGTTGAGTGGACCACTTTAATGCAGCACGTTTAGCTCTGGCCCGCGGTCGTCAGCTGCTAGCTGCGTCGTCAATTCACCCGTGACCTACGGACAGCGAACGCGACAATTTGGGGCTATTCGACATCGTCGACAGGGGAGTGTGCCGACTCCGCGCAAATAGCCAGCCAGTGAAACGAGTCGAGCGGGACGGTTATGGAATGAGCGACGGCAGTCGAATCTCGCTCAACGTCATCGGGCACGGACCCTTGGAACGTGCGCTATGTCCGTCGGGTAAATCCGCGCGTCGCTTGGCCGCGCCGATTGCGGTCTCGCGGGCCCAAGGCGATACAACGATACCGGCCCAACGTGTCAAGTCGCCGACCTGAACGAATGGCCGAAGCGGCGAAACCCAAAGTCGCCACTGCGCGCCCGCATCTGGGTCTTTTAGTCTACAGGATTGCTCGCTTGCAGGTGCATGGATACGATGCCTCATCAGTCACGGACGTTGCGGTGCGGCGCCGAGGCTCCGTGCGATTGCATCTGTGGCACACCGTTCGTCATTCGCTGATCCGCCCGAACCCGCCACCCCAATGCCGCCGATTATGTCGTTCCCAACGACCAGCGGAACACCACCACCCAGCAATAGCAGTTCTGGCAGAGTGACGAGGTTACGCGAGGCAGGATCGTACGCTGCGCGCTGCGCCAGAACCGCAGTGTTCGCCTTCGTCGACAATGCGGTGAAGGCCTTGCGCTGCGCGGCCAGCGTATTGTGCGGGCCGATATCGTCGCCCCGCTGGAGCACTACGAGATTACCTCCACGATCCACCACCGCCACCACCGCTTCCTTGCCAATCATGCGACACGATGCGATCGCGGCCCCTGCCAAGCTGTTGGCGAGGGCCAGCGATATGTTCTTGCTCTCCAGCGGAATGGCCCGCGTGCTTGCCGGCGTAGTAACGGCGACCAGCGTCATGGCGAACGGAATGCCGAGCACGATCAATTTCCCCGGTAGGTGGAGTAGCCATACGGGCTGACGACCACCGGCACATGATAATGCCCCGCCTCGTCGGTGACTCGAAAGGTCAGTGTAATCTCCGGGAAAAACGGCGCGGCCGAGACATCCGGATATGCCGACATATCGAACTGCAGGCGGTAGATTCCGGTGTCGAACATCTTGGGCTCACCAAAGCTGCGGACACGGCCGTCTGCATCGGTGGTGGCATGACCAACCTCCTGCCAGCGTCCATCACCGGCGCGTTTCGACAGCGTTACGGGCACCGCCTTGCCGCCGACGCCAATGGCAAGGTCGAGCACATGGGTTGAAATGTCTGCTGCCGTGGCCGGGGTGGAGAGCGTTCCGAGCAGTAACGCTAGTGCGATGATCTTCATGTGAATGTCCATGCCGATGGTTAGAAGAGGGCGAAAAGTATCGAGCGGGAAGCCCGTTGCTGCCGCGCGGAAACGTCTGGGCGATCACGAACATGCAGCTTACGGGGGTAAATTCGTATTTGCCAATTAGATGGATAAATATATAGCATTCGATTATCGAATGGCGGGATGCTCGATCCCAGATTGCTCCGTACTTTCGTCACCATTGCCGACGCTGCGAGCTTCACGGTCGCGGCGGACCGTCTGAACTCGACACAATCGACCGTCAGCCAGCATCTGGGGCGACTGGAGGCTGCGATCGGCAAACGACTCATCGACCGGGCGGCGCGACCAATCGGGCCGACGCCTGTAGGTGAGCGGCTGCTCGGCTATGCGCGACGATTATTGACGCTGCAGGCAGAGGCGCAGACCTTGCTTGCGGACCCCGCAGGCACGGCAACACTCCGTATCGGGGTGCCGGATGACATCGTGACACGTGCAATGAGCCGGCAGTTTGGACGTTTTGCAGAACGACACCGCGACGTCAGACTTGACGTCACGACCGGGCTCAGCCGTGATTTGTCGCGTCGGTTTCGCGCCGGAGAATTTGATATCGCCATTGCTAAGCAGGCCGTGGCCGATGTCGACGCTCGCGCCAGCTTTCACGAGCCACTCGCGTGGTTCGAAAGCGCTGAAAAGTCCGAGGTATGGCCCGATCCCATTCCTCTGGTAACCTTTCCGCCTGGCGGCCTGTATCGTGACCTGATGGTCGACCGTATCGAACGTGAGAAACGGCGCTGGTACATCGCCTTTACTGGAAACAGTCTGGGCAGCGTCCTGTCAGCGGTCGAAGCCGGACTTGGCGTGTCGGTGCTTCCTGTCAGCACCGTTAGTGCGCATTCTGTTTGTGCCAGCCTCATCTTCGCGCCCGAAGCGCCGCTGGTCGTGTCGATCTACGCCTGGGAAGGAAATGGCCCGATCGGAGAACTCGTCGCTGCAATGGGCGAGGTATTGTCCAACCGTCCGGGCGGACAGATGACCGAACGGCCGTGACTCAATGAACCTACCACTTTCAATCGCTCGTTATCTTAGCATTTCGGCAGCCAGTTCACCACGACGCGGTCCTCTGCCACGGTTCGGCCAATTATCAACTCACGTAAACGGGCGGCCGGATTTGGGAATGGACACACCGCCGTTGAATGTCCGGGTGTGGGTCGGCTCAGACCTCAGTGCGTTCGGCCAGTTCTAAAGCGTCCTCCACGTCAACGCCCAAGTAGCGGACCGTGCTGTCGATCTTGGCATGGCCGAGAAGGATCTGAACGGCGCGGAGATTGCCAGTCGCCTTGTAGATGATCGATGCTTTCGTGCGCCGAAGCGAGTGCGTCCCGTAATCCTGAGCCGGAAGGCCGATGCCGACCACCCACTCGTGCACGAGGCGGGCATATTGCCGCGTGCTCATGTGGGCCATGTAGTCGTTTCGGCTCGGGAAGACGAAGTCGTTCAGTGTCCCGCCGCGTCGCTCCAACCACGCCCGCATCGTCTTTCGTGCCGTGTCCATCAGCTCGAATTGGACCGGTCGTTTGGTCTTCTGCTGAACCACAACGGCGCGATCACGGACGCGCCCGCCGGAAACTACATCGCCGATCCGCACCTTGACCACATCACAGCCGCGCAGCTTACTGTCGATGGCGAAGTCGAACAGCGCTCGGTCGCGCAGTCGTCCATGCTGGTCGAGCCAGAATCGAATGGCCCAGACCTGTTGCTGTTTCAGCGCCCGCTTCGCACCGATAAGCCGGCCCTCGTTCCAGGGTCGAAGTTCGTGAAAGGCGGGGTCTATCGACGAGTGCCCCATCGATCATCTCCATCGGGACGGATCGGCGAAGCAAGCGTACGCAGGCGCGGTAAACCGACGGTTCGGAAATGTGGTTGATCGGCCGTCAGTGATGCTGAACGAGCGGCCGGTTTCAGGCGGCGCCTCGTCGTCGCTGAGCGGCCGCAACTGGGTCGCCGCGTTCGGCACCTGTCGACCAAAACGGGCCGTTAGTTGCTCGGGCGTTCAACGGCAGCTTCTGCCGGAATCTGCCGGTGGGTCGGCTGATAACCGTCTGACCGCAACGCGCCCTAAGGGCTGGCTATTCGGCAGCATCTGCAATTTTCAGTAAGCGGGGTTCGCGTTGCCCGCAATAACGCGATCAATAAGCGCCGGTGACGTCTCGGTCCTCCCGTGGCCACCCCCGATCCAATGAACGCGGGCGCAATAGTGAAGTAACGGCTTGACTGAGCAGCGCTAAAGAACTTAGTGAAGTTATAACTTCACTGAGGAGCGAGTCCATGACCATCACCCACGATACCTTCGAAATCCGCAAAACCTGCGATGCAGCTCCGGCTGCGATTTTTGGCGCCTTCGCTTTTCAGGACCGCAAGAGCAGGTGGTACGCCGCTAGTCCCGCACACGAGCCGCTGTCCTATAGCTTCGACTTCCGTCCGGGCGGTGAGGAGAAGCTCACCGCCCGGATGCTGCCAGGCACTCCTATCGCAGGAAAAGAGCTGTGCTGGACCTCAACCTATGTTGAGATCGTCGATAACGCTCGGATCGTGTTCTTCCAAACGCTCGACGTCGATCAGGCCCGCGTATCTGCTGCCGTGGTCACCGTGGAAATTGCGCCGCTCGGCGGCAAGAGCGACGTCTTGCTCACGCACCAGGCAGTCTATTTCGAAGGCGCTGACGGCCCGGCAATGCGCCGGATGGGGTGGGACTTCCTGCTCGACACGATGGCTTCAGAACTGCAGCCCGCATGATGCAGCCTGCCGTAGAGTTTGTCCGCTCGTCGAGGGTCGACCTTCTGTTTCATGCGCTCGGTGACGCCAATCGCCGTCGCATGGTGAGTCATCTTGCGGAGCGGCCCGCGAGCGTTTCTGAACTCGCTGCCGTACTGGCTATCAGCAAGACGGCAATAGGCCAGCACCTCGCCGTGCTTGAGGAAGCCAAGCTTGCCTGCTCAACCAAGGTTGGGCGCGTGCGTACCTGTCAATTCGATCCTGCCGGGCTCGCGCCGTTGCAGGATTGGATCGACTATCACCGTCAGGAATGGAACGAGCGGCTGAACCGCCTTGATGATTTGATCAGCGGCATCGTTTCCAAGGTAGACTGCGCCTGAACGTCGGCTTCTGCCTAGAGCTGCCGTTCGGTTACCACTGCGATCGGCAGGGTTGTCCCAAGAGCTTCCGGCAGGAGTCGACCAGAATGCGTCGTTCGCCGGTCACGCTTTCAAAGACAGCTTCTGCCAAAACCTGCCGCTCGGTCGGCGTGCAACTGCCTGGCAGCAATGCGCCTAAACATCAGACTGTCGGTCACCTCGGCGCCGATCCTGAAAGCCGCCCTCAGTTTCATCCGAAGCAGAGCCGCAGGTTCGAGTGGAAAGCGGCGCCACCGCTACCTCATTGCAGTAGCTGCGTTTAGGGATTTTCGAATTCGAATCGGATGCCAGCAACAACGCCGCCGCAATACAAATTAGGTGTTTAGTCCCGGCATCTGGTGGATCGGATCGACGATGAACCTGTCTGGCTCTGACGTCCAGATTTTGGCGATGTATTCGTAAGGCGTGAGGCCACTGAGCGTCTTGAGCCGACGGGCGAAATTATAGGCTGCCATGAAGTCTGCGAGGTGCACCCGCAACTGCTCTTGGCTCTCGTAATGGAAACGTTTGACCGTTGCCTCCTTGATGGTGCGGTTCATCCGCTCGACCTGACCGTTGGTCCAAGGATGGTTCGGCTTGGTGAGCCGGTGCTCGATGTCGTTTGCTTCGCAGATCATGTCGAAGCGCATCTGACGCGACCAGGCGGTGTTACGGTTGCGCGGCTGCTCGGCAAACTGGATGCCGTTGTCGGTCAGGATCGTATGGATCCGGTACGGCACCGCTTTCAGCAGGTGTTCAAGGAACTCCCAGGCCGTTCGCCGATCAGCCTTGTCGACCAACTGGGTGACGGCGAACTTGCTGGTACGGTCGATGCCGACGAACAGGTAGAGCTTGCCTTCGGCAGTCTGAACCTCGGCGATATCCATGTGGAAGAACCCGATCGGATAACGCTTGAAGCGCTGGCGCTTAAGCTTATCGCCCTCGATGTCCGGCAGACGAGAGATGCCGTGCCGCTGCAGGCAGCGGTGCAGCGCTGACCGTGTCAGATGCGGGATCGAGGGCTGTAACGCATAAAGGCAATCGTCGAGCGGCAGCAATGTGTGACGGCGGAATGCGACGATCGCCGCCTCCTCGGCTTCGGTAAGGGTCGTGGAGTGAGGGGCCTTTGGCCCGGTCTTCAAATCCTCAACCGTCGCCCGCTTTCGCCATTTCGCCACCGTCTTCGGATTGATCCCGAGCTCTCGGCTCAGCGTCGAGAGCGAAGCTTGCGATCGCTGTATTGCTGCTCTGACGGCGTGCGTGGTCGTGGCGCTCCCGTGACGTACTTGTCCCATACGGCTTCCTTCCATTCCAATGAAAGGATCGCACCATCAAACCGTGAGATCAAACACCTAGGCCTGAGCAGATCGAACAATGCGTGCGCAGCGTTTTCAGTTGCATTGCTAAAGGATTGTTAGCTGGCGACCGCGTTGAGCTCAGGGGCTTCGGTGTATTCTCTGTTAGGTCCCGTAGGGTAAGAATGGGACTGAAGGTCAGCGCTAGCGCACAGACTGTGTATGCTTCGTATCGCGTACCGCACTTCAAAGCCAGCCGTATGCTGCTTCCAGCAATTCAGACAAAAGCTTCGACGGACAGAATTCCCGCGAATCTACCACGCCAGCTAGGTCGAGTAAAAGGCGGGCGACGATAAATGCGCCGGCTTCGTCTGCTCCGTTGACCTCGACCGCTGCGCGCAAGGGTGGAAGTCCCAACCTTTCGATCACGCCCCCCATTCTGGTCCTTCCTCATCAGGATAGAACGCGCCAGCGGGGAGCAACGTAGCGCTGCTCACGCACCAGATCAGCGGCCGGCATGCCCCGA
>NZ_JAXOJJ010000018.1:0-14460 GCF_036663615.1 Sphingomonas rhamnosi
ACTTCACGCAGCTTCCCGATGATCTCCTCGGGCTTGTGCTTCTTCGCAGGCATTCGTCGTCCCTTCCTTGATCCAGACCCTTATAGTCGATGGACCACTCAGAAGGGGGCAGCTCAACGCCATCGACCCCGCATCGGATGCACGGCGCTCTTCTGAGCACGAAGCTGGAGATGTCCGTCCATTTCCTTTTCAATACACTGAACGCGACCTCCTCCGAAATTGCCAAGTGTAAGAGGGTCACAAGCGAGATGATCGATACCTTGGATAGCTCTTCCGGCGATCGCTCGATTCGAAACACAATAACAGAATCACGTTAGCGGAAATTTGGCTCCTCGCTCAATCTCATTGCTGCCGCCGCCGCAGCCCGCCGAAGGGCATCGCAGCGGGAATAATATGCCATCAAGCGTCCGCGACGAACATCGCAGTTGCGACAGCATAACTGTGGGATATAGTCGTTACATGACAGAAATAATCACACCACCAAGGGCCCAGTATCTTCGCGAAGACGGCATCCGCGGAGGCATGGATCTGCTCATGTTTGCTCACAGGTCTCATCTGACTCACGCGGATGATTCGCTCGCTAAAAAGGGGTTAGGCCGGGCACACCACCGAATTCTCTATTTCGTAGCGCGCAAACCAGGTGCGACCATCTCGCAACTGAACGATACGCTGGGTGTCACAAAACAGTCCTTTTCCCGAGTGATCCGCGAACTGATTGGTGCGAATCTCGTAGCTTTGCGAGTCGGAGATCGCGATCGGCGTCAACGACTGGTGTTTCTAACTGAGGACGGAGGGCGCTTAGAAGCGGAACTGTTCGCGGAAATGCGGCAGAATATGGAGCGCGCCTATACGGCTTCAGGCGAACAGGCGGTTCAAGGCTACTGGACGATGATGCAAAACCTCATGAGCCCGGATATACGCCAACGCTTCGCATCGTTTCACTCAGCGCCGATCCAGGCACGTTGCTAGTCCGGCGAAAGATGCTGGGAGTGAAACGCCGCGGGTCTGCCGGAGGCCCTGGTTGGGTCGCCTTTCATCTATTCGCAAATCGTATGCTCCTTCGAGCGGTAACCTTATCACTCAGGATTAGATAGATGGTTCCTTTTCTTCCGTCCTGCCTTCATCCATACATATGGATCGGATGTTCCCGCCCAGCCGCAGGGGGACTTGCCCCCGGCATCGACGCTTTTTTATAATAACGATTTTCTTCCCAAGGAATAAGTTCAGTCCACTTCGAGCATCATTCGAACGTCGCTAGCTCCGGATAGCAGGCTCTCCATACGCGCCATGCCATCGCCGGAAAGCGTCAACTGGTCAGCTATATTTCCAGCCCCATCGCCAATAATCAAGCCTTGCTGCGCTGCGAAACGAAGCCACCTCGAAAACACTCCGACAGAAACCTTGTATCTCTCTGTCACGTCTTTTCCGGTAAGGCGAACCCCTTCGGCGTCGGCGACGTACAATTCTAATAGGAGCTCCCAGACCGGCTCACCAAAAATTACCGGCGGTAACACTTGCGCCCGTTTGCGACGAAAATCGATGATGGCGTTCGCTAGGCTGGCGGAGCGGTCATTCCGGACCATCTGCTTTCTCGCTATAAAAGGGGCGCGCATGTGCAGCGCGTCTTTTTACAATTCAAGTCACTCCGGAGGGAGGTGTCGATCCATGACTAGGGCGTGAACATCGGCCAATTTTGCCGCAAGCAGAAAATCCTGAATGTTGTCAGCGTATTCCAGGAATTCTTCAAGACCGCCGGCTAGCTCGCGGACGCGTTCAATCCGTTCCGACTCGCTCACGGAAACATCCTTTGGTAGAGTAGTCCATCACTATTGCGTGGATCTCTAGTGACTTCAATAAGCCATGAGTGTCCCGTTCCATCGACCGCCTTGTTTATTCCTTACAAACGCCCGCACGGACCGCAGGTGAGCTCCTCCCGCGACTCTCGCCGCTTCGATTTCCGCCCGCCAAACACGAACTTCGCTGTCGACCTAGCGGTAGCAGTGCGACCGGGTTTACACGCCTGCGGGAACTTATCCGAGACCTTCCACAGCATCGTCGACACTTTCCAACCTGCTCCGCATAGGCCCGCGTAATAGCTCGCTCGCATGAACGGCGCGGAACCGATCGGCTCCTTCTTGGCGCGCAGTTCCAGCACGCGGTTGTCGATCATCGCCAGGCATTCCGCGATCGCTTGGGCCTGTTCCGCTTCAAGTGCCATGGTCTCATCCTCAACCGATCGTCTGGACTTGCTTGGTAAGCCGCTGTTCAAACCGCTCGAAATAATCTCGCCGCCTGTGGGGATCGTCGTCGCACTGCCACAGCCTGCCGCCACGGACACTGTGCCAGATGCCGTCGAAGGTGGCCGGATCGCGCGCGAAGTAGCCCCCCTGCGTGACCGCCAATTTGTCGTAGTCAAATGGCAAGGTTCGCCCTGGCGCATACCAAGGCGCGTAATCCCGATTCATCGGCAGGTACGCAGCCGTTGCCAGAACTGGCATGAGCAGGTTTTTCGGGTGGTGGATTATGCGGACTCGCACTGCCTGCACGCTGTCCCTCGCCGCATCGCCAACTGGGGCCGGCCTGACGGTCTGGACGCCAACGCAGATGGTGCGTTGGACCTGCTACGGGCGCCAGGGTCGTAGGTTGAGGAGCGGCCGGCGCCGATCACACCGACTTTCGTGTTCGCGGCTGCTGCCGACCTGTATGACCTGATTCGGATCGCGGCAGACCCCGTCAGTCGCCAGCCGTCGTTCTCGGTCTTCCAGCATTGTGATCGCCACCCGCTAATCTCAAACTGAAGCTTGGCGCCAATCGGTAAGGAAAAGGACCGGCGCCGCCTGCGCCACCTGAAGGCAACCAAACGCATCCACGAGCCCGGTACGTCGATTTGCCTGACGGAAGGGTATTCGCTGGAATGACGGGCATTGTGGCGAGCGGGAACAAAAATCAGGCTGTGTCAATTTCGGCTCTGGCTGTACCGTGTGCCGCGTAAATTGCTTTCGACGTATTAGCGTCGGCTGATCGTGGACCGCGCCGCCTACGTCCTTACCATTGTCGTTAATTGTTCTACGGTATGGCGAAAGACATGGTGCACAATGGCTGCTGCCTTCAAGCCACCACTGCTGACACGGTCGAAGCTATCAGTGTGCGTCTGCTCCGTATAGCCGATGACATGGGCGTGGGATCGCGGCACCACGGTCGCAGCGATCGACTGATGGATGACGTTGAGCAGACTGCGTACGATCCGCGGGCAGCGTACGCGGCGGTAACTACTCAGATCGATTACGTTCTTGCGAGCGAGCAGTCATCCCGTTTGAGATTGCGAGTCCGATAAGGATAGCTAGTGATCCGCCCCAAATGATGGCCGCGCCGATCATGATATTCGTCAGCATATAAACCCCTTCGTCCATGCCGCCGTATCAGCGGTCATATTAAAGCCATAATGGACATGCCTTCAGCAAGTCGACCCCCCCAAACAAGAGTGAGTCGACGAGACCATGCAAAAATGGGACGTGGTGCCGATGGCTTGGTCAAAGTCAGCCGCTACGAACGCGGTTATGGCACTACTCACGACAAAGTGCGGGCGCCCCGCTCGAGACGGTCACCACCTGTAAGGGCGAATGCAAGCGGTGCGGCATCGAAACGTCGGGCCACATCGCCATCACATCGCACCTTTGAGACAGCGAACACCCTGACCATCATGGGCTGGGCAAGAAGCTCGGCATCGAGGTGCCCGGCATGGTCCGCAACGCCGATAGCGTGCCGTAATGCGGATTGTTCGTCGCGACGTGCGTCGCGGAGGATGGCGTCGCCGCCGCTCCAATCGCGGTGTGGGCAAGGCATGGGTGACGTGGGGCGCGAACCTTACCGCCGACAGGTTGGCTCCAGGCGCTGTTCTGGTCTTCGAGCGCTCTGGTGGCGGCCACGTGGGCTTCTACCTCGGCGAGGACCGGACCAACTATCACGTCCTCGGCGGCAACCAAGACGATCGGTCAGCATCATGCGGCTACAGAAGGCGCGGTTTATCGTCCTGCGATGGCCGCTGGGTCATTCAGTCGTCGGCAAACCGCCACCGTACAGCGCTTGACCAGCATGTGCGCCGCCTTGTCTTAGAGCCTGCCGACCCCCGCCAGTCCTATAAACCGGCTGCATCGCACGGCTCTTTTCTCAGAAAGAAGGCCCAGCCCGAACGTAACGTAAGCGATTGGAGAGGCAACGACAGCGAACGCAGCCAGTTTCGTCGTGACGCCCTCTACCTGTGCGCTGGTGATCGTTCCAAAGAGCGGACGATTCGCGGCCAGACTTTTGCAGGTTCCGCCAGGCCTTGCGCCGCTCGTGCGAGGGCTTTCGTCGCTAATACCGACGGCATTTTTCTCTCCAAAGCTCAAACAATAACGGGTTGTTGTCGCCGGTTGGGGGGAGCCTTGGGCGGCCGGGCTGGGGACGAGAGGGCTGGTCACACTCCCAGCTCGGCGCCCCAATCGCTTCCTGTGGCGCAAAGTGTCACACGAAACGATCGGGGCGCTTATCTCTTAGGCGCGAAGAAGCGCGATTGGCGGATGCGTCTATCGAACCCCTCAATTCAACCGACACTAATTGCACTCAAATTGGTTTCGAACTACTGCTCCATGGACCGCGGCAAAGACCCTCCGTTTTCGCCGCGGTCCGGCGCGCCTCCGGTTGTCTCCGAATGCGCGCCGTCAATAGAGCGTGTCGAGTTCGTGGAGCGCTGAGTTGAGTTCGGGCGGGACAGCAGACGTCCCCGGCAGCAGCGCGTTGAGCGCACTCTGCCCGCCTCGTTTGACAAATGTGATAATGCCGGCGCCAACCGTGCCGCACATGCCCGTGCCGAGGGCCGGGGTCGTGCTTCCGCACCGCGCATTTGGAGCGAATGTAAAACAGCGCGCACAATTATCTTGTCATGAGCACCGTCCATCTATTGAGGACCGCAGCGTTAATCCTTGCCGTGATGGCCGGCGCTAGAGCCAGCTATGCTCTAGGAACTGACCTTGCCGGTGCCGTCTGCCGGCGAGTTCCTCTTTACCGCGCTTCGATATCGATCGGGTACAGCAACCACCCAGTTACGAAATTTAAATGTCCGCTAGCAAATTTGGCGACGTTGCCGGGGCTTATTGATCGACACGATTCCGGCGGCGCCGCTTTAGGGCACGCGGCGCGTTCACTGCGTCGCGTGGCGGTGCCATCGGCGAGGGGATCGCACGTGCGGCCCGCCCATGGCGGAGCGGGCGGGCCGCGCGGTGGGGGCACAGGGGGAGAAAGCCCCACCGCAGCGCAACAATACAGAATCTTGAAGAATCCGATTTAACTTGGAGCTACAAATGTGGCGATGGATCACCGGCGAAAGCGCCCGCGCGTCCAGCGCACGGGCTGCCCGCTCCGGCCAGGTTCGTTGCGGCATACGCCCACTGTTTGGAACACTGACGGCATACAGGTCGACGGCGTTCAGGCCAAGCTGCCGGGTGCACTGCCGCGGCGTCGCCGATCGCACGTCGCGTACGGACTGGCCACGTCGCTTCACGAGACCGTCCGCAAGATGCAGCCGATACCAGAGATCAGACGCGGCCGCGGAAAGCCATATGGGAAACTATGCTGGCATGACGGGCAGATTGCGTACGGCCGAGGCGATGTCCAGCTTACTTATGACTTCAACTACCAACGCGCTTACGAGGGGCTTAGGTTGAAGGGCGTGCTCCCTTTCAATTCTGACTGCGCCATGGAGACGGACATACCTGCGTCCATCATGGACCTGGCACGACCGAGGGGTGGTTCACTAGTAAAAGCTTCGCCGGCTACTGCCGCACAAGGGCCCCGCCTTGCTGAAGCAGTTCGTCTCGGCGCGGCGCATCATCAACGGTGTCGATCACGCCGATCTGGTCGCCGGGTACGCGATGACGCTTCAGGCGGCAATGGCAACAGGCGAATGGCAATGACGGAAAGTCGTCGCCGAGGCCGATGACAGGGCGGGTTCAGCCCCGGCGACTGTCTGAGTATTTCCGCGCTTCCTTACAAAATGCTTAACAGAGGTAGCCATGAAGCGTGCGGAAACTGAAACCGCGACGATCGCCTGGTTAGCGCCTTGCCGTCTTCCTTTGAGGGAAGCGGCGCACGGTTTGGAAAGAAGGAATATAGACCGTCCTTGCGGTCTCGTCTATTAGTCTCCGCTACTCAGCTAAGGGCGACGGCATGATTTCCGAAGATCAACTGCAGGCTGCTGCGCGCGCGGTTCACGAAACGATCAACGGAAAGGGTTCGTGGAAAGACGCAACGGGCGACGATCGAAGCGCTAGCCGGCATCTTGTGCGCGTTGTGTTGCAAAAGGTAGCGGCAGATGCCAAAACTTCAACTCAACCCCCGAAATCAATCCCGCCCCGGACGCGAGGGACGATGCCGCGCAGTTAATGGGCCGGATCATTGTGGCAGGGTGTTAGCCGTAGTGCCTGCGGGCTATGGTGTCGTCGCGGCAGACACGTGAGCTGCAAGCTTCAACCGCCAGATCATGAGACTTCGTCCCCGCTGATGAACAGCCGGACAACCTCGCAAACTATGCGCGGATCCGCGAGGGATTCTTCTCGTACGGCGTTCCCTCGATCAGCAGCGATGCGTCGACCTCAACGTCCGCCGAGAAAGCTCGCGGGAGATGGGCGAAGTATTCGTACGCAAGCCCATCGAGCAGCGGGCGTGCCATGTCGCGCGCGCCGGGGAGGCGGAAGCGGGTCACTGTACTGCCGTTAGAACAGGACGAGAACGATTCGGCTAATTCGCCGATTGCCTTTTTGTGCCCATAATCGCATCGACAGCAGCCGCAATCCGGCGCCAGTCCTCCGCAGCCGCGCGGTGTTCAATGACGTCACCTAGCTGCGAAATGATATAGTCGGCTGCGCCCGCTCCGTACTGCTCGACGATCTCGCCGGCAGTTTGCCAGATCGCACGTTCGGTTAGGCGCATGACTTCAGTCATTGTTCGGGAAGTCCTTGGCGAAAACTGATCAGTACGTCGAGGTCGTCCGCAGTGAGGCCGAGTTCCTCGTCGAGCACCTCACTATGGTTTCAAGACGTGGGAAACGTCTTTAGCCGCTCCATAGTATCGTTCAGGTCGGGTGCGTGGTTCATATGGCCAACCTACGCGCCCAGGCATCGACTGCAAGCCCTCCTCGCACGGCAACGCCCTTAGCCCATTTGGCTCGCGCGACCGCCATTTCCCTGTCACCAGCGGCGCCGATGCAATGGCCTTGATCGTGCGCAGCACCGTGAGCAGCCGGTCCGAGAGTGATGCCGCCGCCTGCGGATTCAATGCGACCGCGACGCCATCCGGCCAATCGACGAGAACCTCGCTGATCTTGCCCCTATTTCGCCGGACAGGTTCAAGCGGTTGAACCTGTCCGGCGAAATAGGGGCAAGATCAAAGGGCAAATTGCTGGTATCCGACGCGGCCGGTTCACGTTGGAGCGTGGTGTTGCCACTCAGCAGGGGCCCGTCGCATTGGTACGGGCGCGAGCTGGCCGAATCAATACATGCGCTATCTGTCAGCGCGAGGGCGAGCTGGAAGAGGCACCTCGGGACAGTGACCAGTCCGTTCAAGAAGCGCGAGTTGCTCCTCTATAAGGTCGGCACAAAGCGAAGCCCATTCGAGTTCATCCGGATTAATTGTACGGCTTGCAATATCCCTATAATCAACCGCTTGTCGCCTGAGATAGTCAGTGATCATCGCGACGTCTCCCGAGTCGTGCGATTATATAAAACATATTCAGATTCTTGGTAACACTACCCTATAAGATTATCAATGTAGGTAAGTATAGGTAGCGGCCGGGAGGCATAAGCAGACTTTTCGATCAGGCTGGGTGTCGTTCTTGATGCAAAACGCGATCGGATCCATGCCGAGCTCCTCGGCATCTCGTTCGTGGCAATCTCCAGCACCATGAGGCCCGGCGCGCGCATCGCATCGCCCTCTGGCAAATTGACGGCGAAAGCATCGCGAATCTGCGATTGGCGCCTGCGTAGAGGGGCTTGGTCTGGTTCGTCGCAGTTTTGAGCTAGCCATTTGGCCGGTTGCCGGACCCGCTGTCGTATGCGATCGCAGTGATCGTCCCTTCGCGAAGCGCCGATCTGAATGTGCTGCGACGTTGCCGGGCGGTGCGTCGAATTGTTGGCAGTAACGGACGCTGCATAGCCATCTTCACCGGCCGCCCGACTTGTTGGCGCGGAGCGCGGTCGCGTCGGTGCGCAAAAACAGTTTCCCGCCAAAGCCGCCACCCGCATAGGGCTACAGGAAGCGGATCTAGCTTTCGGAATACCAAGCGTCTTCGTGGGGTCGGTGCCACCCCACGGTCGTCGATGGTGAGCAGACCGCAGGTTTGGGCGGCTCAACCCAACCACATTTCGACATCCCTCACACCGCAAGGGGTTCCCGTATGCAGCTGATCACGCAGCGTGCTTCGGGCGGCACGATCGAACTACCACTATCGTGGGTACCGTGCCGATCAAGCGAGCTGAAGAAGCGGACGCGGGAGATCGCCGAGGCGCGCGTGCGCTACGGCTATCGCCGCATCCATGTGCTACTCCGGCGATAGGGCTGAAACGTAAACGCGAAGCGTGTTTATCGGCTTTACAAGAGTTGGGCTGCAGTTGCGGCATAAAGCGTCGGGTGAGGACGAAGCTAAGAGAATGTCACTGGGCGTCGTCGTGTTCGAATGAAGTATGAGCATGGACTTCGTCCATGCCCAGATTGCCACGGGACTGACGCTGCGTATTCTGACGGTGATCGACACGTTCAGCCGGTTCTCGCCAGCAGTGGTGCCGCGGTTCGGCTCCCAAGCGCCGGACGTGATCGAGGTGCCGGATCGCATCTGCGGCGAGGTCGGTTACCCGGCGTCGATCAGGGTAGCGAGTTCGTCTCCCGAGACTTCCACCTGCGGCCGTACACGAAGGGCGTCGTGTTGAACTTCTCGCGACCCGGCACGCCGACGGACAACGCCTTGAGGAATTGGATGACGCCCAGCCGAGTGATCCAAGAACGGGTAGCAGCTCAAATGGATCCTGACCCTGAGTTATCAGCGGTCTGAAAACCGGGAGCATGTCATGAGCGACTAACTCGCTGGGGTCGGGTCCGTCAGATCCAATTGCCCGAGCCCTAAACGCCCCACATGTCGGTGTGACTGAATTAAGCGGGACGCCGAAGATTGAGCAGCCCCCGAAGCGAAGGCTTCGACTTTGCGATACAAAGACAGAACTAAAAACAGGTAAAGCATCCCGCCCGCTCCGGGTGGCACTCTTAATGCCGCAGGCGGGATGCCGAGCATCTACCGTCTTGGGTCGGCAAGCTCTACAGGCGTTGTTACCCACTACGGCCGTAGCGACAACCAAAACCGTTCACATGAATCCCGATCCGGGACGATCTGTCATTCGGACGCCTATACAGCGGGTCACACCACCTCGTTCTGCCTAATGATGTGTTCGAGCACTAGGTTAGGTAACGGGTGGCTGAAATCGATTCCGATTGCATTCGGCCTGCTCCATGCGACCCAGCCTGGGACTTCGGTGAACTTTGGAATTGCGACGTGGACGAATGTGCCGACAGTCACAGCGAAGGCTGTTTCAATCCTGCAGCCCGATGTGGTGCAGTCAACAATGCGAACCGGTTGGGTCTCGAACTTGACCGCAGCGATGGTCGCCAGCCAATCGACAGGAATGCGAACGGCTTTGCGTTCGTCCGCCGCCAACCGGGCAGAACCTTTGAATTCGGATGGTTCGGTCGGCATAAAGGACTGTGTAAAGCTCACCTGTGAACATCTGGTGACGTGCTCCCCTTTTTTCCTCCAGCCATAACTAGAGTCCGGGGTTGTCATGGTGCCCATCGGGGCGGGGTTGCACAACCCGCTTGGCAGCATCGGCGGGCGTCAGCCCGCCTATCCCGCTATGCGGCCGCACATGGTTGTAGTCGTCGCGCCAGAGCCGCAGCACCGAGCGGGCATGGCCGAGCGACACGAACAGCGTCTCGTTGAGGCACTCGTCACGCAAGCGGCCGTTAAAGCTCTCGACGTAGCCGTTCTGCTGCGGCTTGCCCGGCGCGATGTAGTGCCACTCGACAGGCCGCTCCTGCGTCCATCTCAGGATCGCCAGGCTGGTCAGCTCGGTGCCGTTGTCGCTGACGATCATCAGCGGCGGCACACCCCTCACAGCGATGATGGCGTCGAGCTCGCGGGCGACACGCGCACCTGACAGCGAGGTATCGACCACCAGCGCCAGGCACTCGCGCGTGAAGTCGTCGACCACCGCCAGGATGCGGATGCGCCGGCCGCTGATCAGCGTGTCGCTGACGAAGTCGAGGCTCCAGCGCTGGTTCGGTCCTTGAGGCAGCGTCATGGGCGCCCGCGTGCCCATCGCTCGCTTGCGACCGCGCCGGCGCCGCACACGCAGGTTCTCCTCGCGGTACAGCCGCAGCAGCTTCTTGTGGTTCATGACCAGGCCCTCGCGAGCTAGCATGATCCCCAGCCGCCGGTATCCGAAGCGGCGACGCTCCGCCGCGATCTCCCGCAGCTCGACCGCAGGTCGCCATCATCAGATCGCCGATGCGCGTAGCGCATCGACGTCCGATCCACGCCGAAGATGGTACAGGCCCGCCGCTCGCTGATGCCGAACAGCTGCCGAGCATGCTCGACAGCCTTCCGCTGAGCGGCGGGCCTCACCAGTTTTTTGCCGCCACCTCTTTCAGCACAGCATTGTCCAGCATCGCGTCCGCCAGCAGCCGCTTCAGCCGGCCGTTCTCCTCCTCAAGCACCTTGAGCTTGCGGGCCTGCGATACGTCCATCCCGCCGTACTTGGCCTTCCACGCGTAGAAGGTCGGACTGCTGATGCCGTGCTTACGACACAGGTCGGCGGTCTTCATGCCCGCCTCCTGCTCCCGCAAAATCGCGATGATTTGCTCCTCGGTGAACCTGCTCTTCTTCACGTCCGTCTCCTCACGAAGGCGAACTCTAGCTCAAACCGGCGGAGTTTCAGGGGAGCACGTCACTCGCAATGAAACGAAGGTCTGCTAACTCGGTAGTAGCCCAAGCGGCCACACCTCCCACCATCAGAACACAAAACTGGAGATCAAACAGGCAAACCTTCGCATACCATCCCAACGCCGCTGCCGCCTTGGCCCTCGATGAGCACGGATGAGCAGCACGGAACCCGCTCTTCCGGCGGTTGCGATGTCGGCCATAAACGAACAAAGAGTATTTTGTAAAAACATAGATTCGTGGTTAACTTGGTTTATCGATATCGGCATTGGATTGGAGCATTGACGAGTCGCGGAGTCCATGAACCAGGGAGTTGATTAGCTAACAGCCGCGAAACAGGAGAGGCTGTGTATCAATTAGCTTACTCGAGTTGCGCGACTTTTCGCTTTGGCCTCACCGACCTAGCATCTCTATGCGAGCGTTCGTCCGCCCAAAATTGCGAAGCCGGCATTACCGGTCTCCTAGTTCATGACAGTAGACGGTTTATGCAGGTTATCGAAGGAGAGGTAGGCGCTGTCCGTCTTCTAATGTGTCGCATTGCCAACGACAACCGACATGACAGGATCTCTTACATAGCTGCTAATCACATCACTGCCCGGAACTTTCATAATTTTGCGCTTGCATGCATAGGCTTCGAAAAGAACCTTACGCGCGCGGAACTCCTTGCAGATGTCAAAGCCAGCGTTAGCAGGATCGCCGACGTCAGACTGATGGCAGCTTTTATCGGTTTCGCGCGACTGGCAAATTGATACGTCAGCAACGGGTTAGTTAGCTCGCGCACTTCTTGATCGGTGGATCTGTACCTCGCGCATTATATTAAGTCTTGAACTGCTCTTCATCTTATATAGATTGACCCCATAATATATGACTGTTATTGCATCGACCGTGTCAGTCACCTTATTACTATCTGCGGTCACTGGGGTATTCGATAGGCTGTTTCCACGACGATAGAGACTTAAATTTTCAGTGGAGTGATCATTGGTTTGCTCGCTGCGCGACCGACCGCGAACTCTCGGCTCGGATGTGCATTCCTCCAGCTCATTCCTACACCTTCGATATTTTTCCCTGATCGTCGATGAGTAGCCCCCACGGGGTGGTCCGGGCAGTTAGTTAGTGCATTGTTGTCGCCGCCGCCATTGCCGGGCGTAGGTGGAGCGAAGTGGAACCGGAGGCCGGCAATGGTGGTGTCGCCGCGGCTGGCGCCGGAGGTCGATAGCCCAGACTGCTGTGTGGTCGGATGGTGTTATAGTGACGCCGCCACGCCTCGATCAGCACCCTTGCCTCGGCGAGGCTGTAGAAGATCTCGCCGTTGAGCAGCTCGTCGCGAAGCGAACCGTTGAAGCTCTCGTTATAGCCGTTCTCCCATGGCGAGCCTGGTGCGATGTACAGCGTCCTCACGCCGACCTGGCCGAGCCATTTCTGGACCGCGGCAGCGATGAACTCGCTGCCATTGTCGGACCTGATATGCGCTGGCGGCCCCCGGGCGATGATTAGCTCGGCTACGCGCTCACGAGGTCAGGCTTCCCGCGAGCATCACGGACGCGGCCGAGCTGGTGCGAGATGTGCAGATCAGCGTGGCGAGCGACCCGAGCGCGCATGCGGTCAAACGCCTGGTCCTGCGTCAGGACGCCGCCCGCGCCCATCGCGAACAGCACAGCCCCGGCGCCCTCGCGGTAGACCAGGCAGGACCAGTTTGCCGGTACTGCGTTCGATATGGTCAGCGTGGTGGTGTTCGGGCTGATCACTCGAACCAACGCGCCGGCACGGCTCACGTCGAGCGTCGCGGCGGACTGGTTAAGGATGGTCACCGGGCGCAGCGTCGTTGCGTCGAGGCGGATGCGCTGGGGGCACGGGATAAGGGTCGTCGTGTCGGCACATAGGCGCGAACGCGCTTAATGTTACAAATAACGAAAAAGCTGTTAATTGTATGGAACGCTACCGCATGTGGCTTGCAGTGCCACCGAAGAAACGGGGGTCATCATGATATCTACTAGAAGCTCCCAGCGCGGACAACCTCCCAGCAAAGACCGCAGAGATGGGGTTCGGCAATCGGTAGTGATCGAAGGGGAACTGGGAAACTCCCGGCTGGGCAGCACTAATGCAGAAGTGAGTGATCTTTCTTACAGCGGTTGCCGTGTCTGGCTGCCGTTTGAACTACCGATCGGAGACCTCGTCTCGATTACGTTCCCAATGCTGAATCCGCTGTGGTCTCGTGTAATTTGGTCAGATGGGCCGTCCTCGGGGATTAAGTTTAATCAGCCGCTTGGCGCTCCGGTGTTGAGGATGATGGCGGAACGCCACAAGATTAGCCGGATCGTCGCCGATCCACGCTCCGGCTTTCTACCCTGATATACCCCCCGCCGCGTCGCGAAAAAGCGGCGGAAATCCCTCACTCGAGAACGGGCCGCCGGGGCCGATACCCCGGCGATACCCGACGATCAGTTTCGAATAATTAGCTCAGTCACCTTCTGCGCTCGACCGGTGGCCGAGGTCGACAACGACCAGGTCGTCTTGATCTCGGCGACGTTGAACCGGGCAAACGTCTTGCGGATGAACGGCGTGTCGTTGATCGACATTATGAAGCGGCCGCGGATGCCGCTCAGGCGCTTCGCCAGGTTGCGCTTGTCCCCCAGATACGGCGCGGGCTGGCAGTGGTGGCATGCATAAGTAGGCTTGGTCCTTCCGGATGAAGCACTCGGCTACGCGCGCTGGTGGTGCCGATCGCGTCGATCGGCGTGCCTGGCCGCGGATGCGGCAGGATCTGGTTTCCGCTCAAGGCGGTGAAACTGTGAGGGTCGCTGCACGGCCAGCTTCCCGGTGATCTCTTCGGGCTTGTGCTTCTTGGCAGGCATTCGTCGTCCCGTCTTTGATCCAGACTCTCATAGTCAATGGACAACTCAGAAGGGGGCAGCTCAATCGCTCCAGTCGATCGCCTCTCAGCCTGACCCCGCGCCATCGACGATCAGCCGCGGGGTCGGGCGGAACGGTGGGCGAGACCAGTACCGCGCGGCCCGATCGGACCAGGCAGCCTGGAGCCGTGCGCTGCGCCCCAGCGGCATCACATACTGGCGGATGACCCACCGCTTCGACGGGCAGCAGCGAACATTACCGCTTGGGCGCTGGCCCGAGATCTCGCTGGGCGAGACGCGTCGATCAGGGCAGCGAGTTCGTCTCCCGAGACTTCGACCTGCGGCCGTGCATGAAAGGCGTCGTGCTGGACTTCTCGCAACCCGGCACGTCGACAACGCCTTCGTCGAAATCTTGAACGGCAAGTTCAGGGCGGAGTGCCTGAACCAGCACTGGTCCATAAGCGTCGATGACGCGGTCTGAACCGCGCCGGGTTTGCCGGAGGCTCCAACTCCTGAGAAGGTGGAGCCTGTATGAGCAAGACGACGAACAAGTTTGCGCCGGAAGTTCGCGAACGCGCGGTACGGATGGTTTTC
>NZ_JAXOJJ010000019.1:0-14438 GCF_036663615.1 Sphingomonas rhamnosi
ATGTTCTACAACCCGATCCGCAAGCATGTCAGGAACGGGATGCTGTCGCCCGTCGAGTTCGAACGGCAGCAGGCTTTGATGGCTCAAGGCGTCTAGAAATCTAGGGGCTATTCACTCTACAAGGCCGAGGTCATCCATCGCCGTGGACCTTGGCGATCCTTCGAAGCGGTGGAATACGCGACCCTCGAATGGGTCGACTGGTTCAACCATCGACGGCTGCTGGAGCCAATCGGCAACATCCCGCCTGCCGAAGCCGAAGATCAATATTATGCTGCCGCAGACAACATCGATATGGCTGCGTGACTCACAACCCAACGCCTCCGGTAGACCCGGCGCGGTTCAGTCGGCAAATGCGAGACTTGGCGCAGAGACTTTAACGAGGTGCGGACACATAACGCGATCGGGAATAAGCCGCCGATATCGCTGGTGAACCGGTCAGCGGCACATGGCCCACCCTGGTCGGGCGGAAACCGGTGACGCCCAGCCGAGTGGTCCAAGATCGGGTAGCGGCTCATCCATCCGACGAGCTCACCTACCAATGGCATAATTTTGGGGAGCAGCTCATGATTTTGAAGGCCTGCGCAGCCGCTTGCACAACAGCAAAACGAGAAGCCGAGAAGCCGGGTTGGATCCGCCTTCAAGACACGGATTCTTAAAATCGCATTCTTGACCATAAGATGATATGGTTAATCTTTGACGCCTGCTCTATTATTTTCAGATAAGCCGGGTTATAAATTATAATGGCGGTAAAAATACGTCAGCTTCGGCAAAATATCGTCCACATTTGGGCATTTGCCCGCAATGATGGAGTCGATGACCGGACCTTGTCCATCCTCTGCACGGAGCTCCTGAAGGGTGCTTTGGAAGAAGCGATCACTGCCCATCTGCCAGGTATTACGGAGGGGCTCCGCCGGAAGATGTTCATTGAAGGCAGTGGGTGTCTTGGAGCCTTCGGCCACCGTATAGATATGGCGGAGGCATTGAGCGTCGTCAGCGAAGACGTGGCAAGCGACCTTCGCTTACTCGCGAACATCCGCGATCGATTCGCGCACGAATTTCCGGTGAACAAGTTCGATGACACCTCAGTCTGCGGTTTAGTCGCCAACCTAAAACAGCCAAACGCGATCAGAGCTACAATATGGCAAGCGCGCAAGCCGGTGGGAACCCCAGAACTCGAGTATGCCGAGGAACCAATCCCAAACCCGCGAGCAACCTACGTCGTCACCGCCACAAGCCTAGCAGACGCGATATTCCAACGCTCCGTTTAACACTGGCTTCAGCCCCACCGGGGGATAATAACAGCAATTACAAGCTCGCGCGCATGAGGTCATCTGCAATATAACGTTCTACTCGCATTCCGACGGTGCTACAAATAGGAAAATGAGAGACCTATAGTTTCAGAACAGTCGCATATTCTAGAAATAGGAGTTGATTTAGAATGTCTATGTCTTATCCTCTCCCTAATCTCGCCTGAACCGGGGGAAGCAATCAATTGTTGATTTTAACTGCCCTCGCGACGCTCGTTGGACATTGCGCCGTACCGCCCAGTCCGTCTCAATTTACGGTAATCATAGATCCGGGTCACGGTGGCAAAGATCAAGGTGCACCAGCAATCGTTCAGGGCCGTTTTGAAAAGGAAGCAACGCTTCGTATCGCCCGATTGATCGCGGCCCGCCTTAGTTTGGAAAAGGATACATCGGCGATTTTAACGAGAGACAACGATCTATACCTTAGCCTCGCTCAGAGACGCAATATCATAACGTCATGCAAGGCTGATCTTGTTGTTTCAATTCATGCTGATAGCGGACCTATTACTGCTCAAGGACCATCGATCTATGTCTTGAACGAAGCGGGTGAAGCAATCGTTGTTAATCGAATGACCTCGAAATATCCATATATGCCGGATAACGATACCGCTTATATCCTCGCGAATCTCGAACAACGAGCTTCGATAAACTTGGCCGCTAAGATCGCTGCACGTGTTCGCCGACGGTTGGGTGACGTTGCAGAGAGAATTCGTGTTCAGAAAACTGCTAATTTCGCGCTACTTAAGTCTCCGGGTGTGCCTTCAATTCTTATTGAGACCGGCTTCGTCACGAACCTTAAGGATGCTATGTTGCTTTTTAATGTTCACGGGCAGTCTGCTTTGGCAGATGCAATAGCCGGACCAATTATCGAATCTGCTATGAATTTTAAATAATACTTTCTAATTAACAGACTCGCGCATATTTTAGCGTCTATCTGATTAGATAGCTATATATTTTATTGATGGAAGCCCGAAATTCAATGCTTTGCCGAATATAGTAGTTTGGGAAGGCGACCGGCGCCGACGGTAGACTGTCATGGAGACCAATAAGGACTATGAAGACTTTGCCTGACCTGATCCGCGTTTTCAGGCCGGTGATAACTTAGCTTCGGTGTCAATATGCCCCTGGCAGGGGCGGTTCGTAAACTCTGCGGGTGCCATCCCGCCAAGACTGCTGTGCGGACGCACGGTGTTGTAGTCCGTCCGCCATGCCTTTATGATTCGTCTCGCCGCAGCCAGTGAGGGGAACAGGTGTTCGTTCAGACACTCGTCGCGCAAGCGACCATTGAACGATTCCACAAAGCCATTCTGCTGCGGCTTCCCTGGGACGATGTAGTGCCACTCGACCCCGGTGTCCTGACACCAGGCGAGGACGGCATGACTGGTCAGCTCGGTGCCGTTGTCGCTACCACCATGCACGGCAGCCTGCGACGCCCGGCGATGGCGCTTAGCTTGTGAACAACCAGCTGACCCGACAGGGAGGTGCGAGGATGCATCCCAGGCATTCCCGGCTGTAGTCGTCGATGACGTTGAGCATACGGAATCGCCGGCCGCAGGCCAACGAGTCCGACACGAAGTCGCGAGACCAGCCCTGATTGGGTTCCTGCGGGATAGCCATCGGCGCCCGCGTTCCCAGCGCGCGCTTGCGGCCACCACGCTTGCGCCCGGTCAATCGCTCCTCGCGATACAGCCGATACACCTTCTTCAGGTTCATGTCTTTCCCCCGCGCCTTAATAGGCATCGAATGCGCGATTGTCCGAATGCGATCGATCATCCGATGCATGAATAGCAATTCGGTCTACTTAGAGTTATGCAATAAGAACCTATATCCAAGGCCGCGAACAGTCTCTATGGCGTTCTCGTCACCAAAACACGTCATCTTTTTTCGAATGCGACTCACTAACACATCCATGGAGCGCAATTCGCCATCATTTCCATACTCTTCCTCGCAATAAGATTGTAGGTCAGAGCGACTTTTTACAGAACCCGGATCGTTCATCAGGCAACTCAGAACTAGATATTCATTACTAGTAAGATGTACGGTATTTTTACTTGGGGTGGAAAGTCTCCTAGTATGTACCTGGAGTTCCCATCCTCCCAACTGCCATTTATTTAAAGTTCTAATGTCAGGGACGGGTTTGTCATCATGTGCCGTCACGACGTTTGGCTTCATACGGCGAGCAAGAGCGACCGCTCTTGCTCCAATTTCACGAGTGCTGCACGATGCATCCACGCAGTCATCCGCCCCCAACTCCAGCGCAAGTATGCGGTCGACTTCATGATTTGTGCTCGAGCGAACGAGTATGCCAGGCCGATCACTTATTGATGATATCACTTTCATAAATGATAGAATATCCGAGTATATAAACGATGCGTCGATGATTAGGATGCTTGCAGACGAATTCAATAAATGTCTATTAAGCTTTAACAGCTCGTTTGTATAGTGAACCACGAAGTTACAGCGCTCGAGTTCCACGCTGATTACTTCGGTCTTTTGTACTTTGCTACAGATTAAAACAGACTTATTTAAAGTTATTTGTGTTTCAGTAGGAGTATAATCCGAGTCGCGTCGACCTATCTGATGATTTTTCATACAAAATCTATCCACTTCGTAGCCAGAATCCAACAAGTCGACATCGCTACGGGAGTGAAGTCCATTTGAGAATGTAAACCTGGTCTCTATATTAAATAGATGATTGGACTATCCATATAAATGACTTCAATATGCAGATTTATCATTAATTTGTAGAACCGTAACAGTATCGATTGTAGGTTGGCGCATAGTTTGCTCCTGATCAAAGGATCGATGGCATCAGCGCTAAAGCTTTTTGCCGCCACCGACGGTTTGCCAAGATTTGTCTATCCGCGTCGCATATCGACCACTTCAATCGGAATAATTAGGTACAGAGATACGTGACGGTCACAAGCTTGTTCTACGCTTGATAAAGGAGGGCAGGATAATAGCGTGTCCCGTCTCGGCTCGAGGAGGGGGCTTTGAGCCAGGAAGCGGTATTCGGAAGTATGAAAACTAAGCGTGCGAGGTGCTCGCTTGTGGCTCACGAACCGGCTGTCGATAGTTCAGGACTGCCAAACAATCGCCGCCCACCGGCATGATGCGCCTGCGCGACCATGTCCTTTAACAGATTCACAAGCGGCTGCTCTAACTGGCTATGGGTCAGGTTTGCAGGAATGGGCATCGTCGTTTGCATCAGTACGCTAGAAGAGACCTGTCTACCCATTAGCGGGGTATAGCCGGCCCGAAGCAAAATTGCCAAGGTGCGCGCTGCGCGGCGGACTGACATGATTCCGTTTTTTCCTCCAGTTGGAGCTAGAGTCCGAGCCCGGAGTAAGGGTCCCCCGGTTTCTCATCCACCCTGAGGGTGAGTTTCCGGCGTTCATTCGGTCGCCTTGGCGGCCGTCGCAGCAGCATATTCGACCGGCGTCATCCAGCCGAGCGATGTGTGAGGACGGCTCTCGTTATAGTCCCGCCGCCAGGCCTCGATCTTGGCTCGAGCGTTGGTCATGGACAGGAACCAATGTGCGTTCAGGCATTCGTCGCGAAGGCGACCATTGAACGACTCCACGAAGGCATTGTCGGTGGGCTTGCCCGGTCGACTGAAGTCCAGCGTCACGCCGATCTCGTAGCCGGTAGACGCGTTTGTGGTTCACGACCCATCCCTCCCTGCGCAGCAGGATGTAGATCCGGAAATAGCCATAGCGCGTCCGCGTTGCCGCCAGATCACGGATGCGCATCACCAGCGGTGTCTGGTCCGGCTTGTGGGAGATGTAGCGCACCGACGACCGCTCGGCGCCCAGCAGAGCAACTGCGCCGCTCACTCACAGCATGGGACGCCTGGACGCACGCGACGAGCTCGCGTCGTCGTCCAGGCGTTAGAGCTTTTTTGACAGGACATCCTGCAGAATGTGCTTGTCCAGACTCAAGTCCGCAACCAGCTGTTTCACTGCCGGTTCTCATCCTCGAGCTGCTTCAAGCGCCTCAGCTAGCCGACCCCGAGACCCCCGTACACCTTCTTCCAGCGGTAAAATGTCTGCTCCGAAATCCCCATTCGCCGGATCACCTCGGCTACCGGCGTACAGGTTTCCGCCTGCTTCAGCCCGAAGGCAATCTGCTCGTCCGTGTACCTAGATTTCTTCATTTCCAGCTCCTTGCCCAAGGGCTCCACAAGGCCGAAAACTCTCGTTCAAAATGGACTAATAAAAGGGGGCACGTCAGTCTGCGGTGTGCCCAAGCCCTGGCGGCAGATGCGGGAGGTGGCGAGGTAACCAAGGAACGTGCCGAATGCGTCAAATGATCGGTTGGGGGATTGCCGCGGGACCTAGCACGTGTTGTCATGGCATTGCGGCCTCTCGAACCTGAAACGTTGACGCTTGCCGAGCAGAAGCGCGTCAGCGCGGTGCTGGCGGCGGTCAGCACCCGGACACTGCTCCGCTCGCTCGCACGATTAAATATCCATAACGTCGACGCCAGATTGATCATTGCCGAATTGCTCGAGCGGTTGCCCGCCGATAAAGCGAGTTAGAAGTCGGCCGTCCTGTAGCCATCGTCGTACTTACCGTGTTTGATGGAACGCTGATGCTGTCATTTATGCATTGCCGCTTCTGGCTTTACACAAATGACAATCTAAGTCATGATTATTGTACGAATCGGGTTTAGTGAGAATACGTCGTTCGAATCTGTACTTGGACGCGTGTAATCGCGGGCGGCGTTTTCGTTTGCCTTTTTTGAGCGAGAGTGGCGCATGCTCAAAATAAGAGCATATGCTGGATATTTAGTAGCGATGCCTAAAAGTTATTTTAACTGGGCGAAGTCCAATGAATAGCGCCGACGATGTCATTCCGAGCACGTCCGGCGACGCGCGCACCGTCGCCGATGTCCGGTCGCGCAGGAAGGATGCCAACGGTGATGAGATCGTCAAACTATACTGGCGAAAACCGCCGGATTATGCCGTATACAAGACCCACGACCGTGGCGTCTTGATACACTATGCCGACAATCGCGAGACCGCGCTCGTCCAGCGGCGGACTTTAGCGCCGCTGACGCCGTTACGGGACGAAGTAGATGGGTTGATTCAAGGCTGGCGTAGCGCGGAAGGGCGTGGCTTCTTCGGGCTAAGCAACCCGGATCGCTTACACCACAAGGCAGATTGCGCGGACCGTCGCGTGGCGGGCGCTCTGATACAAGGGCTCGAGGAAGACGTGCCGGGAGCACAGCTACTGCTTGAAAAAATCAAAGGCGATATCCTCAACGAGCGCATCGCCTGGGCGCGGTTCGAGTACCTTCTTACCGCGTTCGCAGCTGTGCTCGGGGTCATGTTCCTAGCTTGGCTGCTCGCGGCGATCCTTCCTCCGGACGCGTCCGGCACGACCGAGGTAGCGAGCCTCAGCAAACGGATGTTCAGTGCCGGGCTGATTGTCCTTGCGCTGGCAGTTGTCATAACCACGGGGATCGCGGTAGCAGATCGACGGTTGCTGGCCAGTGGTGTTGCCCCCCCAGAACTGCACCCGGGGTGGCGGGCGGGCTTGCTGTTAGCAATAGTAGCAATTCCAATCACTGCATTGCTGATCTGGCCGGCCACGATCGCGACCAATCCGGTCGACAGAGATTACGAAGTCGCATTGTCAATGTGGCGAGGCTCCGCGGCGGGCGCAGTCGGTGCCTTTTTCTCGATCGCACTCGCGATCCGCGGACGGACTGTTTTACCCGACCTTCTACGTACCGCCAACATGATGGATGCCCTGCTCCGCGTCGTCATCGGCGCAATCGCCGGGACGGTACTGATCGCGTTGATCGCCGGCGATGTGGTCACGTTCCCGTTTGCTGGTACGATCACAACACTGTCCACGGTGATTGCAGGCTTCATTGCCGGCTTTGCCGAGCGACTGGTGCCGGATTTGCTGGAAAAAGTCAGTGAGAAGGCAGTTGAATTCGACCCAGAAACCGCGGTTGCGCGGGTACGTCAATCGCAGCTAGCCAATGCTGTAGAGACCGCGGCACGCGAACGCGCTGTCGCAAGCCCAGCGAATGGCACGCCCGGTGATAGCCTGAACGACGACGCTGACAACGACAACATAAATGATAACGACCTAGATGCCCCCAAGGAAGGATTCGTCGCGCTCGACGATGATGAAAACACACAGGACGACGAACTGCCGCTAGCTATCGGCGGGGTGGCACGGTCGTGAGAACGACAGGAGACACGTGATGAGCTTCAAGATGACGTTGATGCCCGATGTCCTGCTCGACGCCGGTTTGAAAGTCGCCGAGTGCGAGGGCTGGCGCGAACGGGGACGCGGCGTCATGAAAACAGTGCGCGGCGTGATGTGCCACCATACAGGGAACCCTAATCCCGGCAACATGCCCACCCTGGAGATTTTGAAGCGCGGTCGCCGGGATTTGCGTGGTCCGCTGGGCAACCTTGGCGTGGGTCGTGACGGGACCTTTTACGTCATCGCTGCAGGACGGGCAAACCATGCCGGCCAAGGCCGCGCGGCCGGTCTGACAACCGGCAACTCCAGCTTCATCGGTATCGAGGCCGAGCATAGCGGCAAACCCGCCGATCCCTGGCCCGCAGCGCAGATAGAAGCCTATCAGCGAGGCTGCGCCGCACTACTCAAACATATCGGCGCCGAGGCCGACATGTGCATAGCGCACAAGGAGTTTGCACTGCCGGTCGGGCGCAAGATCGATCCGTGTTTCGACATGCTCGCGTTCCGTATAGCAGTGTCTGATTATCTAGTCGGCAAATCTGTACCGCTGCCGATAAAGCCAACTGATGAGCGTGGGAACCCGACACTGCGACGTGGTAGTAAGGGCGATGCGGTCGAGGCCTTGCAGGAGGCGCTGGGGCTCCGCGCGGACGGCGATTTCGGACCAAAAACGGAAGCGGCGCTTCGAGAGTGGCAGCGTCGTCGCGAACTGACCCCAGACGGCATTTGCGGCCCTAAGACATGGTCAAAGATATTGAATGCTGCAGACCATCACGCCGATATCGAGCATCACGCCGATAGCGAGCAGCGCGTGCGCCCGGCTGGGGCCGGCGGAATGCAGCTGAGCGATAGGGGTGCCGAGCTGATCAAGCGGTTTGAAGGATGCGCCAGACGCCACCCGAAAGGCTTTCAGTCTTATCCTGACCCTGGGAGCGCGACTGGACGTCCGTGGACGATCGGCTGGGGTTCAACCGGCAAGGATGTCGTTCCAGACCTAGTGTGGACCGCAAAGCAGTGCGACGATCGCTTCATTCAAGATATGCAGCACTATGTCGACGACGTGAGCCGCGCTCTTGGGTCCGCGCCTACCAATCAGAACCAGTTCGATGCGCTGGTCTCGTTCCATTACAACACTGGCGCGGTCGCGCGGGCCACGCTTACCAAATTCCACAAGGCTGGCGAATTCACGGGCGCCGCGCGCGAATTTGCCAAATGGGTACGCAACGACGGTAGGGTCATGCGCGGACTCGTCAATCGCCGCGAGGCGGAATCCGAGTTGTATAGCGAACCAGTTGCGGAGGCCGTCTCGAACCCGACGGAGGAGAAGGTGGCCGCCTGAGGTCCGGGCGATAATGGTCAAGGCGGGCATGTAAGGGGAAGGTGATGAAGAGGCTAGGACAACGGGGCGTTGCGACCCTCTCGCTTTGCACATTCCTGGTGCTCGCCGCCTGTAAGACAATGACCGCGGTCTCGCCGCCGCCTGATGCGGAGATCGCCCGGATCAACGACTTGATCCGCCGCGAGTCCGCGGCCTTCTATACCGAACTGGCGGGCAAGACGGCGCCAGGCTGCGCGCATGACAGCAATAGCCTGCGGTACGTGCTGCTCCGCGATCGGGCGCAATCGCTCGTCCAGCGCGCGGCCACAACTCCCGGCGACCGTCCGATGCAGAACGCGGCGGCGGGTTTGGCAAAAGCCGTCGACGCCGCCGAACGCGTGCATGAGCGCGCGTCCGCAACCACTGCCGACCCGTCGGGCGTGTGCATGGCGCCTGGCGCGATTACGCTCAACGCCGATGCGATGGCGCGCGCCACCACAGCGATTGCCAACCTTCAGGCCGAACGGAGCAGATAAATGCTGTTCAACGTAGCGATCATCGCAGGCGGGATGGTCAAAGCCTTCCTCAGTTCCCTCAAACAGGACAGTGCCAAGGTGAAGGCGCTTGCTGAGAACGAGGCGCGCAAGCTCGCGGCGTCGATCGAGATCATCGGGCAGTTGCTCCTTGCCGGTGAGATAGACCAGCCCGAAGCCGAGGCACTTATAGACGTGCAGAAAAACGCGACCGAAACGGTGTTCGCCTCGCTGGAAGGCGTTGGCCGGGCCGCCGCACGCCACGCGACTCGCGCCGGGCTAACGAGCATCGTCGGAGCAGTGGATTCGGCGATCGGCATGCCCCTGGTCGGCGCGGTCATCGGGCTTGTCGCCGCACCCCCGTCCCAACCGGCCAGCACGGCGCTCAATCAACTAGACGGATCGGAACAAGCCCCGATGACGCCTGCTTGAGCATGGTGCGGTGACACGGGCCGTCGGGCAGCGTTGGGAGAAGTGTAGCGTTACGGACGGTGCGCAGGTGCTCCGAGCTGGACCGAACGGAGCGGGACAGACGCTTCGGTCGTTCGGAATGGCCATGTTGCCGGCAATCTTTGGCGTGTTGCGTGCGGTCCGTCCGATACTCCGTTTGGGCAATACTTATCTCGTGACGCGCCACGACGATGTGCGCGAGATTTTTGCCGACGATCTCTCGTTCGGCGTACCGTATCGCGAGAAACTTGACCGGATCATGGGTGGCGCACCGTTCATCCTCGGCCTTCCCGATGGCTGCCCCTATCGAGCCGATCTCGCAGCGTTGCGTCAAGTCATGCCTTTCTCCGACGCTCCGATACTCGGTGCGCGGGTCGAGAAGATCGCATCGGGAATGATCAATTCGGCCGCAGGCCGGATCGATGTGGTCAACCTCGTACGCCGGGTCTCGTTCGAATATCTAAGTGAATATCTGGGTATTCCGCAACCCGAACAGGGCGATTTACCGACTTGGAGCACGCGGCTGTTCGAATATCAGTTCGTAGCGAACGACAAAGCGTTGTGCGACGAGGTCGACCGGATCGCGCCCGCGTTGCGTGCACACATCGGGCGAACAATAGCGGCACGACATGGGCAGCCGGTGCGGGACGACGTTCTAGGCCGCTGTCAGGCGATGCAGACGACAGGCGCTAACGGAATTGACGACGCATGGATTTGTACGGCCCTGACGGGCATGATCGTCGGCGGTCCCCCGCAACCCCCGATGGTGGTGCCGCAAGCAATTGAGCAGTTGCTACGTCGGCCCTATGCGCTGGCAGCGGCGCAGGCCGCCGCGCGGCGCGATGACGATTGCGAGCTGGCCGCCCATCTCGCCGAAGCGATGCGTTTCGATCCCTTGGCACCGTGGATGCCGCGGGTCGCACTACGACCGCGCACCATCGGCGAGAGACGCCATGCCCGCGCGATCCCTGCAGGCGCTCGGGTATTGGCTAGCATGGCCTCCGCAATGCGCGACCACCGGCGCGTGCCCGATCCCGGGCAGTTCGACGCGGGCAGGTCCGCGGATCAGTACCTCCATTTCGGCTGGGGTGTTCACCAGTGTTTCGGCTTAGAGCTGAACAGGGCGACGCTTCACCTCATGGTCAAGCCGCTGTTGCAGCGCCGGAACCTGCGGCGAGCACCGGGCCGGGCCGGGCGGCTCGTCAGGCAGGGCGTGTTCGCAAGTTCGCTTGAGGTTGAGTTCGATTGACCGGGCGCGATCGATCCGGCGGGCGGTAACGGATCCTCCGCGAACGAAGGGGGGTGAACACAAGGGAGGGCGTCGATGACTCATGCAATGGTGACAGTCGCGGTTCGTATCGATGCCACCCGCGTCGATGAAGCGCGTGGGTTGATTAGTATACTTGGCAACCCTGCGGCTGACATAAGCCAACAGATCGCGGGCGCTCCTGGGACCAAGTTCGTCCACTTCGCCAGCCTGCATGCTATCACCTCACACCGGCCGGACCGTGCGTACCTGTTGCTCGAGTTGGCCGCCGATGGCCCTCCACGACGTGCGATCGAGGAACTCGCCGCGCGCGCCGGCGAAATGCTGCTGCCGATCTTCCGGATCGCCGACGCCACGGTGACGCGCGATGCGCTGGCGCGTCTCTTGCTCAGACATCGCGTCGTCGAGGGGCATGATTTTTTCAGTCCGCCCGGACTCGCCTTTTCGGGAGTGCCGGGGCAGTCGGTCGAGGATATCTTGCGCGAGAGTTCGCTTGCGGAGATTATTGCGAACCACCTTGCAGCGCAGGACACGCTGTCATCCGCGCTCGCCCGCGTCACGGACATACGCTGCCGGATCGCTGCCGATCCGGCATTCAGCTGGGCGTCACATCCGCCCGCGCGGCCTCCCGCATTGGGCGGCGTCACGCCCAAGGGCACGGCGGGGCTGATCGAGCAGGTAGTAGCGGTGCTGCCTGCGTTCGTCGTCACCTTCCTCTGGCCGCTACTGCTCGTTGTCGTGCCAGTATCGGCGTGGTTGGCGTGGCCAGCGCGCGCGGGTGCGGCGCCCGTTATCCTTTCCGGGCTCCTGTTCCTCACGCTGGTCATCGGCGCAACCTTGCTGACGCTCAGCACGGTTTATCTCGCGTTCCGCCGCGGCGAGCGGACCGACTGGGTCTCAACTGAAGCGCCGACGCTCGAGCAATCCCGCGCGATGTTCGCGCATGAGAACGCCCCCGGCTATGCGCACAACCACATGATGTCCCACACGGTCCGCAAACCAGGGCTGCTCCGTGGGGTGTCGCTTCGGCTGGCGTTCCTAGTCATCGCGAAACTGACCGCGCTAAATCCCAAACCGGGCTTTCTGGGCGATATCGGAACGATTCATTTCGCACGCTGGATCACTATCCCAGGCACCCGGGACCTAATCTTCTTTTCCAATTTCGGTGGCAGCTGGGAAAGTTATCTCGAGGATTTTATCACCCGCGCGCATGCGGGGCTGACCGGCGTCTGGTCGAACACAATCGGCTTCCCAAAGACCACCAACCTGTTCCTTGATGGCGCAACGGATGGCGAGCGTTTCAAGCGGTTTGCGCGTGAGAGCATGGCCTATACACCCTTCTGGTACAGTGCATATCCGACGCTCACCACCGCCAATATTCGCACCAACGCGCTCATACATCGGGGCCTCCATGCCGAGACCGAAGTCGAGGCCGTCGAATGGCTCGCGCTGTTCGGGTCTAGCCGGCGCCCCCCAGCCAAACTGGATACGACGCAAATCCAGAGCATTGTCTTTGGTGGTCTCGGCTTCAAACCCGAAGGTCGCGTGGTCACGGTGAGGCTCGGCCAGAACGAGGCGGCCAACCGGGAATGGTTGCGCGACCTGATGCCACACGTCGCGTTCAACGACGGCCGCTACATTGAGGCGAAAGCAGTAGTGACGGTCGCGCTTACGCCGAGCGGGCTCGCCCGACTGGGGCTACCCGCAGACGCAATCGAAACCTTCCCCCCGCCTTCCGCCTAGGGATGCGTGACGAAGGACGCGCGCGGATCCTAGGAGACGACCCTGCCGCCGGTGACTGGTGGTGGGACACCGAGCCAGTAGAGGCGGCGTTGCTTATCTATGGCGATGATTGCGCCGCAGTCGACCAATTGACCCGAACAATCGGAGCGGGGCTGACCGGGCGCGGGTCGATCATCGACGATGTTAACCTCACCACAGTAGGCGATAAGCTGGCCGACCGCAAAGAGCCGTTCGGCTTTGTCGACGGTGTATCTCAGCCAGCGATCCGGGGGACCTATCGCGGGCTACGCAATTCCGATCCAATTCACCTGATCGAGCCGGGCGAAGTGCTGCTCGGCTATCCTGACAACCGCGGCACGGTGCCACCAGGTCCATTGCTGGAGGCGCGCCATGATCCGGCAATGATGCTGCCAATTGCAGGCAGCGATCACGGGTTCTCGCAAACAATCAAGGCGAACCCACGCCTGATCGGTCTTAACGGCAGTTTCCTGGTCATCCGCCAGCTCGAGCAAGACAGCGAGAGCTTTTCGCGCTACTGCGAGCGGCAGGCCGGGTTGTTCGCACAGAGCTTTCCCACGCCGGCGGTCTGCGATGCGGAATTCATCGGCGCTAAGATGATCGGGCGCTGGAAGGATGGATCATCGCTTGTCCGCAATCCCTACATGTCGGCGTCGCGACTAAAGACCGTGTACGCCACCTCGGATGCAGGCGCGTCGATGCGCGAAAGGGCACGGCCTGCAGATCCGCTCGCCACCGCAATCGAGAGCGGGGACCGCGCACCCGCCTCGCTGCGACAGGTAGAGCCAGATAACGATTTCCTGTTCGGCACCGAAGATCCGCAGGGCCTGCGCTGCCCCTATGGTGCGCATGTCCGCCGGGCCAATCCGCGCGACAGCCTTAGCCCCGGATCGATGGAGCAGGTCGAAATCGCCAATCGGCATCGCATCCTACGGGTCGGCCGTGGCTTTGCCGCCCGAGATGGCAAACAGTCGGGACTGATGTTCATGTGCTTGAACGGCGACATCGAGCGACAGTTCGAGTTCATCCAGCAGACCTGGATGGGCAGTGTTAAGTTCCACGGGCTGAACAAGGAAGCAGACCCTATCGCGGGCACAGGCTTAGCAGGAAGCAATGATTTCACGATCCCCGTGCGAACCGGTCCGGTCGCGCTCGAACCGCTGCCGCGTTTCGTGACCGTGCGCGGCGGCGGCTACTTCTTCGTGCCGGGCCGGCAGCTGCTCCAGTATCTCGCAAGTGATACGGTTTTCGCGCGGAATACGACGGTCGGGTGATCATGGCAGACGATACGAAGCCCGCGCCGCGCAAATGGCTGGTCGTCCTACTATCCCTTGCCGCATTGCTAGCGCTCGGCTTTGCAATCTACGCACTGATCGTCAGCTGGCGCGTCACGCGCTCCGGCGATGCAAAGCATGTGCGCGAACTGGCCATCGCAGCAAGCAACATCGAAGGCTGGCCTGAGCTGCCCCCTTCTGAGTGGTCCATCGACTATAAGGGTCTGGATCAAGGAAGGGACGACGAATGCCTGCGAAGAAGCACAAGCCCGAGGAGATCATCGGGAAGCTGCGTGAAGTT
>NZ_JAXOJJ010000020.1:0-14368 GCF_036663615.1 Sphingomonas rhamnosi
GGCCCCCGGGCGATGAACAGCTCGGCAAGCACCGCCAGCACGTCTTCGTGTTTCAACTGACGTGCGACGGTCAGCGCCAGGCACTCCCTGCTGGCCTCGTCGATGATCGTGAGGATCAGCGCGTCGTGATCGTGCTATCGGTCCATATCCTACGCAGCGGCGTCGCGCGCGCTGCTCCGACGCGCATGTCGACGGTATCGAGGTGCGGTTGGCGCGCGATGCCTGTTGCCGCATTGTCCGGAACGCCGGCCGCTCGAGCTGTACCGGAATGCAGCCGCTCAGGAGAACAAGATCGGTCGCGCCCAGGGCGTAACCGCAGCGTTCAACGGGATCGCGCGTCAGCTACGGAAGGTTGGACGGTACGAAGACGTGCCGCTAATGTGAGACGGTCATGGCGTCACCGGACCAAGCCGAGACCACGCCAATCTGACCACTAGCATGATACATGATTTAACATAACACTTATTATCAACCAGAGAGGTTTTGTAAGCGCCTGAACGTGAGGCGGCAAAGCCCGACGCCGGCATAGCCCGACCACGCCAGCACCGCGTTTGAGGTCAGCTCGGTGCCATTGTCGCGGATGATCATCCTAGGCGCGCCACGCTCGGCGATCAGGTCGCGCACCACCCGCTTGCCCGATATCGACGTGTCGAGCACTGCCTGCAAACACTCACGTGTCACGTCGACATGTTGAGGATACGGAACCGCCGCCCCGTGGCCATCTGATCATGAACGAAGTCCAGACTCCAGCGCTGGTTGGGCAGCGCCAGCACCGGCGCAGGTCGCCGAGCCGGGCTTTTGATGAACCAAGATGATGCCGGCGCCCTCGACGTGCCGGCCATCCCGGATGGTCGCCAAATCGGCGCATTTGGTCACGCCGCGCCGGGCCGGTTCGTCGCGCACGAACGTCAGCGGATGCGCCCGCAGCGACAGCTGCAGCGAGCGATAACTCTCGATCACCTCGCGACCCTCCTTCAGCGGGCGAAGCGCGACCATCGGCTCGATCCCCTCGGCGCTGGTCGTCTCCGCGGCGCAATCTGCGGCGGCGAACAACGGCAGCGGCGCCTCGCCCAACCCCCTCACCTTCCACAGCCCCTGCCGCCGATCGGCACCGAAGGCGTGAAACGCATCGGCGTCCGCCCGCTTCTCGATCGCCGCTCGTGGGCCCCCCGACGGGCGCCATACATCCTCGTTCGAGTTGAACGGCGTCCGTTCCACGCGCGCCCACGATGGCCGCGCCATCGACGTTCGATAATTCGCGCACCTGACGCAGCCCGACCCGAACCGCGAGGTAGCGGCCGCCTGCTGGCTCCAGCGTACAATTCCATCGGCTGGCGTTGATGCAAGGCGGCCGAACCAGCACGTCGTGCGCCTGCGCATCCCGGAAGACCTGTGCGGGGGCGTAGAACCCCATCGGGTACGTCTTGAGCAGGGAAGCACAGAAGTGCCCCGTGAAGTGTCAACGTGGATAGTGCCGGTTTCAATGCACAAGCACCCTGGAGGACGCTCATCAAGAACGCATCTGTTGTTGCCCCCTAAAGGCCTGACATGGTCGAACCAGCCGGGCAGTTGGTCGATAACGCTCTGCGCATCTGGCCTGGGGTTCACACGGACATGATCGCGCTTGAGGGTGCGGACGAACGCCTCCGCCATGCCATTCGATTGAGGACTGCTGACTGGGGTCGTGCGCGGGATCAGCCCAATGCCTCGGGCGAACGCACGTGTGTTGCAAGCGGTGTAGCAGCTGCCGTTATCCGTGAGCCACTCGATCGGTTCGGGCACGCGGTTCACCTGTCCGTAGCGATGCTCGACGGTGGCGACCATCAAGTCCTGGACGTCCTCGGCGGTGATGCCGCCCGTCGTCGCCACGTGTCCCATACGGGGAAGGTATCGCTCACCCGGAGCACGTCTACCAGCTAGCCGAGCGTCACCGACTGAGTATCGCAGGTCGACAGGCTGTCGCCACTCTTAACTCGATGGTCAAGCGCCGATTGGCGCGAGGTAAGCTCTCCTACGATTTTTCACTTTCCCGAGCTTAATATCGTTTCACTCCTCTTTCCGGCGAGGGTTGATCGCCAACCCATCGGCTTGTTCCGGTAACTGGCTCGAGCCTCAGCCGAGCTTTACCTTCCGCGCATATCCGCAGAAGCGGCAATAATGCCGCTCCAGTCGATGAAGCTCCAGTCGCTATGGTGGAGGAACTTGTCGAGAGCAGGGAGCCGTATACCCGATCCATAACGCCCGCCGATGACCCGCCCGCCGCCGGATCAAAGCTGCTCTTTATGACGGCGATCACCACGTTCAGCCGAATCTAACCGGCCGCCATGTTGAGGTTCAGTTTCAGGCACCGACTGTTTCAGCGGTACATTGAAACAGTCGCTACTCCGCGGCAAGGGCTAACGCCGCCCCCGAAACGCAGACGCCGCTGCCGGAAGGATAGTGTAAACTGCCTCTCGCTGCGCCCCGCGGTTCTCATGATCGACACGGTATCCTTGATAATGGCGCCGCACCAGACCGGCACGGACCAAGTCTGAAACAGCTCGGCTGACATTACAACGCCCCGAGCGCCGGACCTTCTCGCGAAGGGCTTCGTCAATTACCTGTTGGGCCTCATCCGGATCGCTGGGCAGCTGATGCTGGCGCGCGAGTTCTTCCCGAATCTGCTGGACGTTTGCCCTCCTGCGTGCGTCGCGCTGCGCGGTCGGGATCAATGCATCGCAAAGCCAATCGCGGACGGGAACCCTTCGGTTGCCCGTCCCCACATACGGACCGGCGCTTTCGCCTTCGCCCGCAGCGTCCGCAATCAGTTGAAGAACAAAGAACGCATACTTTGGTCGTCTTGAGATTTGAGTGATGCGCTCCAGAACCGCAGCCGTGGTCAAACGCTCTTCCGGACGTTGCGCGGATTCAAACAGATCAGGCTGATAGAACATAACGCGAATCTACCCGCTACTTAGCGCTATGTGAATCCCGTTCGGGGGGCTAGGTACGATTTGGCACGTGTGACACCTTACCTTCGGGCGTCCGCAGTCCAGTTGCTAGTGGACGAGCGGTTGGTGGACGCGCCGTAAGCTAGAATTATAGGCTTCGCGGCGCTGGATGGCTAGTACGTTGCTCAATGTCAGCGGTTTGGCTGATGTAAAACAGATACCGCTAAGCGTGACACTTTACCGCCGGTAGAGTGTCACGCGCGGCATACGCCGCTCATTCGATTTGAAAGCATGTCTCCAACCAGTGTAGACAGTTAGATTTACATATGCGCTTTAAACACATCGTGAACTGCGCCAGCTTACGTGCGCGGGAAAACGCTTGTAGTTCTTGATTGGGGAGCCGAGCGCCTCGCGGCCGATACCGGTTGTGAATTGGCCGAAACACTTGTGCGTTTGGTCCACAAAATTGCATTACCCATCACTATGATATCTTCGAAACTGGCAACAACTGGCAACAACTGGCAACAACTGGCAACAACTGGCAACAACAGCTGAGAATTCGAGGTTGCGTCTAGCGCGAACCGCGCGTCCCATTTGCGCGATGAACCCGCGTGGTGATCGATAGCGCAAAGCGCGGTGCGGGTGCACCTCGGTATGATGGTCGAACCAGCCGGGCAGTTAGTCGATAACGTTCTGCGCACTCGGCGTAGGGTTGACGCGGACATAATCGCGCTTGTGTGTGCGAACGAATGCCTCAGCCATGTCATTCGATTGAGGACTGCTGACTGGGGTCGTGCGGCGGATCAGCCCAATGCCCCGGGCGAAGGTGTGTTGCGGACGGTGTAGCAGCTGCCCCCTTCGGCTTCGCTCAGGACGGCGTCGCCGTGGGTCAGCACCGGCAGTGCGGCGCAATGATCCTTGAGATCGTTGTTGAGCGTCTGGATCGCACGGGTCTTGCCGAGCACAACGGGGTCTGCGGCCTCGAGGTGGCTTGGGTTGGCGACGAGGCTCATAAGCCACCTCACTTGGTGCTACCGTACTCGGACCGGCTGCAACGATCGAGGATGCTCTCCACTGGATCGCGTCCGAGGTGAAGATGGACGGTGCCATCCTCACACAAATTCCCGAGGCACGTCGTTGCATTCTGCAAAAGAACCCGGTGCATAGGAGAAACGCAATGGGTCCGAGTCAAGTCGCGGCGGGCGGGTGTGACGAGCACCAATGAAATGCCCGCCGCGACCACGCGGCTCTACCCGCATAAGGTTACGGAAAAACGCTGGCCCCGTTCGAGCACTTTTTCGCCTTCGTTCTTTCCATTCCCGACAAGCCGGCTAGCTTTATCCGATGTCCGAATCAGTTGATCACCTTGGCTTAATAGCCGACGCCGCGATCGCGCAGCTCGGTGCGCACGCGAAAGCGATTGAACGCGTAGCAATGCGCCTGCCGGACAACGCCGACCGAAAGGAGATCGTCTGGTTGATCGAAAGTTTGCGTGACCAAGGGCAGCTGTTGCGGGAACGGATTGGTCCCCTCACGGGACCAAAGAGGTGAACCATATCCACGTTTCGAAACGATGCCGGCGATAGCAGTTCTCAACGCGCTCAGAACCCAAGTCGCTACTGCTGCGAACTGCGGTCCGGATCGGAACAGCGAGGCATCCGGCACTGCCGTTGATATTGCGGACGCGGTGATCGGACCGATGCCCGGTATTGTGGCGAGCCGTCAGCTCGTCTTGTCGGCTTGGTGCCACGCGAGTATCTGTGCTTCGAGGCGGTCGAGCTCGCTGGAGAGCGTTCGCAGCTGGGCGGTAAGGGCGTGCAGGGCCGAGCGGGCGTGAGCAGGTAAATTGTCCTGTTGTTCGAGAAGCGTTTTCAGCAACGCCGTCAACCGGCAATGGCGAGGTCGATACCGCGAGTGCATCGTTGGATAAGCGATGATTCAGATGGGTGGTTCTCTGTAGTCAAAGCAGCTGTCTATCGAGCCGGGCAAAAAGTCTTTTTGTATTCCGACGAGTATTCGATTTGCGATATCGATCGTGCCCTGAATGAACGCACGATGGTCATCACTCTCTGCGTTGTCCCAAGCTTCCAGGCACCGACTACGGCATCTCAAAACGTACTCGAGGCGCTTGTAGAGTGCGTCTTCGGTATCGTAGACTTCCGCGCGCTCGATCATACCCGGAATATATCACCGTGCCGGACTTCCGCAATGCTATATTGACAGACAGAGAGCTATGCCGCGGTTATACTTTTTCGCCAAGCAGGATAGTTAGTCGCTCGACAGCTTGCCACGACCGCCCTTCGTGAAAGATATTTAAGCTAACTTGAGGATGCGTTTGCGATCGATATAGTTTGTAAACTAAGCCCTAGGTAAGCGACGCACAATCCTGACGGATGGCGCACGATTCGCACTGTTTCGTCGTGCATTAGCGCCGACTCTCATATTCATCACTGTAAGGCAGTGTTACCTGAGGTATTTTCGACTCGACTCTTCGATTCTTTTGAATAATGTTCCGCGTTGCCAACAGCAGGAAACATTGCTCCCACTGGCACAAACTCGGTCGTGGGCGGTTTACCCTTCCGTCCGCGACCCATTTCTAAACTTTTCGGTCGCCAACTGGTGCGAATTCGGTGTCGATGGGGGATCGCGTCCCATCACGTGGTGTAGCTTCATCGGCCTAGCCGCATCGATCTCCGGCTCGGTCGGGATCGGTCATGCGGCCATGGGCGGCAGCGTAACGGCTGTATCATCGCGTAGTTGCGCTACGCTTTCCAGTGTCATGTAGCGCCCTCCGTGGACGGCCCATTCATCGTTCTGCTCGAGCAGGAGAGCGCCGAGGAGGCGTGTGATAGCATCTTCATTGGGGAAGATGCCGACGACGCCGGTACGCCGCTTGATCTCGCCGTTCAGTCGTTCGAGCGGATTGGTGCTGTGCAGTTTGGTGCGATGCTGAGGGGGAAACGACATGTAGGCCAGCACGTCCTGCTCAGCGGTATCCTTCATCTTGGCGAGTTTGGGACGCTGGGGCGCAGCTGGTCAGCGACCTTGCGCCACTGCCCCTTGGCCGCCTCGGGCGTTTCTTGTGCATAGGCGGTAGCGATAAAGGCGGAGACGACACGGCGTCCGCTTTTGCCGGCGTGTGCCATCGCGTTACGGGCGAAGTGGACGCGGCACCGCTGCCAGGTTGCGCTGAACACCCGCGACACGGCTGCCTTATGCCTTCATGAGCATCCGAGATGATGAGCTTCACGCCGCGCGAGGCTGCGCAGGAAGTCGGTCCAGAACGTCTCCGCTTCCGAACTGCCGATCGCCATGCCGAGCACCTCGCGCCGGCCGTCGCCGTTCACGCCGACTGCGATGGTGACCGCCACCGAGAAGATGCGGTCGGCTTGGCGGACGTTCAGGTACGTCGCGTCTACCCAGACATACGGCCAGCCGCCCCCAATAGGGCGCTCGAGGAACGCCTTCACGCGCACGTCGATCTCCTCGCAAAGCCGGCTAACCTGACTTTTCGAAATGCCTGACATGCCCATGGCCTTGACCAGATCATCGACTGACCAGGTCGAAATTCCCTGGATGTACGCCTCCTGCACGACCGCGGTCAGCGCTTTGTCGGCGAGGCGCGCGGTTCGAGGAAGCCCGGGAAATAGCTACCGGTCCTCAGCTTGGGAATGCGCAGTTCGACAGGCCTTACGAATACATCGCCCAAATCTAGACGTCAGAGCCGGATAGGTTCATCATGGATCCGATCGACCAGATGTCGGGACTAAACACCTAGACCCGGTCCAATGACCTGACTAAGGCGCGGATGATGATACGCTCCGGCACTGCGGCGCGCAGCATCAGTGCGCAAAACTTCCAAGCGGGTCTTTTCGCTGGTTAATTATTAACAAAGAATTGTTTGGAAAATGCAAGAGGGCTTAGACGGTTTATCCTTGGAGCGGGGCTCACTGATTTACGGAAACTGCAGGGTTTTCGCTCTTTTCCGTATTTACGCTATTCATAACATTGATTAACTCTTTGACTTCTTGACTACGTCCGCGCGGAACAATTAACACGTCGTTACCGCTCGCCACTACAATCAGATCGCTGACCCCGACCGTTGAAATACGTATGCCGTCCGTGCGAATTAAGCAACCACGCGTATCAATTGCCGTTACTTCGCCCGCCTGCGCGTTACCAGCGTGGTCGCAAACGCTGATCAAATGCACCGCGTCCCAGCTACCGACGTCGTTCCACCCCATGGTAACTGGCACTACTGCCACCCTCCCCGCCCGTTCCATCACCGAATAGTCAATTGAGTCAGACCCTGATCTGCTGAAAGCGTCTGCATCAGGGTATATGCGCGCGCCGTCGCGGTATGCGAGCCGCATCGCGTCCTGCGCTGCAGTAAGCGTGTTCAAGGCGTGCGTAGCCAGTTCGCTTAGGTAGATGTCAGCGCGAAACAGGAATATACCGCCGTTCCAGACGTGATCACCCGACGCGAGCATCTCTTCGGCACGCTCACGTTGCGGCTTTTCAACAAAACGCGCAACACGGTGGACGCCGTCACCTAATGCATCTCCGACCTTAATCCAGCCATAGCCCGTTTCCGGTGAATCTGGCGCGATTCCGAACGTGATTAACCAGCCTTTCTCAGCCAGTGACCTCGCCGCTTCAATCGCCGCGCGAAAAGCATCAACGTCGGCGATCACGTGGTCTGACGGCATCACCAAGAGCAAGTCTCTGCTCTTCGTAGCGAGCGCGGCAAGCGCGATTGCCGGCGCGGTGTTGCGAGCAATTGGCTCAAGAATAATGGCCTGTGGCTCGACACCAACCTCGGCGAGCTGCGCATCGATGTGATCCGCGTGCAGGGCGTTGGCAACGACAATCGGCGCAGCAAAGCCGGCGCCACGTACTCGTGCCGCTGTCAGTTGGAGCATCGTCTCCTTGTTAGTCAACGCCAACAATTGTTTGGGCATTTCGGGCCGAGACATTGGCCACAGGCGGGTGCCGGAACCCCCCGAAAGTATTACCGGTACGATCGTCATACTCACCCTCTTTTCTCTCGCAACCAGCCTGCCAATTCTAAGATTGATATAGAAAGGAATGTCAAGTTATGCAGTCACCTTTGATAGGCGATTGATGGGTTATGAACAAGTGCTCGCTTTCAAGCGATGAGATCCTAAAGTAGAAACGTGCCATTGAATAAACCTCAGCCGCTCGATGGGACAAGTTCATGCCTTCGAACTGGGCTGCGCTAACCGTAGAGCTAGCGTCCCAAGCCGCACAATATTTGGGTTGAAGGCCACGCTTACCCTAGTCGATCTTTGAAGCGTTGCGACGACCGGTTGAAACGGCTTAATATGCCAGCCAGCAGTGCCAGCGCCTCATGGCCAACAACGGCGTCATTTGTTCGATAAGCCAATCCGGCAGCGTTTGGGACAACGCTGCGGTGGAGAGTTTCTTTTCCTCACGAAAAACCGAACGTATCGCGCGCAAACTCTGCTGCCCGCACAATCGGAGGACCTGTCCGATTGCATCGAACGCTTCTACAATCCTACGCGCACGCAGTCGGACCTGATCTATCTCAATCGCAAGCATCTCGAAAAGCGTGTCCATCGGACGGCAGCAGCTCAGGGTACGCGGTGCCCTAACGACCGATGCCCGTGTAGGAGAAGCCCAGAGCTTCGAGCTCCTTTGGATTGTAAACATTGCGAAGATCCACCATCACGGGCGAGGCCAGCAACGACTTGACGCGCTTCAGATCTAACGCGCGGTAGGCGTTCCACTCGGTCAGGATGGCAACCGCGTCCGCCCCTTCGATCGCTTCGTAAGGACCATTGCGGTAGTCAACGTTCTGGAGCACCAGCTTGGCCTGTTCGACGCCCTCGGGATCATGCGCTTGCACTTTAGCTCCAGCATCTTGCAACGCTTGGATCACCGCGATTGCTGGACTATCGCGCATGTCGTCGGTGTTGGGCTTAAAGGTCAAGCCAAGCACCGCAACTATCTTACCTCGGACGTCGCCTCCCATGGCCGCTATAATTTTCCGGCCCATTGCGCGCTTGCGATTGTCATTGACCGCGACCACCGCCTCGACGATCCGCTGCGGCGCGTCATAGTCTTGGCTGGTTTTAAGTAGTGCCAAGGTATCCTTCGGAAAACAAGAGCCGCCGTAGCCAGGGCCTGCGTGAAGGAACTTCGGACCTATCCGGTTGTCAAGGCCGATGCCGCGGGCAACATCCTGAACATCGGCGCCAACTTTCTCACACAAATCGGCGATTTCATTAATGAATGTAATCTTGGTCGCAAGAAAGGCGTTACCGGCGTATTTGATCAATTCCGCGGTGCGTCGGCCAGTAACAACGATTGGCGCCCTGTTTATTGATAGCGGCCGATAAACTTGGCGTAGTACTTCGATAGCACGTTCGTCCTCTGAACCAATAACTATACGGTCAGGTCGTTTGAAATCGTCAATCGCTGCGCCCTCCCGCAGGAATTCAGGATTTGAAACTACTCCAAACTCAGCACCCGGATTGGCAGCTCCGATGATCCGCTCCACTTCATCACCTGTGCCAACCGGGACAGTCGATTTAGTGACAATTACGGTATATCCATCAATCGAGCGACCGATTTCCTCGGCCGCAGTATAAACGTAACTAAGATCGGCGTGACCGTCACCACGGCGCGATGGTGTACCAACACCAATGAAAATCGCGTCCGCGCCTTTTACACCCTTAGGCAGATTCGTGTCGAACGTCAGGCGGCCAGCTTGCACGTTGTGCCGGACGAGATCATCCAGCCCCGGCTCGAAGATCGGCATTTTGCCTTGGTGCAGCGCGTCGATTTTACTTTGATCCTTGTCGATGCAAACGACGTTATGGCCGAAATCTGCAAAGCAGGCACCCGACACCAAGCCGACATAGCCCGACCCGATCATAGTGATGCGCAACCGGTATCTCCCGTGAGCACGGCGCAGCAAGTTGGCCGTTTTACAGTCGTTACATGCAAAACATTTGTGCTGACAAGCTATCTTACTAGCTGATTGGGAGCGATGCCCTCCCTACGCGTCACGAGAACGCTAAACTGCCGAGCACGTGGCATTATTCATTCTTAGAAGGGTAGGCTTCGCAGTCCTAATCCGAACATCGCCCAGCCTACTAGGCCGGCCCCGAGAACAATTGCCAGCCTGATGGCCGGTGAAAAGCCCTCATTAGTTTCCTTTAGGTCCTGATGGGTAAAAGCAGGCGCAAGCCAAGTAATTGAGTCGTCAGCCGACTGACTAAACGCAGCGGTGATTTGCCCTGAGGTCAGGACCGGATGAAAGCGGCAACCGTAACACGTGCCGCTCCGCCAAGCGATTTGTGCGCTCGCGCGTCCAGCGCCAGCTAAGCCGATCTGAATTGGCGTACCGACTGGGATAAAGGTACTTGTGGTGAAGGAGAAGCCGGTTGCAGACAAATCTTGAACGGTGACATCACGCGGCAAGGCATCACCTGCCCGAACAGTGCTTGGGCGAGCAACAACGTCTCTTGCCCCCTTGCGACGGCATGGCATAATCTTAATTGTCGTTGCTGACAGCATGGTTGATGTCAGATGATCCAAACGAGTACGCACAGAAGCGCACCGAAAAAGGCAATCGGACCGACCGCTACCGAACTGGCATGAACTACACGCTCAAGCCCGTGCGGTCTTTGGTGAGGCAGTAGCCATGCATCGAAGCCAATGTGGTCGCCGACGAGTAAGTCGCCGGAAGGGAGTGGCGGTTCGACCACCGGTGAGAGAGATGCCAATTGCGCCATGTCGTCTTCATGGCTCTGCCACGGTTAAAATAACGTTTTGGAAATCGGCTAAAGTACCGTTAATCCTATTATCGTGCGATACCGAACCATGCGCTGACCAACGGGTTTTAAAAGGCGTTGCGATGCATGACCACGCGTACCGTGGACATCAGAATTCCGAAATCGCGTAAGATCGACCAGCCGAGGATATATTCGAGATCGGCCTGTAGCCTCAGCGTCAGATCGCCACGCTGGTGAGTCGCGCCGCGGAAGCCACGCACCTGCGCCAAACCAGTTATACCAGGCTTGAGTGTGTGACGATGCCAATAGCGCTCATCAACTTCCCAGAATAATTGCTGACCGGCTAGCGAACCAAGTGCATGGGGCCGCGGGCCAACAATGCTCATCGAGCCCAACAGGACGTTAAGGAGTTGCGGTAGTTCATCGACGCTTGTCGCGCGGATCAGGCGTCCGACCCGGGTCACGCGGTGATCGTTGCGGGAAGCGGACACGCTGCCGCTTGCGTCGCTCTGCTCCGTTCGCATCGACCGAAACTTGAAGACTTCAAACAAAGCGTTGCCACGGCCCACTCGTTTCTGCCGAAAAAAGACCGGGCCGGGGCTGTCTAGCTTTATCGCGACTGCAGTGATGCTAAAGATTGGCAGCAAGATGATGAGGGCTGGCACAGCAAAAATTAAATCAAAAGTACGCTTAATGATACGGTTACGAGTGCTAAGGGGACCGGTGGCAACTAGCAAGGTCGAGCGGCCGTTGAACGAGCCAACACCAATTGCACCGACTTCATCAAATTCGCTTGAAATTATTTCGCCTGGAATGCCGACACCCTTAAGTAACATCGCCCACTCGCGTTCCTTCTCCGGTAGACAAGCAACGATGACGCGGTCAATCCCGCGTAGATGTCGAGCGAGCCGATCGAGCATCATTGGATCTTGGATATTGGGCCGTAGGTTAGCATTAGCTGTGTTCAAAACTTGAAAGTATGATGGAGCCGATACCAAGACATCGTCCATAATTATAAGATCGGATGTCAAGCTATGCCCGATGGCTTTTTTAACCATGGCTCCAAACAATGCCCTACACGATACTAATAGTATAAAACTGCCTGCCATGCCGATACTATTCGCGCTGCGGGGTTGGAATTGTGCAAGCCGGAAGTAGTAAGCGATAAGGAGAAAAGTACCGAAGGCGAACAGCAGAGCCCACGTCGAACGCACGATCCCGACGCGAGCGCGACGCAGCACGTCAATCGAATATGCACCGTTGTTAAACGCTGCGATAATATAGACCGGCAGTGTCACTACGACGGCGTCCATTGCTGAGTGCCACCCAAAGCTGCCGTAACGCACGAACGCGCCAAACTCAAAAGCGCCTGCCACCGCCACGACGTCCAAAATAATTAGTATGGCATAAAGCAGAATGCGGATTTCTTCGCGACGCTTCGGCGCAGTGTGATGGTGCATAACAGCGAAGTCTTTTCCGATTTCGCGCCGAGATTTCACCGCACAAGCCCCCATAGCCCGCCACCTACGATAGCTCAAGGCCATGTGCCATAGCTGACTAACCTAGACTAGAGCCATTTTGCATATTAACGTGGGCTGGACGCCTGTCTGAAGGCGCTCCGCCGCGATGATACGCTCGTCATCTGGAAGCTTGACCGCCTCGGGCGTGACCTGCGCCATCTCGTCAACACGGTCGGCGACCTGACGAAGCGCGGCATCGGCCTCAAGGTGTTGGCCGGCGAAGGCGCGTCGATCGACACCACCACCGCCAACGGACGGCTGATCTTTGCGATCTTCGCCGGTCTCGCCGAGTTTGAGCGGGAACTGATCGTCGAGCGCACCCGCGCCGGTCTGGAATCAGCGCGTGCACGCGGCCGGCATGGCGGGCGGCCGTTCAAGATGACGCCCGCCAAGCTGCGGCTCGCCCAGGCGGCTATGGGCAAGCCGGAAACGAAAGTCGCCGAGCTGTGCGCCGAACTCGGCGTCACCCGTCAGACGCTCTACCGTCACGTCACGCCCAAGGGCGAGATCAGACCGGACAGCGAAAAGCTGCTGCAACGGAAAGCGCGGTCAGCGTGAAAGGGAAGAGAGCCATGCTTCGTTCGGTGCCGGTCGTCCTGTTCTCCCTGCTCATACCGACTGCCTATACGGGGCAGTCTTCAGCGCAGACCGTGGAACAGGTTCTGCGGCAGAAGAGCGCTCGGCTGAAGGCGCGCGATCCGGCCAAGGAGGCCGCGAGTGCTGCCACCCGAGGCGACTCACGCCTTGCCGGGACCAATTATATCGACCCGATGCCGTCTGGCTGGAGCATGCCGGGCGTATCGTGCGCGCTATGGACGCGGCCCGCGATCGGCAAATGGTATGTCGCCGACGACGTCATCATCAGCAAGGAGGAGGTGACCCACGGAGAGGCTGCGACCCGCTTCGTCACCCGCTACAATCAGGCGCTCGTCGACGAACCGTTGTTCCTCTATCCGGAACTTTGTGCGCGAGAGGGCAAGCGGCCGAGGACACGCTACACCGGAACGGTGCGGACCTATGCCGAGGCCGCGCGCAGCGCCAATCCGGCCATGCTGGCCAGCGTAACGGCAGGTGCCGACATCAACGCTCGCGATCTTCTCGGGCACACTGCCCTGAACTGGGCGCTATACCGCAATGACGGCGAGATGGCCCGCCTGCTCGTCGAGCAGGGCGCCGATCCCACGGTTCGACCGCCTTCGAGCGGAGGCGACTTCGATGGCCCGGACATCGGCTTTGGGCGATGACAGCGGCTATGCGGTGCGCTAAACAACACCAATAGTATGACGTGGAGGCCGATATGGCGACGGTGCGCAAGACCATTACCCTGACCGAACAGCAGAATTCTTGGATCGCCGCGCAGATAGACGCTGGCAGCTACACCAACGACAGCGAGGCGATCCGCGACCTCATCCGGCGCGAGCAGGAGCGCGGCCTCGAGATCGAGAGCATCCGCCAGGCGCTGATTGAAGGTGAGCAGAGCGGCGAGGCAGAGCCGTTTGACTTTGCCGCGTTTAAACAGCGCAAAGCCGCGCAGCATGGCTGAATACCGGCTCAGCCCGACGGCGCAGCGCGACCTCGGCGGGGTGTTTGACTACACCGTGGCGCATTGGGGTCTGCCCCAAGCGATGCGCTACACCGACCTTATCGAAGCCGCCTGCGCCGATCTGGCTGAAGCGCCGCAGCAGGCGCAGGGCTGCGCCAACATCCGACCAGGTTATCGGCGACGCGGCGTCGAGCAGCACGTCATCTACTTTCGGCCGACCAGCTACGGCATCGCCATCATCCGCATCCTGCATCAGCGTATGGATGCGGTTCGTCATCTGTAAGTGCTAGGGTGGGCAGCCCCCACCGGGTGGTCCGGATAGATAGTTAGTGCATTGTTGTCTCCGCCGCCATTGCCGGGCGTAGGTGGAGCGAAGCGGAGCCGGAGGCCGGCAATGGTGGTGTCGCCGCGGCTGGCGCCGGAGGTCGATAGCCCCGACTGCTGTGTGGTCGGATGGTGTTATAGTGACGCCGCCCACGCCTCGATCAGCACCCTTGCCTCGGCGAGGCTGTAGAAGATCTCGCCGTTGAGCAGCTCGTCGCGAAGCGAACCGTTGAAGCTCTCGTTATAGCCGTTCTCCCATGGCGAGCC
>NZ_JAXOJJ010000021.1:0-9832 GCF_036663615.1 Sphingomonas rhamnosi
CTGTGATCTGCACCACCGCGTCACGCTTGAACTCATCGCTGAAATTGGGCTTCCCCATCGTCGCCTCCTGTTCTCAAAATTAGGATTGAAGGCGTCCAGAAATCTAGGGGCTATTCAAGGTTCGTGCCCGCAGGAAGCAGACAGTCAGCTTCCAAGTCACAACCGGCAGCGCCTTTTGGGGCCGCTTCTCCGAGTTTGGCACGGAACACGAGCCCGCCCGCCCCTGGTTCAAGCCCGCACTCGATCAGGTGGCCGGGAAGGTCGTCGAGACGATCGGCACAGAACTCAAAAAAGCGATCGAAAAGGCCGCTAGAAAGGCCAAAAAGTGATCGAAGCGACACTTACATCCAAAATCGCAGCAATCTGTCCGCAGACATATCCAGTCGTAGTTCCCAAGGGAAAGAAGGCTCCGTTCGTCACTTACACGCGGGTTTCCACGCCCCGATTGCGCGACTTCAACGGCCCCACAGGCATGGCCATGCCCACCTTCCGCGTCGATGCCTACGCCCTGGACTTCGACGAAGCCAAGTCGATCGCAAACCGCATTCGCCTAGCCCTGGACGGCTACCGCGATGCCGAAATCTCGGACTGCAATCTCATTAACGAACAAGACTTGAGCGACCTCACCAGCAATGCCGACCTCACGCGCATCCAGTTGGAGTTCAAGATCACCCACTCGGAATAGGTCGAGGAATAAGTAATGGCACGGCCCTCTTTTGTTGGGGTCACTGCCCAATAAAAAGGAGAGCCAATAATGGCCACAGGAATCAACACAGCCGGCACAAAGCTGGAAATCAACACTACGGCCGCGATCTACGTTCAGGTCAAGGGCTTCACCGACTTTGCCGGTCTTGGCGGCGGCTCCGCTGCCGTAATCGACACCACGGACTTTGATAGCACGGCCAAAGAGAAGTCGATGGGTCTGCCCGACGAGGGTCAGATTTCCGCCAGCTTCATCTTCATCGCAAAAGATCCCGGTCAGGTTGCCGTTCGCGCTGCTCGCGGCACTCGCGCAGCTACCAAGTTTCGTATCACACTCATCGACGGCACCAAGTACGACTTTACGGCTTACGTTCTGACCTTTGAGCGTACCGGCGGCCAGGATGATGTCGTGAAGGCATCCGCGAACCTGGAAGTCACTGGCGCAGTCGTGGAAACGGCAGCGGTATAATCCATGCCCAAGCTGTTTAACCGAGCAGATTGTTTAGCGGCTAAACTTCCGCACGTTGATGTCCTCGTCCCAGAAATGGGCGAGGATGTCGCGGTCCGCATTGTGCAAATGAGCGTCAACACCCGCTCCACATACCTGGAGCGCATCAGGCTGCACCGCCAGGAAATCAACGCCTACGACGACGACCAGGACAAGCCAGAGGACGAACGCAAAGGCTTGGCGCACCCTCCAGAACTAGACACTGCAGTCCTCTCCATCGTCATGAGCGCAGTCGATGAGGACGGCGAACGCCTGTTCACCGACGCCGATATGCCGATGTTTGAAACCTGGTCCAGCAACGCGGTAACGCGTCTGTACGAGGCAGTCCTTTCGATCAACGACTACAGGCGCTGGGCCGTAGAAGCCGTTGAACTCGAAAAAAAAGGCTGAGGGATAACCCCTTACGCCGTTTCCAATTCAGGCTTGCGATGGGTCTGGGAAAGACCCTCGCAGAGCTTGAACACATCCCACATGACGAGCTGGTTGGCTGGCAGGCGTTCTATCACCTGGAGCCCTGGGGCAGCGTAGCGGACGACCATCGCGCGTCGGCGCTGCTCGACCTGACCTGGGCAGTTCACTCCAAGCCCAACAATGATCCACCCCGTTGGTTCGACCGCGATCCCCAGGCGCACGTCAAACCCGATCCCACGCCGGAAGAGCTAGCCGACAAGGTTCGCGACTTCTTCATGGGCAAAACGGTCAAGGTCGCACCCCCGGAAAAGAAGCCGCGCAGAGCACGCAAGGACAAAGGCTCCAAGCGTGCCCCGAAGACCACCCCGCCTCCCGCTAAGTAAACGACAGAACAAAGAGCGCGGGAGACGCTTACATGGCACAACAAATCGGCTCGCTATATGCGAGCATGTCGCTCAACAGCGCCAGCTTCATTAGTGGACTGGAGCGCGCATCTAAAGCGACCGACCGCGCAACTAACAGCATCAACAAGGCGATGTCCGGCACCGCTAACGCGGTCAAGGGCTTCCTCGCCGTTATGGCCGCCGGCAAGGCGATCGATGGCGCAAGCGAATACCTCCGCATTGCGGATTCCGCCAAGAAGATGGACGCGCAGCTAAGGCTCGCCACGGCTCAATTCGGCAACATGGGCGTGGCGCAGCAGCAGGTCCACGAGATTGCGAAAAACACGCGATCCGGCCTGGAAGAGACGACAAGCCTCTACAGCAAGATGCTCGTTGCATCGAAGGACTTGGGCCGGGGTCAGCTTGACGCAGGGCGCGCGACGGAAACGTTCAGCAAGGCTCTCAAGATCGGTGGCGCGGACGCCGCAAGCTCTGCCAGTGCCACATTGCAGTTTGGCCAGGCGCTTGCGTCGGGCGTGCTGCGCGGTGACGAATTTAACAGCGTCAACGAGGCCAGCCCTCGCATCATGCGCTTGCTCGCCGAGAGCATGGGTCAGCCCGTGGGCGCGCTTCGCAAAATGGCCGAAGAAGGCAAGCTGACCAGCGACGTGCTGTTCAAGGCCCTCACGGACCCCAAGTTTACCTCCGGTATCGATGCGGAATTCAAGGAACTGCCCGCCACGTTCGAGCAGGCCAAGGTTCTGATCGAGAACGGCCTAACCGACATGATCGGCGCGTTCGATCGCGGCTCCGGCATCAGCGACGGCATCGTGGACGGCCTGGGTGAAGGCACGACCATGATGGATACGCTTGTTCGATCGGCCGAGCAGGCCGGTGCGGATATGCGCGCGGAATTCGCCGGTCTCCATGACGCATTCGTGCCCATGCTGGATGGCGGCACGGGCGTACTCGACGCCCTGGGCATCAAGGTTCAATCATTCCACGATCAGGTGCTGAGCATCTTCAGGAGCATCGACCGAGCAGCCAATATCTACATCGACGCTGACAACTGGGGCACCAAGATTGAGAACGGCTTCAAGCGTGGCATGAACCGCGCGATCGATCGCGCAGGCGGCGGTCAGCACTTCAACGAAACACCTCTCATGACCCGCAGTAATCTCGCGGGCAACTACGAGAAGGGCTATCAGGAAAGCCGCGTTAAAAGCGCCCGTGAGCGCCTAGTCGATCGCGTCCGCCGCTATGGCACGGACCGTGATTTCACGGGCAAGGGCATGTCCGACCAGGAGGTGCTCAAGTACAGCAAGACGTTCAAATGGGCCAAGCCCACCGCAGGCACGGGCAAGCCGACCTACACCCCGCCGCCCAAGGCCAAAACCAAGGGCGGAACCGATAAGGCAAAGAGCGACGCCGACAAAGCCCAGAGGGATCAGGAGCGCGAGGTCGAACGCGCACGTCGTGCCCTAGAGGCCTTCACCGCCGACAAGAACCGCAGCGAGGGCGCAGAACTCGACAGCAAGGCCGCGTTGGCTTCGACGGCCCAGGAGCGGTTCAACTTCGAACGCCTGGCGCTGGAGCAGGACAAGAAGACCCGCCTCGATCAAATCGACAAGGACGGTCCCAAGGGCAGCAAGCGATACACCGACGCACAGGTTCTCGAACTCAAGGCGATCGAAGAGCGGATCGATACCAACAAGCGTCAGTCGATCACGCTGAAAGAGGCCGAATTCAACGCCCAGGAGGAGTTGAAGCTCAAGTCAGCATCGCTGGCCAATGCCGGGGACTTGGCCCAGCTGCAGGGCGGCATGGCACTCACGGCGAAAGACCGCCGCGCTTCCGACCTTCGATTGCTCGACTTGCAGATGCAGCAAGAAAAGCTGGCGCTGGATGCCATCATCGCCAGCCGCGATAGCACGGATGCTGACAAGAAGATCGCACAAGCGCGTCTCGCCATGCTGCCCACTTTGCGTGCTGCGCAGGGCAAGCAGGTCGAGAAGCAGGCGATGGGTCCGCTCGAGAGCTACCTCAATCAGATCCCCCGCACTGGCGATGAAATCAACGAGGCCCTAGAGAGCGTTGAGGTCAACGGCCTGGAGAGCCTACAAAGCGGCCTCCTGGATGCGATCAAGGGCGTCGGCTCCCTGGGTGATGCGTTCGGCAACATGGCAGATGCCGTGATCGACGGGCTGTTAAAGATTGCTCTCCAGCAGATGCTAATCAAGCCGTTGGGCGACCTGTTGTTTGGTGGTGGCGGTAGCGGCGGGGGCGGTGGCCTGTTCGGTTCCCTGGTATCCGGCCTCACAAGCGCGCTGACAGGTAAGCCCACGACCGGCAAAGCCAACGGCGGCATGGGTAACACGGGCCGTTACCTCGTCGGTGAACACGGCCCGGAATACCTGGATATTGGCGGCCCGTTCTTCGTCACGCCCAACTCCAAAATCGCCCCGGATCACGGTGGAACGGGCGTCACCGGCAAGGCCAACGGCGGCATGGGCAACAAAGGCCGCTACCTTGTTGGTGAGCATGGGCCGGAATATGTCGATGTCGGCGGTCCCTTCCACGTAACCCCGAATAGTAAGCTGGACCCTGTGCGCGGTGGCGCGGGCGGCGGGCTCAACGTCACCTTTGGCAGCATCATCAGCAACGATCCCGAAGCCGTGAAGGCGATGGCGTTGCAGGCGATTACGGAAATGGCCCCCATGTTGGCCAAGCAGAGCAGCGACCTGACGATGGGAAGGCTCCAGCGTCCGAGAATGTAACGGCATTTGATAAGTATCAAATGCCCACCTATCCGCTATCATTCCCGGCCAAAGCCGTCGCCCGCGAAAAGCTTCAACTCAACTATCGCCAAGCTGCGATGGAGAGCCCGCACACCTTCGCATTCCAAGCCGTCAACACAGCGTCCCAGTGGGTTTTGGAGGTCACATGGCCTCGCATGACGCATCCACAGGCTCAGGTCGTGCAGGGCTGGATTAACAGCTTGCAGGGTCAGGTCGGCACGTTCCGCTATTCGCCCCGCAGTAGCGTCAACAATCCCCTCACAGGGCGCACGCTGACATCCGCGGCGTTTGGCTACTCCACTACAACCCGATTGTCGGGATGGGCGGCAGCGGGCACCAGCGGGCTTTCCGTGGGGCAGTTTTTCAGCCTCGGTAGCCAGCTTCTGCAAGTCACCGCCGCGCCCACCGTCGCGGATGCCAACGGGCAGGTTCTGATCGAATTCGCACCGATGCTGCGCAGCAGCTTCACGGCCGGCGCAGCGGTCAATTTCGCCACACCTAGCGGCGTGTTCCGCATGACCAGCGCCGAAGGTCCAGCCTTCACCCTGGACACGGACAAGAAGCCCGAATTCCCAACCCTCTTGGCCAAGGAGGCAATCTAATGCGCCCCGGCACAAACTCCGATATTCTCGCCGCGCTTGAGGCCGCTGGCATCACCACCTGCGTGCTCGGCAGCTTGGAGTTCAAAAGCGAAACCGTAAACGTATGGACCGGCGCGCATCCGCTCACAGTGCAGGGCAGCGCCGACAGTACCCTGGACGGCAAGACGTTCGATCCCCTGGTACACGGCGTGGTCCTGAATATCGGTGACAATGCGTTCTCCATGTCGGGATCAGAGGCGTTGAAGATCAGCCTCGCCATCCCGAGCGCACCCAGCCAGGCCATTGCCGCCGCATCCGTCTTCCCGGATGAGTATCAGGGCCGCAACTCTACACTGTGGAGGGCAATCATGATCGCACCTCCCGGCGTTGGTACTCCACCAACCTGGGCATTCCGTCGCATCCGCGCTGGCGCGATGGATACCGTAGAGATCAGCAACGATGGCCTGTCCCACACCTTTACCCTGAGCATTGAGGGTCATGCCTCGCTTATCAGCAACGCAAGCGGCTCCACGTACATGGACCAGACGCGCTTCGACCCCACCGATACCAGCCAGGATTATGTCGCGTCGTGCGCCAACGGTGAGCCCGCTCCGGCGAAGGTTTCCGCGGGCGGATGGCAGGGATTGGCGAACGATCTATCGAACCAGCAGAACGCCGACTGGCTGTTCCGCTGATCCTTAACATAGCTGATCGGTTCTCAATTAAGCGTGGGTCACCAGAAACGCAGTGATGCGAGCAGACTGCTCTAGCGGAAGCGATGACACGCCCTCCAACATAGCAATGCCCAGTTTGCATTGTAGCGTTTCCGACGAGCGAGCCAACTCGGCTGGGGCAGCAAAAATACGAATTTCTGCATCCGAAACCCCCTTGGCCTTCATACTAGAAACCATCGCCAGCGCGTCCGCTTCCGGCAGATCCTTCAAGTCTCGGCCGGCGGGCGCCCTGCGGCCCGCGGCAATTCCCGTCAGCTGCGCCGTTACCGTCTCGCCTAACTGGTCAAGTACGGTTTGCGGTGGAATATCGGTCGGTTGCAAGCCCGTCATTACAAAATGCGCGCACAGTTTAGGGCTGACAGATGCCAGGGTTCTGGCCAATTTCAGCTGCTGGTAATTGTACATTTGTAGATCGCTGCTTGGTGCCTGACCAAGTTCTTGGACGTGCTTCGCCGCGAACTGCCTCATCAAGTTACTTGAGTTCTGCCGCACTTGCTGACGATCGACCCCAGCACGCATATCACGCGTCATAGCTGACGCAAAGTCCTCATACTGCGCAGGAAACTCACGCCTCATTGTAATGAACATATTTGCCAAGCTAGGCTGAGTGAGCTGAACCTCGTTTAACATATCGTCGAAGTTAGCGGTCTTTTTACGGTACTGTGCAAAACCAAATGAAATTGCGGAACTTATTAAAAATGCGGCAATAATACTGGCGCCGACCCGGACGATCTTTTTCATGATCGAGCTCTGCTCGCTATCATCCCGATACGACATTCTGCGTCACTTTTCCCCAGTTCAAGATGCTTCGCTTAATCATGTTCATTGACGCAAGGCAACGTTCGACGACGGCCTAATAAGTCTCTCCGAAACCTGCCTAGCTAAGTACTGGATGCTTACGACATCCCCACTTAGCCGCGCTCCCGATTGGGAAGAGCGCACAGCCGTTTACCTCGACCGCGTAGCCGACCAGCCCTTCAAATGGGGCGAACACGACTGCGCGCTGTTTGCCGCTGGCGCGATCAATGCCATGACGGGCACTGACCCAGCAGCCGATCTACGCGGGATTTATACGGATCGCGCCAGCGCAGCGGCGGCGCTCAAAGACCACGGCGCCGGCACCCTGCTCAAGACCGTGACGGCATGGCTTGGCCAGCCCAAGCATCCGGCATTCGCGCAGCGCGGCGATATCGTGATGAAGGACCGCACGACACTTGGTGTCTGCGTCGGTCTGCATTCCTGGTTTGTCGGTGAAGAGCATGGCGTGGACGGCCTAGTCGCCATCCCGACAGCCAACTGCACCAAGGCGTTCACTGTCCCTTACTCGGCTCCGGCCTCCAGCACGGAGGTCCGCGCCGGTGAGTAAAATTGTAAAAACAGTCATAGTCGTAGCCATCGCGGTCGCGATCGTCGTCTTTGCTCCTCAGATTGCCGCCGTGCTGGCATCGGTCGCCGGCTCGATCGGCATCACCGTCACGGCGGCGGTCCTTACATCGACGCTGATCGGCATGGGTATCAGTCTCGCGCTGACGGCTACGATGTCGCTGTTCCGCAAGACGCCCAGCATGTCGCAGTCGATGGTCGACCGGCTCAACACGAGCGTTGTCCCTACGGCTGCTCGTAAGATCATCTTCGGCACCACTGCCGGCGGATCGGACGTTCGCTTCTTCGAAGGCGAAATCGATCTGCCCTCGACCAAGAAGGACGGTTACGTTCAGGTCATCGCGCTGGCCAGCCATCGCATCAACGCGCTCAAGCAGTTCTACGTCGAAACCGACCTCGTTTGGCAGGACGGCGCATTCGTTGCCAAGCGCGAGGGCTTCGCGTCCAACAACCCATTTCGCGTCGTCACCGAAGGCCGTCCTGGCAACGGATTCCCGGTTGGTTCGGGGCGTTACTGGAACGCGAGCGCCAGCTTCACCGGCTGCGCCTATTACGTCCCGTTCTGGAAGCTCGACGAGGAAGTCTGGGAAAGCGGCCTGCCGCAACGCCTCACGGCTGTCGTGGAAGGTTGCCCTCTCTACGATCCCCGCCGTGACAGCACGCGCGGCGGGTCAGGCCCTCATCGCTTCGACAACCAGAACACGTGGGCATTCCGCGACGGCTCAGTTGAAATCGGCCGCAACTCCGCGCTTGCGCTGCTCACCTACCTCATCGGCTGGAGGATCAACGGCAAGCTGGTTTGGGGCATGGGTATCCCCGCCAACCGCATCGATTTCGACAACTTTCGTACCTACGCTAACCTCTGCGAAGAGCGCGTTGCTGCGCTCGATGGCACGACCGTCCAGCGGTACATGGCTGACGGCATCTATTCGACTTCGGATAGCCACGAGACCGTAATCAACAGCCTCACGGCGACGATGGGTAGCTGCAAGCTGACCGATCGCGGCGGCACCTACAATATCGTCGGCGGCTACGACGACACAGCGGGTCCCAAGGTCGCGTTCGACGCAGACGACCTCGTTGCGCCCGCCAACGGCTCCAGCCCCTACGTATGGAACCCAGCGCCGGCATCGCGCGAGCGTTTCAACATCGTCCGTGGTCGCTTTGCCGATCCAGCGAACCTCTACCAGCTTTCGGACTGGGGCGACCCCATCGAGCAGCCTGCGCTTGCCGATGGTGTGCCGCGCACGCTGTCCCTGGACTTGGGAGCCGTCTCGAGGGCTGAAACCTGCCAGCGTATCGCCAAACAATTCTTGCTCCGCGAATACCTCTGCCCAGGCATGTTCAGCGCGACGTTCGGCCCCAAGGCGTTCGCCGTTGAAATTGGATCCGTCATCACGCTGTCCCTGCCCAGTGAGGGTTGGAACAACAAGCTGTTCCGCGTCATGGATCAGGCCGAAACGCACGACCTGTTCTTCCAGATGACGCTCCGCGAGGAAGACCCGGCAATCTACGCCTGGGACCGCGAAGAGAAGCCTTTGCCCGTCAGCATCCGTCCGCAGGGTTACGATCCTACGGCGACGATCATTCCTGCCGATCTGGCTCTTACGAGCGCCAGCTACGCGGGAGCCAACGGCGTCAACGTCTCGGAGGTCAACGTCAACTGGACGCCCGAAATGAGCGGGCGCGTATCGGGCATCCAAATCCAGAGCCGTCCCGAAGGCAGCGAAGCATGGTCCGAACAGGCCGCGCTCTTCGATCCCAAGATTGGCACATTCACATTCACGTCCAACGCTCCCGGCATCACCGTCGAGGTGCGCGCACGGTTCCGCATGAGCAATGCCGTGTACTCGCTCTGGGTACAGGCCAGCGTTGCGACCGCGCCCGTCACCATCGTCGCGGATTGGGAGAACGTCACCGACGAGAATGGCACTCGTCCCGAAGACAACGCGACTGTTGGCGCGCCCGTGGGAACCAACATCGGTGGCCGTCCCGTCACAGAGGTTCTGAACGATCTGGATCAGGTAAAGCAGACCGCCCGCGATACCGACAAAGCCGCAGAGAAGATCGTTGCAGACTTAAACTTCAACTCCGACAGCATCCTCGAACAGATAATCCGTGGGGACAATTTCCAGGCTCTAATTGCCGCACGGACACTCCTGAATGGGAAGCCGGTCAACACCGTCATACTTGATGTTCAGGACGAGGTTGTCAGTGGGCAGCCCCCACCGGGTGGTCCGGATAGATAGTTAGTGCATTGTTGTCTCCGCCGCCATTGCCGGGCGTAGGTGGAGCGAAGCGGAGCCGGAGGCCGGCAATGGTGGTGTCGCGG
>NZ_JAXOJJ010000022.1:0-6245 GCF_036663615.1 Sphingomonas rhamnosi
CTGATGGCCACGCAAATGCATTCGTCACCTCGGATGAATCACGCGAAGCTAAACTGGGGGGTCGTAATGGTGCTGCCGGTCAGTCTCGCCCTCTGGACGCTGCTTCTCCTTCCCTTCTTGCACTAGCCTTGCAGGGTCGCCTCATGAAACCGTGCTGATTAGGCTCCGAACTCGGGTCCTTCTTCGTCCGGATAGAAGGCATGCGGATCGAACACCGGCCGCGGCCCAGCGCGCATTGACCGCGGCGCAGGTGGCGCGCGCTGTGGCTCGGCCGGCGCCGGGGGCAGGGTAGGGGGGCCGCCTCCGAACCGCAGACGGATATAGGCTCCGCTGTGCACCAGTCCCTGGAACACCGCAACGACCTCGTCTCCCTGCATCCGCTTCCCGATCAGCGGGGCTCGCTTTGCGCTGATATAGCCCATCTGCACCCCGCGTTCGGACCAAACGGCGATAGCGTTGCTGTCGTGCTCGTTCTTGGGTTCGAGGCGTAGCTCGACCGGGTCGCCAGGCGCGCAGAGCATGATTCCATACGCCTGTTGGACTTGCTCTCGTCGGAGTTCGGCAAGTCGATCCCAACGGTGGAAGTGGTTGGCTCGTCCATGCTCGTAACCTTGCCCGAATCGTGCGCGCAGGCATAGGCTACTCACATGGCTCCTTTTGACGACTCCGCAGACCGCGCCCTTGGCGCCGCATGTAACCGGCTTGCGGCTTGGGTGGAGACCCTCCGCGAAGGCGTGGTGATCGAAGAAGGCTTCGACCTTACCGAGGATGACCTCGGGATGATCCTGCGGCATCTGCATGCAACGCGTCACGCGACGCAGATCGAAATGATTTCGATGGACGAGGGGGTGCAGCGTTACGGGCGTGCATCCGTACCGCTGACTGCAAGGTCCGATCCCGCATGATCCATTGGGACGACACGCACGACGAGCAGGTTAAGGCGATGACGGACGCCGAGCTTTGCAGCGCTTTCGAGCGTACCGACGGGCGGCCCGGCAACGTAGAGGCTGATGCCCTGCTCGCCGAGATCCAGCGCTGCAACCTCGACTTCTGATGTGCAACCGCGCGCGCAACCGCGGCGAGCCTGAGACGCTGATCGAGCGGTTCGGCGGCGGCTGGCTCACCAGCAAGCCGATGGATAACAGGTTCGACCCGGTCGAACTGGTCCCGCGCGGGCGCGCCTATGTGATCCGGCGCGACGGCAACGCGAACGGCCTCGACGTCATGAGCTGGGATTTGCTCGGCAATGGCGCTGCGTACCCAATTACGAATGTCCGAGACTTGAAGCGCTGGCGGCCCCGGCTTGAGAAGCCTGAAGGCCGGTGCCTGATCCCGCTGACCGAGTTCTGTGAATGGACGCCAGAGAGCTTCAAAGTGGGTGAAGGACGGCCGATCAAGGGTGAGATGTGGTTCGACGTGGTCGACCAAGACGTATTCGCGGTAGCCGGTGTCTGGCAGCAGCTGGGGGCAAAGCGCTGGTTCGCGATGCTGACGTGCGATCCGAACGAACTCGTCGCGCCGATACATCCCAAGGCGATGATCACGATCCTGCACGCCGACGACCACGACCGGTGGCTCACCGGCAGCTATGAAGATGTGCTTGAGTTGCAGCGACCGTATCCTGCGGAACAGATGACGGTGCGCGGACCGGTGTTCCCGACGCGAGAAGGCAAGTCCGCTGTCTGAACCGGCTGCATTGTCAGACCGCGACGTCTGGGAGAAAGCGGCCGCGATCGTTGCTGAATTCGGCGACGACGACCCAGAGCATTTCAGCGATCGACTGGCCGACATCCTGCGCGATACGGCAGATCCCAAGGACTGGCGTCGGGTCGCGGCGGCAGTTGATGCCATTGTCGACGCCCGCGAGCAGTAACGACTGGCCGCGTTCCGGCCATTACGTTTGCGCCAAGCCGGGTTCCGCCGGGTTCACATCCGGCGCGGTCTCCGGGGCATCATAGCGGATTGTCCACTGCGGATGGCCTTCCGGTGACATCACGATGTCGGGAAACCCCACTGGATCGGTCCCTGTCTCGACCCAGCCTGCGCCATGACAGCGATCGCAGGCCGTGCGTTTGCAACGGAAACTGACCAGATCAATCTCGGTGTTCCACTGGCCGCGGCCCTGGCAGACCGGACACATGGCGTCGAGGCTGCCGTTGCGCGGTTGGAGCGGCACGATGTCGAAAGCATGCGGGCTGTCGGGGCCTTCGCAGTAAACGATCTTGGTGGCGTGCGGCATGCAATGCTCTCGTTGTTCGTTTCCTTCAACGCCTATGCCGCCCCGTGGGTCCTGCCGCCCATATCAGACGAATGGCCATAGTTGGTGGATTGCGGACATTGGGCCCACCGATTCAGGTTGTAGCCCGGGTGAAGTTTTTCGAACTGGTTCCCCGCGACGTTCGGCGTTAAGGTAACGACGGGCACGAAAACGCCCCGGCAAGCATTACTTGCCGAGGCGTGTTCTGGTAGGTTGCAAGGTCGATCAGAAACCGAGCGCGCCGACCCCGATGTCGGACCCGACGGCGCTGTAGACGTAATAGGTCACGCCACCATGCATGACGGATCCGTCGAATTCGATCACGCCTACTGTCGCGGCCGACGTACTGCTGATGCCGAGCGTTCCGCCTTCGCCCGCAGTGCCGGGATCGCCTGGACCGCCAAGTCCCCCTGGCAGGTCGAACAGCCCGTTGTGGCCGAAGTTGACCCGACCGTCGTTGTTGCCGTCGCGCAGCTTGGTGGTCGTGACCAGTATGTCGCTCGATCCGAAATTGACGATCTTGTCCGCACCCAGGTTTAGATCCAGCGCGGTGTCGCAGAAAAAGATGTCGGTCTTGGAATTGGCGGCGTCACCCGTTAGGGTGTCGTTGGAAAGAACGAAGCCCTCCTTCGCCTTCAACGGGCGGACTTTGGCGTCGGCGTACACGAAGCTACCCTCGCACGCCTCGCCGAGGAAGCGCAGCGAAGTGGTTCCGCTATCGACCTTCACGGTGTCGCCACCACCCAGGTCGAACAGCTTGTTCCTGCCGAACGTGATGATGCCGTCGTTATTGCTGTCCCGCAACGCTTCCGACACGACAATGATGTCGTCCTTGGCGAAGTTGGTGATGCTGTCGTCGCCGGTGCCGCCAGCGGCGTTATCGAAGTAGAAGGTGTTGTGATATGCTGGCCCGGTCAGGCTATCATCGGTCGACGCCGATCCGTCTTGCGTCCCCGGCCGGTCTACCGTCGGGCAGTCGGACGGCGGCGGCGGCGGTGGTTCGTCGCCGCCCACGCCGGTGATGGTTATCGTTACGGTCGCGCTACTCGACAATTCGCCGTCGGAGATCGTGTAGGCAAAGCTGGTGGTCGCGGTTTCGCTGGCAACGAGTGCGTCGAACTGGCCGTTCGGGTCGTAGCTGAATGTGCCGTCGCCGTTATCCGTCAGCAAACCGACGAGGCCTGCCGTGTTAACGTTGTTGATCGCGAACGTATCCGCTGTATCTGGATCGAAGTCGTTGCCAAGCACGCCGAAACTGACCGTCGCGTTTTCGGCGACGCTGACCGCGTCGTTCACCGCGACCGGCGCATCGTTTTCGTCGGTATCGACTGCGACGATGGCGGTGATGTTAAAGCCTGCAAAGAAGATGTTGTCGTTGTTGGACGGATTGATCGTCGTGATTGCCAGCCCGGTCGCGCCATTCTCCAGGAACGGAGCCGGGACGGCCGAATTGCCCTGCGCGAGATCGTAGAGTTCGTCGTCGGTACGCGGCCCGCCGCCGTCGGTAACAGCGGGGTCGGGGTTGGCGGAAGAATCGCCGATCCCGCCGATCGTGATTAGTCCACCGTTGCTTGCCACGCCGTCGTCCTGCCCGCCCGCCGATGTGGTCAGTTGGCGCCCATCGACCGTAATGCGCGAGAATTGTCCCGCTGGCTGGAACCCGTAGCCGATGCCGAGAGACATGAGTGCCTCAAAGCCCGTCTGCGCGGTGTTCACTGGTTCAGAGAAGGTAAGCGAGAAGTCGTCGCCGGTGGTAGCGCTGAACCCGTCAAGCAGGCTGATTGTCCGCGTGCTCTCGTCTGGGTTCGAATAAACAACGATCAGTGCGAAGCCGTCGACGGCGCTACCGACAATATCCGACACGTTGAAGTCGAACGCGGCGGCACCGCCGTCATCCAGCGCCTGACGTATGAACATCGTAATATCCGTACGGTAGGCCTGTAATCCTGAGGTTTCCCCAAGCGCCGTGAAGCCGCTTGCGGTAAGCGAGTCGGTTCCGTTCGCTAGATGGACCGAAGTAACGGATCCGCCGTAAAAGGTGCTGCCATAGAGGAACGCCGCTTCAACCCGTGATCCATCGGGTACGATCGCCGAAACGGTCCCGCCATCCGAGGCTTGTCCTCCGATCGCGTCCAATGACCAATTGCCCTTGCCGACGAAAGTATAGTTTGCAGTCAATGACATGGGTGCCCCTCCCCGTGAAAGTTACCAAACCGACTCATTGTGCGACCATTCTTCTCAATTGCAGAATGGTTAGGTTAACGAAATTTCACAATCAAGCTGGTCCGGCGACTTTTTTTCAACGATCGTGTGCGACACCGCACCCACATTTGCGGGATCAAAGGACACTAGTCTTTTGGAAACACAATGTTATGTCGACGCGCTCTGATGGTCGGTGGCCAGCGGAAATGGTACCAGTGTCCCAAAGTGGGCCAGCCCCGGCCAGCTACGACGGCACCTAACGTAGTAGGGGACAAACTTGGGCTGCTACTCGATCTCGTAGCGGCGGATCGGTTTCGAGATCGCGTGCCGATCGATCGAACGGCGGAAATTGGGCGTTTCCTGACTGACCGCTTTCGCATGCCACGGCGACGTGCATCGGATATATGCATCGTGAAAGCGCCCGGGTTTCTACCGTTTTCGGCTTGATGCAGAACCTGCGAGTTCTGCATCAGGAATGCCGATTGGTCGTGCCGGCACAGTGCGTTATGTCAGTGAAGCACAAGCTACGAACGAGGACATGGTTATGCCAGTCAAAGACCTCATCGGGCGTCCAAGGCCTACAGCTGAACAGAAGGAACTGGAGAAGGAGCTGTTCGAGCGCCGGCAGTCATTTCTGCGTCGTCGTCCCGGACCCTCTGATGACGAGGATGGGCTATCTCCTGTGGGACCTCCATCCGGTCCCAGTCCCATGCCGCTAGCTGGTGCCGCTGAGGTAGCCGACGACTGATCCAGTTAAACTTGATGCAAAATTTTGATTTTTGCATCACGAAAGGCGGAATTGGTAGGAAGCGGACGTTCCGCTATTGCCAATGAAATCATGGTAGCGGACAGCTATGACCAAGCGGACCAGAGTCTTCGTGTCTGGTAGCCATTGATCGGAGATACGGCATGCGAAAGAAGATGGCGTCGACCTTTGCCGTGGTCTGCGGTCTCGGATTCGGGGTTCAGTCCATTCAGGCCCAGACGGTAGCGACAAGTTTCAGCGAACCAGTTCCATCTAACTGCAAGTTTTCTAAGCCCGCCCGCATAGTTACCTCGTTACGCGAACTTCCCGATGTCGCTGCGGAGTTTCGTAGAATTAAGTTAGGCGTTGCAGATGCTGGCGAGGAGTTCGTTCCGTTCGATGCTTCAGATGAAAAGTCAAAAGATTTGCCGCATCGTCAGTTTGTTCGCGCCTATGTATTTAGTGATAAAACAATTGTTTGGTATTATCGCGGCGGCCTTGTGACGAACTTCCACGTTGTGGAATTGCGAATGGGACGGGATACGATGGCGAACGCCCCTCTGGTTTTACGCCTAACTGGTAGGACCCTATCGGGGCCGCCCTGTGCGGCGACCGAAGCTGTCTTGGCGGGCGTAAATGGTGAGCAAGGTTGGTAGAGAAGACGCTCAGATAGCCCGGCCCTTCCGTTGAGCTGCCCCCTTCTGAGTGGTCCATCGACTATGAGAGTCTGGATCAAGGAAGGGACGTCGAATGCCTGCGAAAAAGCACAAGCCCGAAGAGATCATCGGGAAGCTGCGTGAAGTTGAAATTGTGTTGGGCCAGGGCGGGACGACCGCCGAGGCATGCCGGCGGATCGCGGTCAGCGAGCAGACCTACTACCGCTGGCGCAAAGAATATGGTGGCCTGAAGACCGATCAGGCTCGTCGGATGAAGGATCTGGAGAAGGAGAACCTGCGGCTGCGGCGTGCGATCTCCGACCTGACACTGGACAAACTGATCCTGCAGGAGGCGGCACGGGGAAACTTCTGAGCCCCGCGCGGC
>NZ_JAXOJJ010000023.1:0-5111 GCF_036663615.1 Sphingomonas rhamnosi
AGCGCCAGGCACTCCCTGCTGGCCTCGTCGATGATCGTGAGGATCCGGAACTTGCGCCCGTCGTGCGTTCGCGCTTCGACAAAGTCGTACGCCTAGACATGCCCCGGATACTCCGGCCGCAGCCGGATGCACGAGCCGTCGTTCAACCACAGCCGGCCACGCTTGGGTTGCTTCTGTGGCACCTTCAGCCCCTCACGCCGCCAGATGCGCTCGACACGCTTGTGGTTCACCGACCACCCAGCGGCATGCAGCAGTGCGGTCACCCGACGATAACCGTAGTGATCTTCCCTCGGTTTGACGGACACCAATGATAGGCTTTGGGGAGCCAGGAGGTGTATGATGGCGAGTACGACAAAACGTCGGTTCACGGACGAGTTCAAGCGCGAGGCGGTCGCGTTGTGGGAGACGAGCGGTCGCATGCAGACCGAAGTGGCCGCTGAGCTGGGGATCATGCCCACAATGCTGCGTCGTTGGCAGCGCAAGTTAGGGGATAGTAGTGCTTCAGCGGAAAGCCCGGCGGCGAAGCCGCCAGTATCGGCGATGACGTCGCCAGCAGATCAGGCGTCAGAGATCGCGCGGCTGCGCAGGGAACTGGACCGCGCGCGGATGGAGCGGGACATACTAAAAAAAGCCGTCGGCATCTTTGCGGAGATGCCGCGATGAAGTTTGCTTTTATCGAGCAGCATGCGTCCACTTGGCCGGTGAACGTGATGTGCCGCATGCTCGGCGTGTCGCGTAGCGGCTATTACGACTGGCGCGTCAGGGCACCGAGTGCGCGGACGACAGCGAACCTGGCATTGTTGCACGACGTCCGCCGGCTTCAGGCGCGGCACCAGGGGCGTTACGGATCACCGAGGATGCATGCCGCCCTGCGGGCGGAAGGTCGGCCGTGCAGCCGTGGTCGCGTCGAGCGCCTGATGCGTCGCCATCGTATCCGCGCGCTGGCGGGGCGTCGGTTTCGACCGTGTACCACCGACAGTCGTCACTATCTGCCGATTGCGCCGAACCTGCTGGCGCAGCGCTTTGCGGCATCCGTGCCGAATACGATCTGGCTCGCCGACATCACCTATATCGCGACCGGGGAAGGCTGGCTGTATCTGGCCGCGGTGCTCGACCTGGCGACCCGCAAGATCGTCGGATGGGCCATGCGCGACCACATGCGAACCGAACTGCCGCTTGCCGCCATGATGATGGCGGTCCAGCGGCAGCGACCAGCGCTCGGTCTCATCTGCCACTCGGACCGCGGGTCGCAATACGCGGCCGGCGCCTATGTCGACCACTTGGCGGCAATCGGCGCAACGCCATCGATGAGCCGCACCGGCAATTGTTACGATAATGCCCCGATGGAGAGCTTCTTCCACACCCTCAAGGTCGAGCTCGTCCATCAATGCCGATGGCCAACACAGGCCGAAGCGCGACGGGCGCTGTTCGGATACATCGAAGGCTATTACAACCGGCAACGCATGCACTCGGCTCTTGGGTATCTCACGCCCGAGCAAGCCGAGCAAAGCATGACCGGATAACCCAGCGTGTCCGCCGAAACGGGGGAAGATCAGAACTAAAGCTGGAGGGGGCTGCACCTTGTACAGCTCCCTCCGGACTGAATCGCTTAGTTGCGCAGGCTGTCTGGAACGATACCGCCGTTATCAGCGAGCTTCTGCATTACAGCCTTGTGAAGGGCAATGTTCTGCTCGGCCGAGCCGTCGGCTGCAGCATGGACGTTCAGTTCGCTGGCGAGTTCCTTGCGGGCTGTGAGACTGGAATCCAGGTCCAGCAGCTTCAGAAGATCGACGATTGAGCTCTGGTAGTTGCCCCCGCCATCTTTCATCGATGCCATCTCGCTGAGGACCGCACCGACGTCGACGGACTGCTGAGGCGCTTCTGGGGCGGGCTGGGCGGTAGCGGTCGGCGCAGCCTGCGGCGCAGCGGCAGGGGCTTGACCTGGCGCAGCGGCTGGTGCGGTTTTGTGATGGAAAACCTTATTCATGATCGTGCTGAAGATGCTCATTGCCGTGTCCCGATAAGGCCGGCAGCGGTGCCGGCAGACAGGCAGAACGAACACGCCCTGCGATCGGTCCGAGTCCGTTGCTAGAACGGAACGGTCCACTCGAGGCACGCGTTGACCTATCAGCACAAAATACCGGATGGAGGCGATAATGACTATAAAGACCTTGGCACTGGTATCGGTAGCGGCGCTGTCATTGGCCGCATGCGCCAAGAAGGCCGAAGATCCGACTGCCGTCGATAACAGCACTTATGCCAACATGACTGCCACGGACTTGAACGCAGCTGGTTCCAACGATGCCATAGCAGCACCCGCCTCGGGTGGGCAGGCTTTCGTCAACATGGCAGCTGGGAGCGATGCGTTCGAGATCGAGACCTCGAAGCTGGCTGTAATCAACGGCGCATCTGCTGCGGTAAAGAAGTTTGCTGGCCAGATGATCACAGCCCATGAGGGTTCGACGGCGAAGCTGAAAGCACTGACGGCAACGCTGTCGCCAGCCTTGACTCCTAACCCGGCGCTCAATGCCGAGCAGCAGCAGAAGCTTGCTGATCTAAAGACCAAGCAGGGCATCGACTTTGACACTGCATACGCTGCCGCCCAGGTCGCGGGGCATCAGCAGACGCTCCATACGCTTAAGGGATATGCAGCTACCGGCGACGTGCCCCAGTTGAAGACCTTCGCGGCGGACTTGGCACCGACGGTTGCAGCGCATCTCAACATGGCAAAAGCTCTGAAGTCCTAACGTCGGGTTTTAGCCGATGAAGTACGAAGCAAAAAGGTTCACCAAGTGTACTTCTTGGCTTTACCTGTCCTGACTTCGGGACAAAGACAACACAAAATGCTTCGTGCCGGGTCTCGACGTGACCGATACGCGAGCCCCTGCAGGAAGATTTCCGCATGAGCAGCCCTGACAACATTGCCGGCTACAAGGATGTAGTGACTGGTAGCCGCGAAGTTCCCGCGGATAATCCAGGTGCGGCACAAATCCGTTCGGCCTCGGCGCCTGAACTCAAAACGCTAGCCGGCGTAGCTGTTGGTACGCTCGTCATCGCCGCCCTGTATTTCGGTCAAGAGGTGCTTATCCCGATCACCCTGGCGGTGATGCTTTCCTTCGTTCTGTCACCGGTCGTGAATTTGTTGCAGCGCCTGCGTCTTTGGCGTGCTCCTGCCGTGATTTTGACCGTCATAGCAGCCTTGGGTCTATTGGGTTTGTTCGGCGCGCTCGTCGGCAGTCAGGCGGCATCACTGACTGTAAACGCGCCGCAATATGCTCGCACCATCGAAGCCAAGGTCCAAGGGGTTCAGGGGTTTGCGGTTGCACGCCTTGCCTCGATCACAAAGGAACTGGGGGGCGCGCGACCAACTACCCGGCCACGTGCCGCCCCGCCAACGCTGGCAACACCGCCGGCTGTGACACCGTCCGACCAGCGCCGCCCTATTCCGGTCGAACTCATCCAAGGCAGCACATCGCCGTTTGCAATAGCACGTACGGTTCTCGAACCCATTCTGGGCCCGTTGGAAACGACAATCATCGTTCTCATCGTCGCAATCTTCGTTCTGATGCAGAAGGAGGATCTGCGCGATCGCTTTATCCGCGTGTTCGGATCAAGCGACCTGCACCGCACGACGCGTGCTATCGACGACGCCGGTCAGCGCCTCAGTAAGTATTTCCTTTCCCAGCTGGCTGTGAACACGTGCTTCGGCGTCGTTATAGCCCTTGGTCTATGGCTGATCGGCATACCATCGCCCGCCATGTGGGGCGTGATGGCGGGGTTGCTGCGCTTCGTACCCTATATCGGGCCGTTCTTGGCAGCTGTGGCTCCTGCAGCTTTCGGTGCGGCCGTGGATCCAGGCTGGGGCATGGCGCTGGAAGTCGTCGCTCTCTTCGTGATCATCGAGCCGCTCACGGGTTATGTTGTCGAACCATTGCTCTATGGCCACTCGACAGGTCTTTCGCCTGTATCGGTAATTGTATCGGCGATCTTTTGGACGTGGCTGTGGGGTCCGATCGGGCTGATCATGTCCACACCGCTGACGCTATGTCTGGTGGTGATGGGACGCCACGTGAAGAGCCTGGAGTTCTTTGACGTCCTTTTGGGCGACAGACCGGCGCTGACACCTGTCGAAAGCTTTTATCAACGCATCCTGGCGCGGAACCCGGACGAGGCTTTGGCACAGGCCGAGCTGCTTCTCGCTGACCGGTCACTTACAGAATACTACGACGGGGTCGTGCTCGAGGGATTGAAGCTGGCGGTCGAGGACGAGGCGCGCGGGACGATCGACCAGGTTGGCGCAAATCAGATGACCAAATCAATGATGTCCGTGATCGAGGACCTACAGCCTACCCCAGCAGTAACACAGTCTGATAGGACGATACCCGCCCAAACGGTTGCCTGCGTTGCCGGGCACGGTCCGTTCGACAACGCCGTGACCGCCATGCTTACACAGCTGCTTGGCCAACAGGGGGTGCCAGCACGACGTGTCCACAATAGCGCGGTCTCAAGGGATGCCGTTCAGTCGTTGGACCTTGCCGGAGTTGATGTAATTGCAATCTCCTACCTGGAGGTATCCGGCTCGCCGGCACAACTTCGTTACCTCGTTCGACGATTGCGGGCGAGAGCTCCAAACGCTCGCATTGTTGTTGGCCTATGGCCTCAAGGGGAGGCGGCACTCAGCGATACTTCGATTCAACATGTATTAGGTGCGGACAGATATGTAAGCTCGTTGAAAGATGCGGTCGCAAATATCATGAAGTCCGAGCCTTACGCGAAAGTGGCTTAGCCGACTGAAGGGTGCTGTCTGTCTAATGCGAACCGCTCCCCACACATGCAGGTCGGGCTTCAAGCACAGCCGCTTAGCTCGTGAGGACCCGGCACTTCGCCAGTGCGGCTGAACGTCGTTCCTTGTAGGTTTGGCGGTCGACGAGGTGGCGTTCGGGATTAAAGTGATTGTGGACATTGGCATGAACCGAAGCGAACTTCTGCAGAGTCTGAACCGCGCCGGGTCTACCGGAGGCGTTGGGTTGTGAGTCACGCAGCCATATCGATGTTGTCTGCGGCAGCATAATATTGATCTTCGGCTTCGGCAGGCGGGATGTTGCCGATTG
>NZ_JAXOJJ010000024.1:0-3363 GCF_036663615.1 Sphingomonas rhamnosi
GGCACCCAGTGATGTCGTTGGTGGTGTGGACTCTCAAGCGTGAGGTAAGGGCAATTCGTGGATGCCTTGGCACATACAGGCGATGAAGGACGTGGCACGCTGCGATAAGCGTCGGTGAGCTGTGAGCAAGCTTTGACCCGACGATTTCCGAATGGGGAAACCCACCTATCCGATTAATCCAAGCTCTGCGGCAACGCAGGGTATTGGGTTAATTGGTTCAGGTATCACTTAGCTGAATACATAGGCTTCGTGAAGCGAACCCGGCGAACTGAAACATCTCAGTAGCTGGAGGAAAAGACATCAACCGAGATTCCGTTAGTAGTGGCGAGCGAACGCGGACCAGGCCAGTGCCTGAATTTCAACTAGCAGAAGCTTCTGGAAAGTAGCGCCATAGCGGGTGACAGCCCCGTATGCGAAAGTGAGAATTCAGGACTCGAGTAGGGCGGAACACGTGAAATTCTGTCTGAACATGGGGGGACCACCCTCCAAGCCTAAATACTCGTATGTGACCGATAGCGAACTAGTACCGTGAGGGAAAGGTGAAAAGCACCCCGATGAGGGGAGTGAAACAGTACCTGAAACGGATTGCCTACAAGCAGTTGGAGGGCTCCAGATCTTCGGATTTGCGCGGCCTGACAGCGTACCTCTTGCATAATGGGTCTGTGACTTAATGTATCAAGCAAGCTTAAGCCGTTAGGTGTAGGCGCAGCGAAAGCGAGTCTGAATAGGGCGCCAGAGTTTGATGTATTAGACCCGAAACCCGGCGATCTAGGCATGACCAGGATGAAGGTGCAGTAACATGCACTGGAGGTCCGAACCGATTAACGTTGAAAAGTTACCGGATGAGTTGTGTTTAGGGGTGAAAGGCCAATCAAGCCGGGAAATAGCTGGTTCTCCGCGAAAACTATTGAGGTAGTGCCTCGCACGAACACCTTGGGGGGTAGAGCACTGGATGGGCTAGGGGGTCGCGAGATCTACCAAACCTAACCAAACTCCGAATACCCAAGAGTGATATGCGGGAGACAGACGGCGGGTGCTAAGGTCCGTCGTCAAAAGGGAAACAGCCCTGACCTACAGCTAAGGCCCCCAAATCGTATCTAAGTGGGAAAGCATGTGGGACTTCCAAAACAACCAGGAGGTTGGCTTAGAAGCAGCCATCCTTTAAAGAAAGCGTAACAGCTCACTGGTCTAAACAAGAGGTCCTGCGGCGAAGATGTAACGGGGCTCAAGATACGTGCCGAAGCTTAGGGTGTGCCACTTATGTGGTACGCGGTAGCGGAGCGTTCCGTAAGCCGTTGAAGCGATCTGGTAATGGGTCGTGGAGGTATCGGAAGTGCGAATGCAGACATGAGTAGCGATAAAGAGGGTGAGATGCCCTCTCGCCGAAAGACCAAGGGTTCCTGCGCAAGGCTAATCCGCGCAGGGTGAGCCGGCCCCTAAGACGAGCCCGAAGGGGGTAGTCGATGGGAACCACGTTAATATTCGTGGGCCTGGTGGTGTGTGACGGATCATGTGTGTTGTCTGACCTTATCGGATTGGTCAGGCTTCGAAATGGTTCCAGGAAATAGCCCCACCGTATAGACCGTACCCGAAACCGACACAGGTGGTCAGGTAGAGTATACCAAGGCGCTTGAGAGAAGTGTCCTGAAGGAACTCGGCAAATTGCCTCCGTACCTTCGGAAGAAGGAGGCCCCATATAAGCGCAAGCTCTTATGGGGGGCACAGGCCAGGGGGTAGCGACTGTTTAGCAAAAACACAGGGCTCTGCTAAGTCGGCTTCAAGACGACGTATAGGGCCTGACGCCTGCCCGGTGCCTGAAGGTTAAGTGGAGGGGTGCAAGCTCTGAAATGAAGCCCAGGTAAACGGCGGCCGTAACTATAACGGTCCTAAGGTAGCGAAATTCCTTGTCGGGTAAGTTCCGACCTGCACGAATGGCGTAACGACTTCCCCACTGTCTCCAGGACATGCTCAGCGAAATTGAATTCTCCGTGAAGATGCGGAGTACCCGCGGTTAGACGGAAAGACCCCGTGCACCTTTACTGCAGCTTCAGAGTGGCATTAGGAAGAAACTGTGTAGCATAGGTGGGAGGCTTTGAAGCATCGGCGCCAGCTGATGTGGAGCCATAGGTGAAATACCACCCTGTTTGTTTCTGATGTCTAACCTCGATCCATTAGCTGGATCAGGGACCCTCTGTGGCGGGTAGTTTGACTGGGGCGGTCGCCTCCTAAAGAGTAACGGAGGCGCGCAATGGTGGGCTCAGGACGGTTGGAAACCGTCTGTTAGAGTGCAATGGCATAAGCCCGCCTGACTGCGAGACTGACAAGTCGAGCAGAGACGAAAGTCGGTCATAGTGATCCGGTGGTCCCTCGTGGAAGGGCCATCGCTCAACGGATAAAAGGTACGCCGGGGATAACAGGCTGATAACCCCCAAGAGCTCATATCGACGGGGTTGTTTGGCACCTCGATGTCGGCTCATCACATCCTGGGGCTGGAGCAGGTCCCAAGGGTTTGGCTGTTCGCCAATTAAAGTGGTACGTGAGCTGGGTTCAGAACGTCGCGAGACAGTTTGGTCCCTATCTGCCGTGGGCGTCGAAATTTGAGAGGAGTTGACCCTAGTACGAGAGGACCGGGTTGAACATACCTCTGGTGTACCTGTCGTTCTGCCAAGAGCGCAGCAGGGTAGCTATGTATGGACGGGATAACCGCTGAAAGCATCTAAGCGGGAAGCCTCCCTCGAGATAAGATTTCATAGAGCCGTCGGAGACCACGACGTTGATAGATCGGATGTAGAAGTGCGGTAACGCATGGAGCTAACCGATACTAATTGCTCTATTCGCGCTTGAGAGTTCCACCATCAATGACAACACTGGGCAACCAGTTAGCCATAGACCGGTGCGGATGATTTAAGCCGACGCCAGATTGCCGATCCCCTCGCCGTCGAGGGATCGGTTCAATACCCAGCACTCAGGGGTTCCCGAGAGGCTGGACTACAAACAAGCACGGTCTCGATTTTAAGAGCCCCGTCACGGCGAAAGCCAGGACGGGGTACCCCACAGATATACGTGCACGCATGTCGCACCGGCTCCATTGCCTGGTGGCTATAGCGTCGGTGTCCCACCCGATCCCATCCCGAACTCGGCCGTGAAACCCGCCTGCGCCAATGGTACTATCGCTCAAGCGATGGAAGAGTAGGTCGTCGCCAGGCATTGAAGCCCGTGCGACATGCAAGCACACCATCTGAACCCATTCACTTTGTCTCATACCCCCTTCGCTAACGCGAATGTCGCGGGGTGGAGCAGCCCGGTAGCTCGTCAGGCTCATAACCTGAAGGTCACAGGTTCAAATCCTGTCCCCGCAACCAT
>NZ_JAXOJJ010000025.1:0-2655 GCF_036663615.1 Sphingomonas rhamnosi
GCCACCTACGCCCGGCAATGGCGGCGGAGACAACAATGCACTAACAAACTACCCGGACCACCCCGTGGGGGCTACTCAGTCGCGTACCCAGCACGACTATGTCCGCCACGTCCGTGCCTTTGCTGCTTTCCTGCGACGCTCGCCTGAGACCGCGACAAGCAGGTCGTCCGTGCGGATCGAAAGGCGGCAACATACTGCAATGGCAGTGACGTAGACCGCGTGCATGTCCAGTGTGCGAAGCTTGACGCTCACACACCAGTTTCTCACGGCTGGCCACTTCCGCCCGCTGCTCCATAAACCTGACCGTTGGCATAGCTCGCATCAGAGGCTGCGAGCTGGACATAGATCGAGGCGAGTTCGGCGGGCTGCCCGGGGCGACCTAAGGGGGTGTCACCGCCAAATTTCTGTAGGTCTTCCATCGTTGCGCCGCCCGAAACCTGGAGCGGCGTCCAGATCGGTCCTGGAGCTACACCGTTGACGCGGATGCCTTTGGGGCCAAGCTGCTTGGCCAACGATTTAGTGAAGCTCATCATCGCCGCTTTGGTCATCGCGTAATCGACCAGATTCTTTGAAGGATCATAGGCCTGCTCCGAGGTCGTCTGAATGATCGCGGAGCCGGGTTTCAGATGCGGAAGCGCCGCTTTGGTGACATAGAACATACCATATAGGTTGGTTTTCATCGTTGCATCGAAATCTTCATCTGTGATGTCTAGGAGCGACTGCTTCTGTTGCTGCCGGCTCGCATTGTTGACAAGGATATCGAGCCCGCCAAGCTGCTTTACCGCTGTCTCGACCAGCTTCAGGCAATAGCCGTGATCGCGTAGATCACCTGGAATAGAAACGGCTTTGCGACCGGCCTGCTGGATCAGCTCTACCACTTGGCGGGCATCAGGTTCCTCGGCGGGAAGATAGGCGATTGCAACATCGGCGCCTTCGCGGGCAAATGCGATCGCGGCAGCGCGGCCCATGCCGGAATCACCGCCGGTGATCAGTGCCTTGCGTCCCTTGAGGCGACCGGACCCCTTGTAGCTGGTTTCGCCGTGGTCGGGCCGGGGGGTCATCTTGCTAGCAAGTCCAGGAAACGGCTGCGACTGCCGTTCGAACGGTGGCTTGGGAAATTTGGTGGTCGGATCGGTGAGTGGTGCATCGGACATGGTGCCAGTTGTTCCTTGTGCAAAAGATGGGGCGGCAGAGACTACCAGCCCAACCGCGGCACCGCTGACGACACCGCGACGGCTGATCTGTTCAAAGGTAGTCATGTGTTATCGCTCCCAGGTTCGGCCAGCTTGCGACGCCCCGCCGATATTGGCCCATGTGCGCTATCAGGATCGTGCCGGTCAGCAGCAGGCCGATTAGGTGGCGGCCTGTCGACGCGCGTGGACATGCTGGATCTCCTGATGTTTCAGCTGCAACATGTCAGCTTATCAAAAGAACCAATGTACAGAAATAATTGGACGAACGGTTGGTCGTCATCGTAACGACCTATTCGCACAAGCTGGCATTGGCGCGCTACGGGCAATTCTTAACTTATGTTCATTAAGATGTTGAGAGTTGTGATTAGGCTAAGGTAGTCGATTTTCTGAATTTCCGGTACTGAACCAGGCAACATAAATGGTAACGTCATTGGAAGGTCGGCCGCGCTCGTGCTTGTGACTCAGTACCGCCGCGGGATAATCATTCCGCAGAAATGCGATGTTTTTCGATCTATGATCAGCACAGAGCAGCAGATTGACCCAGATCTGTTTAATGTAGATCAACGTTGATCTCACTTCCTACATGTATGTCCGCCCTCGTTGGTAGCAGGACAGATTGCTATGTTAAGATCACACCGTATTTTGGTGAGCGTTCCATGCCTCCTGTTGGCATCGCCCGCTTTTGCTCAAGATGATTCTGCGGGTTCGTCATACGACGCAAGCGCAAGCACCCTGCCCTTGGACGGCAGCGGCCTTTACGTCGCAATAGGCGGAGGATTGGTTCTGGGCCAACGCCTGCGTACCGATGCTGGAGTCTCGGCCAAACTCGACGACGGCTATATGGGTCTGGGAGCAATTGGCGGCCGGGTGGGCCCTTTTCGTGGCGAGATCGAGGGCAGCTACCGTCGTGCCTCCGTTAATAGCGCGAGTGGTTTTGGTCTGCGTTTACTCGGAACCGGTTATGTGTCTGCGCTAAGTGGAATGGGAAACCTGTACTTGGAGCCTTCGCTGGGTCTCAGGTCGGTGCGCCCGTATTTCGGTGGTGGCGTTGGCGTATCGCGGTTCAAAGCGCGAGACGTCGGAGCGGTCGGGTTGCCCACCGGTGGTCCGCAAACAAGCCTCGGTACGATCTCCGGCAGCAAGACCGTCTTCGCCTATCAGGCGATGGCTGGGCTTAGCGGTCCTGTTACAGAGCACGTGACGGCGTCCTTCGGCTATCGTTATTTCGCGACGCCCAGTGCCGATTTAGAGACACCGTTGATCGGGTCGGTGCGCGTTCGCGGACTAAAGGCTCACGGCCTTGAGGCCGGACTGCGGTTGACCTTTTAACTGTGCTTGGGCGCTGAACGCGCGATCCCGACAGATTTCGGCCAAGCTGTTGAATTGAGTAGCCCCCACGGGGTGGTCCGGGCAGTTAGTTAGTGCATTGTTGTCTCCGCCGCCATTGCCGGGCGTAGGTGGA
>NZ_JAXOJJ010000026.1:0-2506 GCF_036663615.1 Sphingomonas rhamnosi
GCAGCTTCGTTTATACCGCCAAGACCGGCTTTGTGGGCACCGACACGTTCACCTATGCCGCAAGCGACGGCCATTCGTCGAGCAATGCCAAGGTTACGCTCAAGGTCAGCGCGCCGGCACCGGCGCCGGTGCCGGTCGCGCTTGGCGATGCGGTTTCGGCAATTGCCGGGGTCGCGGTTACCGGCAACGTGCTGAGCAACGACAAGAGCGGCACCGGCGCCGCCCTCACCAGCATCCTGGCCACCGGACCGAGCCACGGCACGCTCCAGTTGGCGAGCAACGGCAGCTTCACCTATGTCCCCGATGTCGATTTCGCCGGCACGGACAGCTTCACCTATTCGGCATCGGACGGTTCGGCATCCGCCGGCGCCAAGGTGACGATTACCGTCGCGGCCAAGCCCAACACTGCCCCGGTCGCCATGGCTGACAATGCCGGCAGCGTCGAAGCTGGCGCACTGTTGACCGGTAACGTGCTGACCAACGACAAGGACGCCAATGGCGACGCGCTGACGGCAAAGCTGATCAATGGTCCCGCCCACGGCACCCTAAAGCTCCTGGCCGACGGCAGCTTTGTCTACACCGCCAACAATGGCTATAGCGGCGCAGACAGCTTCACTTACAGCGCGTCCGACGGCAAGGCCGCCGACACCGCGCTGGTCTCGATCAATGTGACGGCGCCCCCGCCCGTGTCGTCGCCATTCGAAAAACTGCTTGCCGCGCACCAGGCCGTCGATGGCTCCGCTTCCTCTAACAACGTGTTGACCGGGGCGAGCGGTGCCAACGCCTTCTACATCGACGTGGCTGCGAAATCGGGCAACGACACCGTCGTCAATCTGGAAGGCAGCGATGTGCTGATCTTCAGCCATGTCCTGAACGACAATAATGGCGATGGCCTGATTACCTTCAGCGGTAACAAGCTGAGGGTCGATGGCACCGTCAAGGGGGACATACTCACCCTGACCGACGTAAGTTCGCTGCGCTATCTCGGCGCTGCGATGGACGGTGCGCATGTATATGCCGACGGCGCGGCAAAGCCTAAAAGTGCGCTCGAAAGCGTGTTCGGTGACGATCGCCTAGCCGGTGATCTGACCGATAAGAAGATACAGAAATTCTTCTTCGACACCGCTCTCGGCTTTGACCTCGGCGACGACACGATCGTCAACATGGGCAAGAAGGACATCCTCGTCACGACCACCGCGCTGAGCGATGGCGATCATGACGGGATCGTCGGATCCGGCGCCGGCGCGCAATTTGATTTGGGCAAGACGCCGCAGACCATTGGCGACGCAGGTCATGTCAACATCTTCAACACGACAGGCGCGGCCGTCAACACACTCGAGTTCGACGGGTCTGTCATCCACGATGGCGTCAGCTATTATGTCTACAGCCTCGAAGGCTCGACCGGCGGCCTGGCGACGCTAGGGTTCTGACCAGCCCTATGATATAACGTAGATACGCTGATCAACCGCTACAAATTGAGGCGCGCTCTTACGAGCGCGCCTTTCTTGTATCGGTGATCTGACCTATTTCCCGGATCGTTCGAGCTTTCAAAAATCCAGCTTAGAATATAAAGCTGAGCAATGATGTTGCGCGATAGTAGCAAATTCCCGGTGTAACGACTCCATAACAAAATAGAATTGCGCAATATTTCACGCTAAGTAATGCGGGCAATGTTAGCGGTTCTAATCATAGCCATGACGCTCTGTAGCGGTAAAATGACTCCGGGCGTCACAGTTTGATGGCAGCTGGCGGTGATTCAATCGCAATCCAACGCGCGGGCTGATCATTCAGTCTCATTTAGACGAGAAAATACGGTGAGGTCGATTGACTCACACCGCAACATGTTTCACCCAAAATATGGTTAATACGCTTCTTAGCATACAGTTTCGGCTTTGCGTTTTCGCACGCACACACCCCATCCGGGGTTCTGCGGGAGGCTTTTGGCGGGTCCATAGCCGGTATCCACCCGGATATCGGCGCGACGGGGAATATAATGATGCTTATCGACAAGATCATGAGTGACGACACGGTTTTCATGCAGGGCAAGTTCATCAGCATGGCTGTGGGCAATATGGGTACGCTGGGGACGCGATCGGCGACGCCGGCGGGCTTCAACGCCTACGACAAGGGTGAAGTGACCAACCTTGGCATGTACGTCGATCTCGACGGCTTCGGCACCGGCAAGGCCTCGCCGCTGCAGGACGCCGTGGCCATGGGCGCGATCGTCGAGCGCTTCAACATCGGCTACAGCATCAACGGTATCAAGCATGTCGAGGGCAATACCGAGTTCGGCACATCGACCATTCTCAACGGCGACTCGACCAATCTGTCCGACGCTACTGCGGCGCGCGCGGGCTGGACCGGCACGACCGACGAAAAGCTGAAGGTTGAGCAGGTCATGACGCTGACCGACGACGCCAAATATGTGAAGGTGGAGATCACGCTGACCAACCAGTCGGCCAACACGATGGCCGATCTGCGCTACATGCGCTCGGTCGATCCCGAC
>NZ_JAXOJJ010000027.1:0-1392 GCF_036663615.1 Sphingomonas rhamnosi
GAACATGGGGTAATGGCGGGAGCGAGTTACCTCGATCAGCGATAGCGCAGGAGGTGGCTGTTCCCCGATAGATGAAGGTGCGGGCTCACGACTTGCAGCCGGGCCCATACATCGAACGGAGAACAGCCATGGGTGAGTATATCGGACTCGACGTATCGTTGAAAGAGACAGCCATCTCGATCCGGCGCGGCGGCAAGCGTGTATGGCGCGGAAAGTGCCTGTCGGACCCGGCGACGATTGTGGGGGTAATCCGCAAGCATGCCCCAGCGGCTGAGCGGGTAGTATTCGAGACGGGGCCGCTATCGGTGTGGTTCTACCATGCTCTGAGCGCGGAAGGGATGCCGGCGATCTGTATTGATGCTCGCCACGCCAAGGCCGCGCTCGACATGGCGACCAACAAAACGGACGCCAATGATGCGGATGGCTTGGCGCACCTGGCCGAGGTGGGCTTCTTCCGCGAAGTGCGGGTGAAAGGCTTTGACAGCATGCTCTCACGTACGCTGGTTGCGGCGCGCACGAAGCTTGTCCGGGCAACATTGGACGTGGCGAACCAGATACGTGGGCTGATGAAGACGTTCGGGCTTATTGTGCCGCGTGGCATAGGCGGCAAGTTCGAGGCGAACGTTCGCTCTCTGCTTACCGACCATGCGGGGCTCGCCCGGATCATTCTGCCTTTGCTCGAGGCGTGGAGAAGCCTGCGCATCCAGGCAACCGAGCTGGGTCGCCAGCTCATCGCCGAGGCGCGCAGGAGCCAGCAATGCCAACTACTAATGTCGATCCCTGGCGTCGGCGCGATCACCGCAACCGCGTACCTGACCGCGGTCGAGGATCCTGCCAACTTCAGCCAATCCCGCTCGGTGGGTGCTTGGCTGGGGCTGACCACACGGCGTTATCAATCAGGCGAAGTCGACTATGATGGCCACATCTCCCGACGCGGCGATACCCACGTTCGCTCGCTCCTGTACGAGGCCGCTGTCGTGATCCTGACCCGCAGCCACGCCGACAGCGATCTGCGTAGTTGGGGCATGAAGCTTCGCGAGAAGGTCGGCTTCAAGCGCGCCGCCGTCGCCGTTGCCCGCAAGCTCGCGGTCGTCATGCATGCGATGCTGCGCTCTGGCGAACTGTTCATCAGGACGGCTGCGGCCGCCTGATCCAAGAGCTCGATAGCGCCCGATGGCGTGACGAGGCGTCCCTGCCGGGACGTAGGCTGGTCCATTCCGCAGCTGCCGTTGCACCACGAACCCCGGCTCGGTGCGTGCGTAACGAACATTGGAAGGATCGACCCGCGAAGCCCCATGATGCGGCGGCCCATGCCGACCGCGAAGACGACCATGCCCCGGCAGACGACATCCACACACCAAAATGCGCTTGCCAAGCCCGCTATTAGACGAC
>NZ_JAXOJJ010000028.1:0-1317 GCF_036663615.1 Sphingomonas rhamnosi
AAGGTAACCGCCGGTGATAAGCCGGAGGAAGGTGGGGATGACGTCAAGTCCTCATGGCCCTTACGCGCTGGGCTACACACGTGCTACAATGGCGGTGACAGTGGGCAGCAAACTCGCAAGGGTGAGCTAATCTCCAAAAGCCGTCTCAGTTCGGATTGTTCTCTGCAACTCGAGAGCATGAAGGCGGAATCGCTAGTAATCGCGGATCAGCATGCCGCGGTGAATACGTTCCCAGGCCTTGTACACACCGCCCGTCACACCATGGGAGTTGGATTCACCCGAAGGCGTTGCGCTAACTCGTAAGAGAGGCAGGCGACCACGGTGGGTTTAGCGACTGGGGTGAAGTCGTAACAAGGTAGCCGTAGGGGAACCTGCGGCTGGATCACCTCCTTTCTAAGGATATCGGCGGAAAGCGCTGACAGCCTCGCACTCGGACTTCGGTTCGGATGCCATGCGGTCGGAAGAGCTTCCTCCATTCCAAAGAACATTAGCCGCCGTCCTCATGTCCCTTCATCAACTGGATCCCAAGCCTAGCGGCTTGGGTAATCTGAGCTGGCACCTCCCGCCTAGCGGTCCTTCGGACCAGCTTGGGTGTGAGATGGGGCCGGTAGCTCAGGTGGTTAGAGCGCACGCCTGATAAGCGTGAGGTCGTAAGTTCAACTCTTACTCGGCCCACCATCTCGCAGCATAATGGGGCCTTAGCTCAGCTGGGAGAGCGGTTGCTTTGCAAGCATCAGGTCATCGGTTCGATCCCGATAGGCTCCACCAATGCGCAGTAGACGAGACGAGGCAGCGAAAGCTGCCGCGCACGACTACAAGCACGGCCAGCGCCGAGAAGCGCGCCCACAAGGCGCAGCTTCGCTGCGACTGACGGGCGCAGCGGGCACGGCCCGCTAACCACATATCCAGGTTGATGAAGAGAAACGGTTCGCCGTGCGAGAGCACGGTGATTGGGTCGCAAGCGACCCGTATTTGACATTGTGAATGGGTTCTTAAAATCGATGCCGTGAGGCGTATGATTTGGGACGTTGAGGACTGCGAAAGCGGTTCGTAAGGCACCTTGGTGCCGAACGGATTGGCTGCGTAGCTCGAAGCGTTCGGACGTGCGTCATCATATAAATAATCTGGCTGAGATTATAATCATCCGCACCTGACAAAGGCCAACGCACACTGCTCTGCCGAGTTGGTGACCTCTTTGGAGGCACCCAGTGATGTCGTTGGTGGTGTGGACTCTCAAGCGTGAGGTAAGGGCAATTCGTGGATGCCTTGGCACATACAGGCGATGAAGGACGTGGCACGCTGCGATAAGCGTCGGTG
>NZ_JAXOJJ010000030.1:0-1255 GCF_036663615.1 Sphingomonas rhamnosi
TCGGCGGTTACGCCGTCTGCCATTAAGCTGAGCGCACCTTCACAACACAGTCGATTTCTACCGTAGCGTTGCGTGGCAAGACTGGCACCGATACGGCTGCGCGGGCATGTTTACCGGCGTCACCAAACACCGCTTCCATAAGGTCCGAAGCGCCAATGGCAGCCTCGGGCTGATCGGTGAAGTCTGGTTCGGATGCGATGAACACGCCCAGTTTGACGATCCGTTCAACACGATCAAGATCGCCGCCCAATGCCGCCTTCATCTGCGCGATAAGCATGATGCCGCACGCCTTGGCGGCGACCTTGGCATCTTCAAGATTGCAGGTGTCACCAACGCGGCCGGTTAAAACCTTGCCGTCAACAAAGGGCAACTGGCCGGAAATGAACAGCATGCCGTTGGCTTCCACTGCAGGCACGTAAGACGCCACAGGCGCCGCAGGTTCCGGCAGCGTAATGCCTAGTTCAGCCAGTTTTGCTTCAATCATCATACTACCTTTTCCAATGCGGGCGCTGGCATGTTTGCCACCAGCTTGTCCCTGATCCAAATTTCCGCATCCGCCCAGCGATCCAGCCTTGCATGCGCTGCTTTCGATGGGTTGACGCGCTCCCACAACAACGGCTCACCGACGAAATGCAGGCGCCATACATCGGGATGTTGCTCTCCAACCGATTCGTGCTGGTGGCCTAAGTCGTCGACAAACACCGCAACGCTTGGGCGATATTCGTCGAGGATGCGGCCAAGTGCGTCGCCCTTGCCGCCCTGGTTGCAGTAAACAGGTGCGTCGATGCCAACCGCCCTCAGTTGCTCTGTACGTGGCCCTGCGCGGTGATCCAGCAGGTTGGTAAGGATAACCACGTCTGCATGCTCCCGCAGCCTGTTCAGGCCCGCCACTGCGCCATCAATGGCCTGTTGGCGGTGCATTTCCGTATCAAAAAATCCGTTGAGCAAATCCCAAACCTGACCGCGCTCGACGACTGTGCCGTCATGTTTGTGGCGAAGCGCCTCGCCCCAGTCGCCATGGACGAGGTCGAAATGAATATGATGCGCTTCATCCAACCAATCACGAAACGGGACGATCATGTGCAGCAGCACTTCGTCGCAGTCGGATATCAGAAGAGGCCGAGTACCGGCGACGGTCATGCTTCCAACTCCTGCCGCGCCTGCACCAACACTGCAGGCGATACGCCGATGACTGCCGCGCAAGCGATCAAGTCAGGCTCATAAGCCTCAAGGAAGGACAGGATCGCAGCCTGCG
>NZ_JAXOJJ010000031.1:0-1219 GCF_036663615.1 Sphingomonas rhamnosi
TGAATAGCCCCTAGATTTCTGGACGCCTTCAATCCTAATTTTGAGAACAGGAGGCGACGATGGGGAAGCCCAATTTCAGCGATGAGTTCAAGCGTGACGCGGTGGTGCAGATCACAGAGCGGGGTTACCCGGTAGCGGAGGTTTCGCAGCGCCTCGGCGTCAGCCCGCACTCGCTGTATGCGTGGAAGAAGCAGTTTGCGAAAGTGGCATCTGGCGATGCCACTAAGGACGCCGAGATCCGCCAGTTGAAGCGCGAGCTGGCTCGGGTGATCGAGGAGCGCGACATCTTAAAAAAAGCCACCGCGTATTTCGCCAGGGATGCCAAGTGAAATACGCCTTTGTCGCGGAGCATCAGAACCAGTTTGGCGTCCGCGCGATGTGCCGGTGCCTGACGATCCAGCCCAGCGGTTTCTATGCCTGGCGCAAAGCGCCGCTGAGCCGTCGAGCGCAACAAGATGTTCGGCAGATTGCATTGATCCGGCAGGCCTGGAGCGACAGCGGCAAGGTCTATGGGTATCGCAAGCTGCACGACGATCTGCTCGATCAGGGCGAGACCTGTTGTCCCAATCGCGTTGCCCGCCTCACCAACCTGGCAGGAATCAAGGCACAGATCGGCTATAAGCGGCGTCCAGGCAGTTCAGGAGGAAAGCCTTCGGCCGTTGCCGCCAACACGTTGGATCGCCAGTTCGACGTGCCGCAGGCTAATCGCGCCTGGGTGACGGACATCACTTATATCCGCACGATGGAAGGCTTCGCCTATCTGGCGGTCGTGCTCGACCTCTACTCCCGTCGCGTGGTGGGCTGGTCGCTGCAAAGCCGTCAGACAACCGATGTGGTTTTGGAGGCCCTGCACATGGCTGTCTGGCGGCGTAAGCCGAAGAACCGCGTGCTGATCCATTCGGATCAGGGTTCGCAGTTCACCAGTATGGACTGGTCTGCCTTCACCCGGGCTCACAATCTGGAGCACTCCATGAGCCGGCGGGGAAACTGCCACGATAACGCCGTCGCCGAGAGCTTCTTCAATCTCCTCAAGCGTGAGCGCATCCGGCGACGCACCTATAAAACGCGCGAAGAAGCCCGGCAGGACGTGTTCGATTACATCGAGATGTTCTACAACCCGATCCGCAAGCATGTCAGGAACGGGATGCTGTCGCCCGTCGAGTTCGAACGGCAGCAGGCTTTGATGGCTCAAGGCGTCTAGAAATCTAGGGGCTATTCA
>NZ_JAXOJJ010000032.1:0-1197 GCF_036663615.1 Sphingomonas rhamnosi
GCTTCGACATACGCATGGTTCACGAAATGCAGGTTCATGTCAGGCCGGCGATGCCACATGGGAATAGGCGCCGCTTCAATCAGTCCCGCCAATGCCGAAAATGCAGACCGCGCTTCGTCCGATTCCTGCGCCCGCCGTTCCAGTTCGCGCAAACTTTCGGTGGAATCAAAAAACCATAATAACGCTGCCCCGTTGGGGTAGATGATCGTATCCGCAATGTTGCCAACCACAGTCAGCCTGCGGCTCGACCCTTCAATTGCCAAAGGTAAAGTGAAGCCCTTCCCAGTACGTTGAGTTTCACGCACTTTTGCTTCAAGTTCGGCAAGATCCTCTAGGGCGAGGCCGGCATTGGTCCGTCCACCAAGTTCCGAAAGCGAGGACGCTGGCACGTCTAGACCAAGCAAACGTGCAAAGCGGTCGGGCGCTTCTATCCTGCCGTCACCCTTAACTACTACAGGAAAAGCAGGCGCGGTTTCAAGCAGGCGACTAAGCCGCGCCGTCTGGCGCAGCATCTTGTTGGACTGGCTGCGCATTGACAGCCCTATCCAAATGGCAACAATAGCTCCGACAAGCCAAAGTGCCATCAAAATCCCTATTAGTGCAATTGGCAGGCCAGTGCCTGTCATCGTCATGCGCCCTTTACGTTGCTGGCAATATGCTAATGCCCAAATGCTCGGGCCGCGCAACGAAAAAAGCCCGCCACGATTACGCAGCAGGCTTTCTTTTCGTCGTAAACGGACGCGTTATTAATAACGATAATGGTCTGGCTTGAACGGACCTTCGGTCGAAACACCGATATATCCTGCCTGTTTGGCAGTAAGCTTTGTCAACTTGACGCCCAGCTTTTCCAGGTGAAGCGTCGCGACTTTCTCGTCGAGATGCTTTGGCAAGACATAGACTTGGTTCTTGTAATTTTCACCGTTGGTCCAAAGCTCGATTTGCGCCAACACTTGGTTTGTAAAGCTTGCCGACATCACAAAACTTGGATGTCCGGTTGCACAGCCAAGGTTCACCAAACGGCCTATAGCAAGGACGATGATTTGCTTGCCGTCGGGGAACTGGACAAGGTCAGTGCCTGGCTTCACTTCAGTCCAGTTATAATTCGACAAAGCAGCAATCTGGATTTCGCTGTCGAAGTGACCGATGTTGCAGACGATGCTCATTGGCTTCATGTTCATCATATGCTCGGCGGTGATG
>NZ_JAXOJJ010000033.1:0-1066 GCF_036663615.1 Sphingomonas rhamnosi
TCGTAGCTGTCGCCGACGCTGCCAACCGAGGGCTCGATCCCGGCCTCGGCGAGGCGCTCGGTGTACTTGATGGACACATATTGCGACCCGCGGTCGCTATGATGGATGAGGCCGCCCCGATGGGCCGGCCGACGATCGTGAAGCGCCTGTTCCAACGCATCGAGGACGAAGCTGGCATGAGCCGTCCTGCTGGCCCGCCAGCCGACGATCCGGCGAGCATAGGTATCGATGACGAAGGCGACGTAGACGAACCCCGCCCAGGTCGCGACGTAGGTGAAGTCTGAGACCCACAGCATGTTCGGCGCTGGCGCGTAGAACTGGCGGTTGACGTGATCGAGCGGGCACGGCGCCGCCTTGTTGCTGATCGTGGTGCGCACTGGCTTACCCCGGATTACGCCTGCCAGGCCCATCTCGCGCATCAGTCGCGCGACCGTACAGCGGGCGACGGGCACGCCCTCTCGTATCATCTGCCGCCAGACCTTGCGCACGCCGTAGACCGCGAAGTTCTCGGCGAACACGCGCGCGATCTCAGCCTTTAGGAGCGCATCCTGCCGTGCCCGCGCCGACAGGCGTGTCGGATCCTGTCGCTGCGCGACGCGCTCGTGATAGGTGGATGGGGCGATCGGCAGGACACGGCAGATCGGCTCGACCCCATAGGCATCGCGGTGATCGTCAATGAACGCGATCATCGCCGGAACGGGCGGTCGAGCTCCGCCTGCGCAAAATATGCGGACGCCTTGCGCAGAATCTCGTTGGCCTGCCGCAGCTCACGGACCTCGCGCTCGAGTGCCTTCACCTTGTCGGCAACCTCGGTCGGGTCACCGGCACGCTTGCCGCTGTTGACCTCAGCCTTCTTCACCCACTCATGCAGTGTCTGCGGAACGCAGCCGATCTTCTCCGCGATCGACACCACCGCTGCCCATCGCGAGGGGTGATGCCGCTCGTGGTCGAAAACCATCCGTACCGCGCGTTCGCGAACTTCCGGCGCAAACTTGTTCGTCGTCTTGCTCATACAGGCTCCACCTTCTCAGGAGTTGGAGCCTCCGGCAAACCCGGCGCGGTTCAG
>NZ_JAXOJJ010000034.1:0-1017 GCF_036663615.1 Sphingomonas rhamnosi
CAACATCATGGGCGCGGTTCTTTCACTGGCAAAGTCCAAAGCGCAGGTTAACGTCATCGGCGTTGCGGCGCTCTCCGAAAATATGCCCGGCGGAAACGCACAACGTCCCGGCGATGTCGTGCGCACAATGAGCGGCAAGACCATTGAAGTCCTCAACACCGATGCCGAAGGGCGTTTGGTAATGGCCGACGCCAATGAATATATCGTCGCCAATAAAAAGCCCGGAGCTTTGGTAAACATGGCGACGTTAACGGGCTCTATCGTTGGCGCACTGAATGACGAATATGCCGGCCTTTTCAGCCGTGACGACCGGTTAGCAGCAGCCGTTACCGCAGCGGGGACTGCGACTGGCGAAGAAGTCTGGCGCATGCCGCTCCACAAAAACTATCTTGAGGACATGAAGTCCGACATTGCCGATATCAAAAATGTTGTTGAAGGCGGCGGTCCGGGCGCTGGACTTGGCGCAACCTTTGTTGGCTTCTTCGTTGATAAAAATGTTCCTTGGGCACATCTTGATATTGCAGGCGTCAACTGGGCGGACAAGTCCGGGCCAGTGACGCCAAAGGGTGCTTCTGGCTGGGGCGTGCAACTGTTAGACGCGCTGGCCCGCAATTGGCGTTAACGCTCGCTTCGTCGCATTTTCGGCGGAAAACCGTAATAAGGGATTCCTTTTATTAAGCCCCCGTTTAGTTATGGGGGCTTAACACGGTGAGCATACACTGAAAGTCGGGCGGGGGTCCGACGGGGGGCGGATCATGGTATCACGTTGGGAATCAGCAACCGCACGCGCTTGGTACGCATCCATACCATGGCATAGCGGCTGTAATTTTGCACCATCCTACGCTATCAATCAGCTTGAGATGTGGCAGGCCGAAACCTTCGATTTGGCCGCAATCGATAGCGAATTGTCGCTTGCCGCCTCCGTCGGCATGAATGCCATCCGCGTCTATCTGCATGACCTTTTATGGTTGCAGGATGCCGAAGGTTTCATGGCCCGGATCGAGGCATTTCTGCAAC
>NZ_JAXOJJ010000035.1:0-1003 GCF_036663615.1 Sphingomonas rhamnosi
CCGGAGCAGCAGAAGCGGAGGAAGCAGCGTGAGCCAAAAAGCCGACATGAGCCTCCACGCCTTCGTTGCGCGCGGCCCAAACAGCGGGACTTTGCTTTTCCCGCACCAGCACCGCGACGGCAGCTACGTCGTGTCAATGACCCGTTTCGAAAAAGACTATATTTATGTCGATGCCCGGACGGACCTGCTCGGCTGGCTGGAAAAGGGTTATCGTTTGCGAATGTCGAATAAAGACGCAGGCGCAGCAGCGCCCAGCTTGATCGAGCCATCGAAAATTTACAGACCAGTGTTGATATGAGCGCAGACCAAGAACGTGGGTATGTAGCACGATAAACACTATCACGATTGAACTCGAAACAAGTGTCGCTGGAGCAAAGCTAATTGTTTGCTTTGGTTGACCGCAGCATCTATTTCAATCCCCATACATTTTTAAGGGATGTGGGTCACGCCGTTGGTGGCAGTGATTATCGAAGGCTTTTCGATAGCTTGGATCGACTTAATCATACTGGCTTCAGGTTGAAACAGGGAACACAGAGGGTTGACCCGCTTCCGCTACTTTTTCAGCTAATCGAGCGATGGGATTATGAGGAGTTCGAAAAAAACGGCTCCTGCCGAGCCCTTCGCGTTAAAGTGTCCCCATGGCTGTTTCGACAAGCCACGCAACCCAAGAAGTTGCTTGCCGTCGATCCGGGGTTTGTCAATTTGACCTCCGGGTTTGAACGAAGGCTATATTTAATTAGTCGTAAGCATGCTCACGGCACCGCAGACGGGTTCAACATTAAGCTTTGCACTTTGCATTGCAAAATGGGGTCGTCTCAACCCTTAGCGAGCTTCTATCGCGACCTTAAACTTCACGTGCAGAAACCAACCCTGGGATACACTTTTCAATGGTTGGAAAGCGCCGATGGAGAGCCGATGTTAAATTTGAAACCTGATAAATCGCACTGGTTTATTGCCGGACTGCAAAAGTCACATTTAGCTGCAAGGTGATTGCCGTGTCATG